>DATFUZ010000049.1:0-53279 GCA_035260545.1 Gallionellaceae bacterium | reverse complement strand
TGGCCTGGGCGGTTTCAAGCTGCACCTGCGCCCGCGACACGGCCAGGCGCGAATCGATGCCGCCCTTGAAGCGGTTCTGCGTCAATTGCAGAGCCTTGCCGTAGGCGGCGAGTTCACCTTGCATCAGCTTGGACTGCGCATCCAGCATGCGCAACATCAGGTAGTCATTGACCAGTTGCACGCGCAGGCTGAGATGCACGGATTCGAGCTCGGCCGCCGCCGCCTGTGCGCCCGCCTCGCCGGCCGCCACCTGGTTGCGAACACGGCCCCAGAGGTCCACCTCGTAGTTCGCGATCAGGCCCGCGACGTTGTCATTGTAATAGTTGGGCTGGCTGCGGTGCATGATGGACTTGTAGCCCAGCGACTGGCTGTTTCGCGTGGCAGCGGCGGCGGCGGACACCGTGGGGAAATAGCCCGAGCGCGCCTGCGCGGCGTAGGCCGTTGCTTCCTCGAAATGGCCAAGCGCAGCGGCCAGGTCCGGGTTGGCACGGTCCAGGCGCGACACGAGATCATCCAGCGATGGATCCTTGTATTCCCGCCACCAGTCGCCGCGCGGCCGGTCATCCGCGGGTTTTCCCGGTTGCCAGATTGCCGTATCACCCTTGTAGGCGGCGGGCTCGGGAATTTTCGGGACCTTGTATACAGGCGCTTCCGAACATCCCGCCAGCAGGGCCACGCAGCACGCCAGCAACGACAGGCGACGCGTACTCATGACCGGTTCCCGCCGTCCCGGGGCTCCGGCTTCGCCGGGGCGTTCTTGATGCGCACGGCATCGCCTTGCTCGATGGAATCCGACGGACTGTCGATGATCATGTCGTTGGCATCGATGCCGCTGGCGACTTCCACCTTGCGGCCAAGATCGACGGCAACGACAATGTCCTTCAGCATGACCTTGTTATCCGGCCCGACGGTCGCCACCTGCAGTCCATTGCGGCGGAACAGCAGTGCGCTCACCGGCACCCGGTACCTGCCCCCTTGCATGTGCAGGTCGAAATGCACCTGGGCATAGGCGCCCGGCAGCAGCTTGCCGTCCTTGTTGTCGAGCAGGATCTCCACGGTCGAGGTGCGCGAGGCCACGCGAATGGCGTCGGACGTGCCGACCACGGTGCCGTCGAATTGCTGACCCGGCAGTTCCGGGAATGTCACCTTGACGGTCATGCCGGACGCAATCATGTGCGCGTAGTTCTGCGGGGTCGCGACGTAGACACGCAACCGGCTGGTATCGACCACGCGAAACAGCGGCTGGCCGCTGTTCTGCCCGGATGAGATCAGTTTGCCGACGTCGGTATTGCGCTCGGACACGACGCCGGCGAAAGGAGCAACGATGCGCTTGAAGGATAGCTGCGCGAGCAAGGCCTGCAGGTTGGCGCGCGCCGCATTCAGGATGTCGGCCTTGGCCTTGGCGTCCGCCACCTTTTCGTCCACTTCCTGGCGCGAGACCGAATCAGAGGCAAGCAGGTCCTGGTAGCGTTTCGCGGTTACCTGGGCAATCTCCCAGTTCGCCTCATCCATGGAAACATCCGCGCGGGCACGCTCGGTGTCCTGGTCGAGTTCGGGCGTCTCCACCTCTCCCAGGAGCTGGCCCTTCTTTACCCTGGTGCCGATGTCAGTGCGCCAGTATTTGAGATAGCCGTTGACCCGGGCATAGATGGGCGCATCGATGTTCGCGCGCACGTCGCCGGGCAACAGCAATTCATCCTGGGCCGGCCCCGGTTCGGGATAAATGACCTTGACGGTGTCGTGGCGCTGCGCCACGTCCTCATCAAGCGCACGCGCGTGCCGGTAACGCACGATGAGCCCCGAGACAGCCACGAAAATGACAATCACGGCCATAATCACGCCTGCCCGGCGCAGGCGCGGCGATACCGAAGGTTGGGGGAGATGATCCGACATTATCCTTGCTCCACAATCTGAGAATTTGACCCGGAGGAATCCTGCTCCGGGTGATGCGTTTTGCCATGAGTCCTGTGAACCAGGCTGAAAATGACGGGCACGAAGAACAGGGTCGAGCAGGTGGCGAACGCCAGGCCGCCGATGACCGCCCGGCCCAGCGGCGCGTTCTGCTCGCCGCCCTCGCCCAGGCCCAGCGCCATGGGGGCCATGCCGATCACCATTGCCAGCGCCGTCATCAGCACCGGACGGAAGCGGATATATCCGGCCTCAAGGGCGGCGGTAAACCCGCTGTCGCCCTCATGCAGGCGTTCACGCGCGAAGCTGACGACCAGAATGCTGTTCGCGGTCGCCACACCCATGCACATGATGGAGCCGATCAGCGCAGGCACGGAAAGCGTGGTATTGGTCGCAAACAGCATCCACACAATGCCCGCCAGCGCCGCGGGAAGCGCGGTGATGATCACGAACGGGTCCAACCACGACTGGAAGTTGACTACGATCAGCAGATAGATGAGCACGGACGCGCCAAGCAGGCCGAACAGCAAGCCATGATAAGACTCGTCCATGGCCTGCACCTGGCCGCGCATGACAACGAACGAGCCCTTGGGCACATCCTTGGCCGTCTCCTTCAGCACCGCATTGATGTCATGCGCGACGCTGCCGAGATCGCGCGACTCGGTGGTGCCGTAGATGTCGATCGTGGGCTGCACATCGTAGTGCGACACGACGGCCTCGCCCTGTCCGCGCGTGACGGCGGCCACGGTGCCCAACAGCACGGGCGTGCCATCCGCGCCCTGCATGACCGGAATATTCTGCAGGTCGTTGATCGATTGGAGCCTCGGCTGCGGCGTTTGCACGACCAGCGGATAGGACACCTTGTTGCCGGGGTTCACCCAGAAGTTCGGTGCGGTCTGCGCGCTGCCGGAGAGCGCAACAAGCAGGTTGTTCGCCACGTCGCGCTGAGACAGTCCGACTTCACGCGCGCGGGTTCGGTCGACATCCACGTGGAGTTCTGGCTGGTTGAATGCCTGCTGGACGCGCAGGTCCGCGAGGCCCGAAATCTTCTTGAGTCGCGCCATCACCTCGTCCGCGTATTCCCGGTCCGCCTGGCGTTTGAAACCTACCACCTGCACGTCGATGGGCGCGGGCATGCCGAAATTCAGGATCTGGCTGACAATGTCCGCAGGCAGGAAGGCGAACGAAACCCCGGGAAAATCGTCGGGCAGCATCCTGCGCAGGGCGTGGACGTACTCGTCCGTGGGACGGTGTCCTTCGTTGAGCGAGATCAGAATGTCGGCATCGCCCGGCCCGATGGGAGACGAGTTGCTGTAGGTCAGGTTGATGCCGCTTACCGGCAGCCCGATGTTGTCCACAACGCTCTTGATCTCGCTCTGGGGAATGTAGTTCCGGATCTTGCGCTCGACCTCGTCACACAGACGCGCGGTTTCCTCAATGCGCGTGCCCGTCTGCGCGCGGATATGCAGCTTGATCTGGCCGGCATCCACGGCCGGGAAGAAGTTCTGCCCCAGAAAGGGAACGAGCGCGAAGGAGAGGATGATGAACCCCATGAAGCCCGCGATGAACACCTTGCGATACGAGAGCGCAATCAGCAGCAGCTCCCGGTAGCCGTCGCGAATCTTGGTGAAGCGCTGCTCGAACCCGTACTGGAACCGGATCAGCGGATTGCGGGTAGCAGGCTTTGCGTGGTGGTCGGTTCCCACCGCGCCTTCGACGTGTTCGCCCGCATGGTGCGTCTGGGGGTGGGCTCGCAGCAGGTACTTGGCCAGCGTCGGGACCAGCGTACGGGACAGCACGAAGGAGGCGATCATGGAGAAGATCACCGCCTCGGCAAGCGGTATGAACAGGTACTTGGCGACGCCGGTCAGGAAGAACATCGGTATGAACACGATGCAGATGCACAGCAGCGACACGAAGGCGGGCACCACAATCTGGCGGGCGCCGTCCATGATGGATGCCTCCACATGCTTGCCCTTCTCGAGGTGCCAGTTCATGTTCTCGATGGTGACGGTCGCATCGTCCACCAGGATACCCACGGCGAGCGCCAGGCCGCCCAGCGTCATGATGTTGATGGTCTGGCCGAATGCGGACAGCGCAATGATGGCCGACAGGATTGCGAGCGGAATGGAAACGGTGATGATCAGCGTCGACCGCCAGCTGCCCAGGAAGAGCAGGATCATCAGGCCCGTCAGTGCCGCTGCAATCACGCCTTCCCGGATGACGCCGTTCACTGCGCCCTTGACGAACATGGACTGGTCTCCGACAAGCTTGACGTTCAGCCCGGGCGGCGCGCCGGCCTCGATGCGCGGGAGCAGTTTCTTGACATGGTTGATGATGTCCAGGGTGGAGGCAGCGCCGTTCTTCTGCACGGTGGTCAGCACGGAGTGGCGCCCGTTCACCCGCACGATATTCTGCTGCGGTGCGTAGCCGTCGCGCACATGCGCCACGTCGCGGAGGAGGACGACAGTGCCGTTCACGGCCTTGATCGGAAGATCGTTCAGGTTATCCAGCACCTTGGGGCTGGCGTTGAGCATGACGTTGTACTCGAACTCGCCGATCTTCTCCGTTCCCGCGGGAAGAACGAGGTTCTGCTTCAGGATCGCGGTGCTCACGTCCGACGGCGTCAGCCCCTTCGACCGCAACGCCTGCATGTCGAGGTCAATCATCATTTCGCGGTTTTTGCCGCCGTAGGGGGAAGGCACCGCGGCGCCCTCCACTTGCGCGAGCTGCGGGCGGATGAAGTTGTTGGAAAGGTCGAAAAGCTGGTTGTCGAGTAGCGTGTCGCTGGAAAGCGCAAGTTGCAGCACAGGCACGCTGGAGGCGTTATAACTCAGGATCAGCGGCGGGGTGATGCCGGGCGGCAGGCGCTTGACCACGGTCTGCGACAGTGCGGTGACCTGGGCGACGGCTGCATTGATGTTGACGTTCGGCTGGAAGAATATCTTGACCACCGCGACACCGGGGAGCGACTGCGATTCGATATGCTCGATGTCGTTCACCGTGGTACTGAGTTGCCGCTCGTAGTACGTAATGATGCGGCTGGACATATCGGCCGGCGGCATGCCGTTGTATGTCCACACGGCGCTGACCACCGGCACCTTGATGTCGGGGAAAATATCGGTCCGCATGGTCATGTACACCAGCGGGCCAATAATCAAAATCAGTAGCGCGAGGACAATAAAAGTGTAGGGGCGGTGTAACGCGACCCGGACGATCCATAACATGCAGGCGCACTCCGAAAACGTATTCCGTATGGAAAGCCATCAGTGGGGTGACAGGGGCTTTCCGGCAGCCCCGAATTGTAGCCAAGGCGCCGGTGAAACATCCAAGATGAACAAAATTTAATAATCCCCGCGGCATCGGGGAACACCCGAGGGGCGGGTCATACAGCGTGCTGCCGCCAGCAGTGCAGGATAACGCGTGTACCGGGGTTGGCATTGCCGAATTCAAAACCGAAGTCGTGCAACTCGATGATGGCCATGACGATACTCAAGCCCAACCCGAATCCTGATACATGGTGCGCGCTTCCGCTGCGGTAGAAGCGGTTCAGGACGGCGGCGCGTTCGTTTTCGCTGATGCCGATGCCATTGTCGGCGATTTCGATCTCCGGCCCCTGCGCGCCTTGCGACACGCGTACGTCCACCTTGCCGCCCGCCGGCGTGAATTTGATCGCATTGTCGAGCAGGTTGACGACCGCCTCGAACAGCAGTTCGCTGTCCCCTTCGACGGACAGGCCGGACACGCCCGACATGGAAAGGGCTATCGAGTGGTCTTCGGCCAGCGGTTCGATGAAATTGACGGCTTGCGTCACGATGTCCTGAAGCTGGAGCTCCTTGAACCCGGCGCGCCGCTGGTTACTTTCTATCTCCGAGATGCGCAGCAGCGCGCGGAAGCGCTGCAGCAGGGAATCGACCTCGGCAATTACCTGGTCCACCATCCCGCGCTGGGCCGAGTCCTCCGCCATCTGCTGCTGCAACCGATATAGCACCGCCCTGAGCCGGGTAAGCGGGGTGCGCAGGTCGTGTGCGATGTTGTCGCCTACGTGCTTGATCTCCGACATCAGGCGCTCGATCTCGTCCAGCATGCGGTTGACGGTTACCGCCAGCGTATCGAGTTCGTCGCGCTGATTGCTGACCGGCAGTCTTTCCCTGATATTGCCGCGCATGATGAATTCGCAAGCCTGCTGGATCTGCTTGACCCGCCGCAGCGGACGGAAGCTGAATGCAAAGCCGAACGCCAGCCCGATGAGGATGGTCAGCAGGCCACCCCAGAGCAGCGCACGACGCATGATCTCGCCGAACTCGGTGAGTTGCTGCACGTCGTGACCGATCAGCAGCCGGTATCCGTAATCCAGCCGCAGGGCAAGCATGCGCGCCCGAAACGGCGCGGGCTGTATGTCGTTAGCGTCTAGCGTGATGGCATATACCTTGCCGTCCACGGGCAACTCCTCCGGAAAGTCCGGGATGTTGCCGGCGATGAGGTGCCCGTCGGCGGAGAACAGGCCGTAATAATAGATGTGGCGGCGGTCCCGCCGCACGCTCTTTGCGATCTCCTGCGGCAGTTGGCCGGCGCTCACCGCCGCCAGCCGGTTCTTTTCCAGGAAAAGGGCCTGATCCACACGGCGCGTCATCTCCGCCGCGGTCTGCCAGTACACAAACCCCAGCAGCATGACCACACAGAACGCGAACAGCAGGCTGTAGAACAGGGTCAGCCGGAAGGCGACCGTGCGGGAGAATTCAGTAACTTTCACTCAGCATGTACCCCGATCCGCGCACGGTGTGGATGAGCGGCGGCAGGCCCGGCGTATCCACCTTGCGGCGCAGGCGTCCGATATGGACGTCGATGATGTTGGTGCCCGGGTCGAAATGATAGCCCCATACCGACTCGAACAGCATGTTGCGGGTGACGGTCTGCCCGTAGTTGCGCATCATGTACTCGAGCAGGCGAAATTCCGTGGGCATCAGGTCCAGCACCACCCCGGCCCGGGTGGCGCGCCGCTGCATGAGGTCCAGTTCGAGGTCTGCCACGCGCAGCGTGGTCTGCCGTTCGGATCGGGCGCGGCGGCGCAACAGCACCTCCACGCGCGCCGCCATTTCTTCCGAAGCGAAGGGCTTCACGAGATAGTCGTCGCCGCCGGCGCGCAGGCCGTCTATGCGCTCGTCCACGTCGCTCAGCGCGCTGATCATCAGCACCGGGGTATCGACGTGCTGCGCCCGCAGCTCGCTGACCACAGTCAGCCCGTCCATGGAAGGCAGCATCCGGTCCAGGGTGATCAGGTCATACTTGCCGTTGAGCGCACGCTCGAGCCCGGCCCGGCCATCGCTGGCCCATTCCACGTCGAAACCGTGGCTGCCCAGTTCGTCCATGATCTCGCGTGCCGTGGTTTCATCATCCTCGATTGCCAGTATCCTCGCCATCGGCCTCCCCGCGTATAAACGAATCGCCGCATTATGCCGCGTCTTTAAAATAGCATATTGCGGCGCGCGCCAGATGAACAAAATTTCATGCAGCAACCTGCTGCCGGGAAACAAAAAAGCGCCCCGAAGGGCGCTTTGTTCCGATCGACCTTGCGGCCGATTAGAAGCGGTGACGCATGCCCAGCATCACGGTGCTGGTGCTGGAAGGACCAACACCTGCACCGGCGCCGTCAGCCAGACCGCCGTTGGAGTTGCCGATCAGGGCGCCCTTGAAGGTGGTGTGGGCGGCCATCACGTAGGTGTCGGTGTTCTTCGAGAAGTAGTAGTCCGCCACGGCCAGGATGCCGTTACGCGAACCGCCGGTGCCGCCCGATGCTGCCACGGCCGCCGTCTGGCTGGTTGCCAGCACGTTGGAGGCGGTGTCGTGGTAGTAGCCAACGATCACGTTGGTACGCGGCGTCACGTAGTAGTTGGTCGAAACCGACAGCACCTTGTCTTGGCGTGCGGAAAGCAGGGCGTTGCTGGTTGTGTTGAAGGAGAACTCGCTATTGGTGCCCAGGCCGACGCGGGTAAAGCCAGCGTCGAACTTGGAATCCATGTAGTAGCCATACACGCCGTTGCGGCCGCCGAACTCGGCCTTGTCGCCATACTGGTAGTTCGCACCGAAGCCGATGTCGGTATGAGTTGCCGCGGTGCCGTTGGAGTTGGCGTTAGCTTGAGCGTCGGTTTCCTTCTGGTAGCCCACGGTCACGTTCAGGTCATCGCTGACGTAGCCCAGCGCGACAGAGTTCATGGTCGAGGCGTTGCCGGAGGTGGTGTTGCTGGTTTGACCCTGGAAAGAGTGCATCAGCGAGAACTTCACCGGGCCGACTTTGTTTGCATACAGCAGGGAGTTATCCCAGCGGTACCCCATCATGCTGTACATGAAACCGTTTTCGGAAGCAACGTCGCCCTCGTTGGGAGAAGCTGCGCCGTTAACCCAGCCCGCGCCGCCGCCGTACACTTCATTGCCGTGCAGTTCGCCGAACACGTCACCGGTACCGATCGCGCCGGAGAAGTTGCCATACTGGCGGCCAACCGTGAAAGAACCGTAGGTATCATCGGCCAAGCCTGCCCATGCCTGACGGCCGAACAATTGGCCTTGCTGGTCGGAAGCGCCGGTGCCAAGCACGAGGCCGGCTTCCAGGTCATAAATCGCCTTGGTGCTGCCGTTGCCCAGGTCTTCGGTGCCCTTCACGCCGAAACGCGAACCGTTAAACAGGCCTTGGGACATGCCGGTGTAGCTGCTGGCGGTGCCCGTGGTGGGGCTATACAACGCGTTGGTGGAATAGCGAACAGCAGCGTCGATCACGCCGTACACGACGGTCTGGTTTTTCTGGTCATCCGCGTGCGCCGCCCCCGCGAACGCACCCAGAACTGCAACTGCAATAAGCGACCTTTTCATTATAGCAAACTCCTTGAATTATAAGCCTGATTCGTTCTACAAGCCGCCGGCCATGGTGGCCGGCCCGAAAAAATTCCCTCATGGAGAACCTAGTGGGTTCCCTCATCGAGAATTCGGCGTGGATTGTGCCTCAAGAAGCGCGAATTACCGGGGCTGTAATAAAAATTTCACATTGCGCGTTGCTTTTGCACAACGGCAATCAGGGAGAGAAGGAAAACAGGCGCGTCATTTCCACACCCGGATCGGGGGCACGCATGAAGGCCTCGCCGACGAGGAAGGCGTGCACTGCGTGCTCACGCATCAATGCGACATCTGCAGGCTGGACGATTCCGCTTTCGGTCACGACGATGCGCCACCCATAGCCCTGCTCGGCCTTGGCGATGCGCGGCAGCAGGTCGAGGGTGGTTTGCAGGCTGACGTCGAAGGTGCGCAGGTTGCGGTTGTTGACGCCGATCAGGGGGGTCTCCAGTTGCAGGGCCAATTCGAGTTCCTGGGCATCGTGCACCTCGACCAGCACGCTCATGTTCAGGCTGTGCGCGAGCGCCTCGAACTCCTTGAGCTGCGACAGACTGAGTGCTGCGGCGATCAGCAGGATCGCGTCCGCACCCATCGCACGCGACTGGTAGATCTGATACGGGTCCACGATGAAATCCTTCCGCAGTACGGGCAATGCGCATGCTGCGCGCGCTTGCTGCAGATATGCCGCGGACCCCTGGAAGAACTGCTCATCGGTCAGCACGGAGAGGCAGGCTGCGCCATGCGCCGCATAGCTCGCGGCAATTTCCGCGGGACGGAAATCCTCGCGCAGCACCCCCTTGCTGGGACTGGCCTTCTTGACCTCTGCGATAACGGCGGGTAGCCCCGCCCTGATCTTGTCGCGTATCGCGGCCGTGAAATCGCGCACGTGGGGCGCGTTGTCGGCCTGCGCGCGCAGCTGCGGCAGGGGAATTTTGGGTTTAGCGGCAGCGACTTCCTGCGCTTTGACCGCAAGGATTTTTTTCAGTATGTCGGACATGCTGGCTTCGGAAAATCAAATGGGATATACCGCCCAGCCAGCCCCGCACCCGGCGGATGCCGCTGAACCATGACTGGAGGATAGGTTATGACGCCTGTATTTTTATGAACGCTGAAATTTTGGGCATTTTACCATGGCGCGCGCCGGGCGCAGGTCAAACCCGCTACAATTCGGCGCTATGCAACCCGCTCCCGCCTTCCGATGAAACTGATCCTCGGCATCGAAACCTCGTGCGACGAGACCGGCATCGCGCTATACCATCTGGACCATGGGCTGCTGGCGCACGCCCTGCATACTCAGATCGCGCTCCACAACGAGTACGGCGGCGTGGTGCCCGAACTGGCTTCGCGCGACCATATCCGGCGCGTGCTGCCGCTGATCCGCGAAGTGATGGAAAAAGCCGGGTGCGCACTGAATGAAGTGGACGCCATCGCCTACACCCAGGGGCCGGGGCTGTCCGGCGCGCTGCTGGTAGGCGCAGGAATTGCGTGCGCGCTTGCCTATGCGCTGGATATTCCCGCCCTGCCCGTCCACCACCTGGAAGGCCATCTGCTTTCACCGCTGCTGTCCCGCCCCGCGCCGTCGTTTCCCTTCGTCGCCTTGCTCGTCTCCGGCGGCCACACCCAATTGATGCGCGTGGACGGCGTGGGGCGCTACACCCTGCTCGGGGAAACGCTGGACGACGCGGCGGGCGAGGCTTTCGACAAGAGTGCAAAGCTACTCGGCCTGGGCTATCCCGGCGGGGCAGCACTCTCAGCGCTGGCGCAGAAGGGCCGGCCCGGCCGCTTCAAGCTGCCGCGCCCCATGCTGCACAGCGGCGATCTGGAATTCAGCTTCAGCGGACTGAAGACGGCGGTGCTCACCCTGGTGCGGCAACATGCCTTTGACGGGGCCATGGATGCGCAAACCCGAGCGGACATCGCGCACGAAACGCAGGCCGCCATCGTCGACGTACTCGCCGGGAAGGCGGCGGCGGCCATCCGCCAGACGGGGCTACAGCAACTGGTCGTCGCGGGAGGTGTGGGCGCGAACCGGCAGTTACGCGCGCAGCTCGACCGTGCCGCGACGGACCAGGGCTTCCGCGTGTTTTATCCGGAACTGGAATTTTGCACCGACAACGGGGCGATGATTGCCTTCGCAGGCGCATTGCGGCTGATGCAGGGGGAAGCGAAAAGCGGAAATCCCGCGGGCTGCCGTTTCGACGTCAAGCCGCGCTGGGATTTGCAGACGCTGGCCGCCGGTTAGCGGAACCGGGCGCGGCGGTTACGCGTCGTCCTCTTCCTCGCTGCCGCGCTTACCGCCGCCGATCCGTGTTTCGGTCCCGGCAATCAGGTTCTTGATGTTGGAAGTATGGCGCCAGATCAGCAGGCCGGCCATCACCACCGCAGCAAGGACATAGGGATTGGGCATGGAGCTGGAAAGCAGCGCGAAAATCGAGGCGCCCAGGGCTGCGGCGAGTGCCGCCACCGACGAATAGCGGAATATGGCCGCGACCGCCAGCCAGATGCCGAGCGCCACCAGACCCATGACCCAGTTCAATGCAAGCAGCACGCCCAGCGCGGTGGCCACGCCCTTGCCGCCCTTGAAGTGCAGGAAGACCGAAAACACATGGCCGAGAAATACCGCCACGGCGACCAGGAATACCACCCACTGCTCGCCGACGAAGAAATGCCGCGCGAGCAGAACAGCGACCACGCCCTTGATCACGTCGCCGGCGAGGGTCAATATGGCGGCCTGCTTGTTGCCGGTGCGCAGCACATTGGTCGCGCCGGGGTTGTTCGAGCCGTAAGTACGGGGGTCGGGCAAGCGGAGCGCCTTGCTCGCCACAATGGCGAACGGAATGGAGCCCAGCAGGTATGCACCCACCACAAAAAGCAGAGCCGTCATCTTCTGTATTCCCGTAAAATGTCTGGTGCGGCGGGATTTTACGCCTTTTTCTGACGAACTGTAATGGACATCATATTTTTGCGGGAGATCAGGGTCGAGACCCTCATCGGCATCTACGAATGGGAAAAGCGCGTGCCGCAAACCCTGCAAATCGACCTCGAGATCGGTTTGCCCAACAGCCGCGCCTGCCACAGCGACGACATCGCCGACGCGCTCGATTACGCAAAAATCATCGCCCACATCCGGGATGTGTTGCAAAGCCGCCACTTCAACCTGCTGGAAGCGCTGGCCGAACACATCGCGCAGATCCTGCTCGACGACTTTCGCGCGCCCTGGGTGAAGGTCAGCGTCGCCAAGCCGCAGGCGATACGCGACAGCAAGATGGTGGGAATAAGCATCGAGCGCGGGCAGTTGAAATAATTTGCACCGAACACTCTGCACATCAGAACTCGACCTGATACCGTAATGCCTGCAGAAATCATCACGAGCGGGCCGCTATCGGGGGGCGCGCGGCGCGCAGGCACCGGAATGTACTCAAGTCTGCCGCTTCGCGGCCCCGGATGCCGGGCACCGCGCAACCCCGACAGCGGTTCGCGCAGCAGATTTATGTGCTATGCCGCCTGGGCGGGGATAAATTCGCGCTTGTTGACGATTCGATTGTGCTCGTCCACGTACACGAGCTGGGGATGGAATTTCTGCAATTCCAGTTCGGAATACATCGCGTAAGTGGCAATGATCAGGATGTCGCCGGGGTTCGCCTTGTGCGCCGCCGCGCCGTTCACCGAGATCATGCCGGAGCCGCGCTGGCCGCGGATGGCATAGGTGGTGAAACGCTCGCCGTTCGTGACGTTGTAGATGTCGATCTGCTGGTATTCCCTGATGTCGGCGGCATCCAGCAAATCCTCGTCGATCGCGCACGAACCCTCGTAATGCAGTTCGGACTGCGTGACGCGCACACGGTGCAATTTAGATTTGAGCATGATGCGTTGCATGAAGCCACCTCCTGAAACGGACCGGCATTATATAGGTGCCTGAGGCTGAAGACAAACTTCAATATTATCGATCAGCCGGGTGGCGCCCAGCCGGGCCGCCGCCAGGATCACCAGGTTCTGCTCGCCCCCTGCCGGGACTGCCAGCCCTTGCTGGCTGCGTATGGCGACATATTCGCCCGTCCAGCCGTTGCTTTCAAGCTGTTTGACCGCTTGCGCCTGAATTTGTTCAAGATTTTTTTCGCCGGCCTGCAGCCTTCGGCCCGCCTCCTGCAGCGTCCGGTAGAGGCGCGGTGCCTCGGCGCGTTCCGCCGCGCTCAGGTACTGGTTGCGCGAACTCAGCGCCAGGCCGTCGGGCGCGCGCGCGGTTTCCGCGCCCACGATGGCGATGGGCAGGTTGAACTGCGTCACCATCTGCCGGATGATGGCCAGTTGCTGGTAGTCCTTCTTGCCGAACACAGCCACTTGGGGCTGCACCAGATTGAACAGCTTGAGCACCACGGTCGCCATCCCTCGAAAATGGCCGGGACGGAAGGCGCCGCACAAATCGTTCGCCATCGGCGGGGGCTCGACGAACAGGGTCTGCTGCTCCGGATACATCTCGGCGACGGCAGGCGCGAACACCACGTCCGCCAGACCCGCCAGTTTTTCGCAGTCCGCCGCCAGGGTGCGCGGATACTCGTCAAAGTCCTCGCCCGGTCCGAACTGCAGCGGATTGACGAAGATGCTCACCACAACGCACCCGCCCTGCTCGCGCGCGATGCGCACCAGTTCCAGGTGGCCGGCATGCAGATTGCCCATGGTGGGCACAAAGGCTATGGCGCCCTCCCTGAGAAACCGTTGGCGCAATGCCGCAGCGGAAGAAATCGTCTCCATGGCGTCGGCGCAGCCGCGCTCAGTAGCTGCGCTGCGCATTGAAGCGCAACTGGAAAAGCTTGAGTTCTATGATGGGCCGCGCCCATGTTTCATAGTCGGCCTGGCCGGGGGCGATCGGACGGATGTCGGTCTGGTAGCGATTCGGATCGCCGGGCGTGGAGATCTCTGCAGTCATGTACAGCTTCTTGTCGAGGTTGTTCTTGATCATGAGCATCATGATCGGCAGACCGCTCTTGGTCACGAATTGCCGGAACTGCAGTTCCACATCCGCGCCGGCACCGTGCTTGCGGTAGCTGATGCCGGCGATTTCGCCGTGCGCGATGCGCGCCTCGAGCCCGAATGATTCCCCCGCGAACATGTAGGCTGCGTTGTTGTATACATAGGGTATGCGGCGGGTGAAATTCTCTTCGTAATTCTTGCCGTCCGGCAGCTCGAGCCGCAGCGTGAATGCCTCGCGCAGCACGGGCTTATCCTCTGCGCTGGCGGCCGGCGGCTGCGCCCAGGATGCGCCGCCGGCAATCGCAAACACCATGGTCACAAGAAAGGCGGACAGGTATTTCATGGAGTAACCTCTTGATCGTGGACGGTCGTACCGCTCAGAAACTGTGCGCCGCATCCGGAAAGGTGCCGGCCTTCACTTCGCGCACGTAGCCCGCGACGGCCTCGGCGATGGATCCGGCGCCCTGCATGAAGTCCTTGACGAAGCGCGGCTTCTTGCCAGGATAAATGCCCAGCATGTCATATACGACCAGTACCTGGCCGGAGCAGCCCGGACCAGCGCCTATGCCTATGGTGGGAATGGAAACGCTGCCCGTAATTTTTTCCGCCAGCGCCGCGGGCAGCCCTTCCAGCAGCAGCATGCTGGCGCCCGCTCGCTCCACCGCGAGCGCATCCTGCAGAACCTGCTCGGCCGCGGTCTTGCCCTTGCCCTGGACGCGGTAGCCTCCCATCTGGTGCACCGACTGCGGCGTGAGCCCGATGTGGGCAAACACCGGGATCCCGCGCTGCGCCAGAAAGGAAATGGTCTGCGCCATGACCGCGCCGCCTTCCAGCTTCACCAACTGCGCGCCCGCCGCCATGAGGCGCGCGGCATGTTCGAAGGTCTGTTCGGGACTGACCTGGGAGGTGCCGAACGGCATGTCGGCGACGATCACCGCGCGCTGCGAGCCGCGCGCAACACAAGCCGTGTGGTAGACCATCTGCTCCAGGGTGACGGGCAGCGTGGTGTCGTGGCCCTGCAGCACCATGCCGAGCGAATCGCCGACCAGCAGCATATCCACGCCGGCTTCCTCGAGCACTCCCGCAAAGCTCGCGTCGTAGCAGGTCAGCACGGCGATCCTCTCGCCTTTGCCGTACATCTCCCGCAATGTGGTCAATGTGGTTCTCATGTTTCGGACGCCTCTCCAGGCTAATTGCCCATGCTGAAGAACTCCCGCTGGCCGCGCATCCCGCCTATCCGGGCCAGCAGCAGCTCGAAGTGTTCGTCATTATCCACGAAATTCAGGTTTTCGCAGTTGACGACCAGGACCGGCGCATCTTCGTAATGATGGAAGAAGTCGCGGTATCCGCGGGACAGCCGTTCCAGATAGTTTTCCGCGATCATCTGTTCGTACCCTATGCCGCGCTGCCTGACGCGTTCATACAGCTTGTCCGTAGGCGCTTGCAGGTAGATCACCAGGTCCGGCGCCGGCGCCTGCGGCGCGAGCTGACGGTAGACATTCTGGTAGAGCGTGAATTCATCATCATTCAGGTTGAGCCGCGCAAACAGGGCGTCCTTCTCGAACAGGTAATCCGCCACGGTACGCGTCTGGAACAGGTCCATCTGGGTGAGCTCGCTCACCTCGTTGATGCGCTGAAACAGGAAGAACAATTGCACCGGGAGCGCATGACGCGCTGGATCGGCGTAAAACCGGGGCAGGAAGGGATTTTCATCGGGCTTTTCCAGCATGGCCGCCGCACCCGCATACTCGGCAAGGCGGCGCGCGAGACTGGTCTTGCCGACGCCTATCGGGCCCTCGACCACCACATAACGGTATTTTTCAAGCACCATCCGCCACTTGCTCCAAGTCCTGTCCGGCGCAGCGCTGCAGCGCCTCGGCCGCCGGTCCCACCCCGGGAATCATGCACCCGGGCTCGATTTCGAGCAAGGGCAGCAGCACGAAGGCGCGCAGGTGCATCTGCGGATGCGGCACCGTCAGGCCGTGCTCGTGGTGGCGCAGGTCACCGTACAGCAGCAGATCAAGGTCGAGGGTGCGTGGCGCATTGCGAAATTCGCGGGTGCGGCCATTGTCATGTTCCAGCGCCAGCAAGGCATCGAGCAACGCGCGCGGCGCAAGCCCGGTCTCCAGCTTGACCACGGCGTTGATGAAATCCGGCTGGTCGAGGTAGCCGACCGGCGCGCTGCGCCACAGCGACGAGCGGGCCAGCAGCCGCGTGTGCGGCATGCGTCCCAGCGCCTCGATCGCGTGCAGCACCTGTGCACGCGGCTCTTTCAGGTTGCTGCCCAGGCCGATGAATGCTGTCTGCATCGCCATATCAAACCGCCACCATCACGCCGTTCATACAGGCGCGCTGCCGGAACGCCGCCCCGGTCATTCGCCGGCCGGCTCCGCTTCTTCGGCCGCCGGCTTCTTCTTGCGCCGGCGGCGGCGCTTTTTCGGACCGCCCCCGGTTTCCGGTTGCAGCATTTCAGCCCGGCGCGCGTCGGACGCATTCTGGAACTCATCCCACCACAGGCCGAGCTCGGCCGCAATTTCCCCGCTTTCGCAGCGCAGCAGCAGGAAATCGTAGGCCGCGCGAAAGCGCGGGAATTCCAGCATGCGGTAGGGGCGCTGCCCGCTGCGCTGTTCCAGCCGAGGCTGGCTGGCCCAGACGTCCTTCATCACGGCATCGTAGCGGCGCGGAATGGCGAGCTGTTCGCGCTGGCGGTCGAGCACGTCGTCCATTGCGCTGTGCAATGCCGGGATCGGGCGCTCGCCCGCCTCCTGGCGCGCCTTCCACGCCGCCAGCACTTCGTGCCACAGCAGCGCCGCAAACAGGAACGCCGGCGAGGTCGGCTTGTCCTCGCGGATGCGCTGGTCGGTATTCTTCAGCGCGAGCATGATGAACTTCTCGCCCAGCGGCTGTTCCAGGATCACGTCCAGCATGGGCAACAGGCCTTGGTGCAGGCCCATGGCGCGCAGCTTCTTGACGCCTTCGACGGCATGGCCGGAAAGCAGCATCTTCAGCATCTCGTCCAGGAGCCGCGCCTGCGGCACATTATCCAGCAGGCCCTTCAGCCGGCCGATGGGCGCGGCCGTCGCGCGATCCAGCGTCATGCCCAGCTTGGAGGACAGCCGCACCGCACGCAGCATGCGCACCGGGTCCTCGCGGTAGCGCACCTGCGGGTCTCCTATCATGCGCAGGGTATTGGCGCGGATATCGGCGTAGCCATCGTGGTAGTCGTAGATTTCCTGGGTGGCGGGATCGTAAAACAGTGCGTTGGCGGTGAAATCGCGGCGCGCGGCATCCTGCTCCTGGTCGCCGAATTCGTTATCCCGCAGCAGGCGGCCATGCTCGTCGGTTTCCGCCTCTTCGGCGTCCACCATGCGGCGGAACGTGGAAACTTCCACCGTTTCTTCGCCGAACATGACATGCACCAGCCGGAAGCGCCGGCCGATGATGCGCGAGCGCCGGAACACGCGGCGCACCTCTTCCGGGGTGGCATTGGTGGCGACGTCGAAGTCCTTGGGATGGCGGTCCAGCAGCAGATCGCGCACCGCGCCGCCCACGACGAAGGCGGAATAGCCCGCCGCCTGCAGGCCGTCGGTGACGCGGCGCGCAGCGTAGCTGATGCCGTCGCGCGACACGTGATGCTTGGAAAACGGGATCACACGGCTGCGGCCGGCCGGATGCTTGCCGGCCTTGCCGCCGAATACGCGAGTGAACAGTCTTTTTATCATTGCCAGCCAGGGAACCAATTCAGCGCGGAATTATACACTGCTGGCGGCCTACCGCGCCCGCACCGTCGAACGTCGGGGTATGATGGAGGCCTTTGTGCCCGGGGATGCTATGAAACCCGCATTGCGGAAAGTGAAACGTGTCGTCCTGTCGCCGTTCATCTGGCTGGCGGCGGCGGTCTTTCTCATCGAGGAAGCAATCTGGGACTGGACCGCGGCCCTCATGGCGCGGCTGGGTGCGATTCGCGCGGTGCATGCGGTGGAAAAACACATCGCGTCACTGCGGCCACGCTGGGCGTTCCTGGCGTTCATCCTGCCCAGCCTGATCTTCATCCCCGCTAAACTGCTGGGCGTGGAAGCGATTGCCGCCGGCCACTGGGTGCTGGGCAGCGGCGTCTTTCTGTTCGCCAAGGTCGCGGGATTTGCCCTGTTCTCACGCATTTTCAACCTGACCCGGCCGACGCTGATGCAACTGGGATGGTTCGCGCGCGTTTACACCTGGATCATGGGGTATCGCAACCGCATCCATGCCTATCTCGACGGCTGGCAGGCATACCAGCGCGTCCGGCAGCGCATTCGCGCCCTGCTGCAAGGGATCAGGTCGGCACTGCGCGGCGCGCCTGAACGCGGCGCCTCTGGACGAGGTGCCGCCGGGCGCGACGCCGAATAAGCCGGCCTACGCTAGTTGCTGGAGATGGACAGCACATGGTCGGCCTGCTGGATCTTGAGGCGGCCCAGCACGTCCATGCCCAGCAGCCCATCCTGCGGCATGTTGGGCATGACGGCCACCACCAGGTTGCGAACGCGGAAATCGCCGAAGGTGATCTCTGAAACCGTGGCCGTGCAGCGGGCCACCACGCCGTTCGCTGTGGCGGCGTAACCCACGGTGCTGCAAGACCTGATTCCGGCGGCCATGGCGACCCGTTGCGAGATGACGGTGCCGGATGCCCCGGTATCCACCACGAAGGTGACCGGCGATCCGTTCACCGTGCCGCTAGTGCGGTAGCTGTGATTGACGTCCATGGTCAGCACCAGCATGCCCTTGGAAATGTCGTGATCGTCCACATAGGGAACGACCTTGGAATTGTTGCCGCAGGGCTGCTCGGCGTATACCGTCTCGCCGCTATCATCCACGCATTTGTAGGTGGTTGCCCCCGCGCTGCCCGGTAGCAGCAACAAGATCAACAGCGCATATTTCATATCCCCTCCCTTGCAGACCGGCGCATGGCGCGCCTGACACACGCTATTTGCGGGAGAGATACAGCGCCCCGCCCGCTTCCCGCACTTTCAGGCGCCGCAGCGCATCCCGGCCCAGCCGCAGATCGTCCGGCTGGGCCGGCACGATGTCGACCACCACGTTGTCCAGTTCGAAATTACCGAAGTCGATCTCATGCACCGTCACCGCGCAGGGGCGCCCGGCACGCATCGGCTTCTCGCACTGCAGCCCCGCTTCCTGCGCGGCGGGTCCCGAGATGGCGGTGCGCGGAGTATTGTGGTCGATCAGGAGGGTCAGCGGCGAGCCGTTGACCGATCCCGGGATGCGGTAACTCCCGTCCGCGCCGGGATGCAGAACCAGCGCGCCGGCCGAACCGGTTTCGCCTTCGACATAGGGCACCAGCCCGGGCGCTTCGTCGCACGGCGTGGTGCTGTATACCGTACCGCCGTCCTGGTCAGTGCATTTATATGCACTCGCCGATGCCACGCCGGGCAACAGCAGCAATATCATCATCCAGTACTTCATATCCTTCCTCCCAAGGTCATGCCGCAGCCGGCGCCGCCCCGATTCAGCGCAGGCTGATAATTTCCCACCCCTGCTGTTCCGCATGTGCGCGCAGGGTGGGGTCCGGATCCACCGCCACCGGCCTGTTCACCAGGCTCAGCAGCGGCAGGTCGTTCAATGAATCGCTGTAAAAGGTACTGGCCTCGAATGTTCCCCACGACCAGCCGCGCTGATCCATCCAGTCCTCCAGGCGCGCGATCTTGCCCTCGCGAAAGCTGGGCATGCCCAGAACCCGCCCGGTGAATTCTCCGTCCCTCTGCTCCGGCTCGGTGGCGATCAGGTGCTCGACGCCGAAGGCGCGCGCGATCGGCGCGGTGACGAAGCTGTTGGTGGCCGTAATTATAATGCAGATGTCGCCCGCCGCCTTGTGCCGCGCGACCAGATCCTGCGCGGGTTTGCCCATCATGCCGGCGATCCTGGTGCGCATAAAATCCGCATGCCAGACGTCGAGCACGCGCCGCGAGTGGCGTGACAGCGGCTTCAACTGGAAATCCAGGAACTCATGAATATCCAGCGTGCCCGCCTTGTACTGGTCGTAGAACGCCTGGTTCTTCGCCTCATACACTTCGCGGTCTATCACCCCCTGCTCGATCAGAAACTGCGCCCACTCAAAATCGCTATCCCCCGTCAGCAGGGTATTGTCCAGATCAAACAGCGCCAGCTTCACCATCACTCCCGGTATTGTTCAGTATTTCCTTCAGCAGCGGCACCGACGGGCTGCGCTTCAGGCGTAGGCAGTGCGCATCCAGTGCATCGAGCACCGCCAGCAGTGAGGGCAGATCGCGCCGTCCATGGCGTAGCAGGTATTGCACCACTTCGCGCGGCAGCTCGAAACCGCGCGCCTGCGCGTGCCGCTCGAGGGCCTGCGCCTTTTCCGCATCGTTGAGCGGGTGCACCTGGTATACCAGGCCCCACCCCAGGCGGGTGCGCAGGTCGTCGCGCACCTCGAGGTGCGCGGGTGCCGCATTGCCGCTCACCAGCAGGATGCCGCCGCTTTCGCGCTGCCGATTATACAGCTCGAACAGGGCAACCTGTCCCGCATCGTCCAGCGCCTCGACCTCGTCCACTGCCACGGCGGCCGCGGCCGCGGGCACGGCCGCGCGGGCATACGTCGCGACAAGGCCGTTCGCCCTGGCCTGGCGCATCGCGGCCTCCAGCAGGTGACTCTTGCCGCTGCCGGAATCGCCCCACAAGTAAAAGCTGCGCTCCCGGGCGCCGCCCGCCAGCGCATGGCGCAGGGCCGACAGCAGTTCGACATTGCGCCCCGGCACGAAATTGTCCAGCGTAGGCGTCCAGACCGGACCGATGTTGAGCAGGAGCTGCGTCATTCGCGGTACAGGGAACTGGCGAAGTACCATTCCCTGGCGTGGCGCAGCGCGACCAGCAGCACCGCGGAAGCGGGCAGCGCGAGCAGCACCCCGAAAAATCCGAAGATCTGGCCGAACGCCAGCAGGGCGAAGATCACCGCCACCGGATGCAGGCCTATCCGCTCGCCGACCAGGCGCGGCGTGACCACCATGCCCTCCAGCGCCTGCCCTGCGGCAAACACGCCCCATACCGGCAGGATGCTGCCGAACGAGGTGAACTGTGCGGCGGCGGCGAGCGTGGCCAGCACCAGACCGGTGAGCATGCCCACGTAGGGGATGAATACCAGCATGCCCGCGACCAGACCTATCGGCAGGGCGAATTCCAGTCCGGTCAGCCACAACCCGGTCACATAGAATGCGCTCATCACCAGCATCACCAGCACCTGGCCGCGCAGAAACTCCGCCAGCACCCGGTCGGCCTCGCTGGCGAGGTGCAGCGTCTCCCTGTTCCAGCGCCGCGGAACCAGCTCCTCGATCCGTTCCAGCAACGCGGGCCAGTCGCGCAGCAGGTAGAACAGCACCAGCGGCAGCAGCACCGCATTGACCAGCAGGCCAAGCAGGGCCGCGCTGCCTCCCCCCAGCCACGGCAGCACCTTGCCTGCCACCCCGCCCGCGCCCTGCTGCAGGTGGGTGCTGAGCATGCTGCGCAGCGCGTCGCCGTCCCAGTGGGCATTCAGGTGCAGGGTCTGGTTCAGGAACGGCATCAGCTTCTGGCGCAGATTGTCGGCGAAAAGCGGCAGACGCGCCGTGAACAGCACGATCTCGCGCTGCAGCAGGGGCGCGACTAGCAGCAGCAGGGCGATCATCACCGCGAACAGCCCCAGCATCACCAGCAACACGGCGACGGTGCGCGGAACGCGGCGCGCGCACAGCCAGTTCACGAGGGGGGCGCACAGGTAGGCCAGGATTGCGGCTGCGACAAACGGGGTGAGAATGGGCGTCAACACATAAAGCAGCGCCAGCAGCAAGGCGGCGCCCACCAGCCACTGGAGGGTGGCGGAACGTTCCCGGGTCATTTGAGGTAAAATCCTTTCCTGGTTGAATTCCGGGAGACGCCTGCGGCGCCCCCGGAATTTTCAGCACTTTATCCCGAAGAAAGCGAGAACTCAACTTGACCCAGGAAAACACCCTCTCCTACCGCGATGCCGGGGTGGACATCGACGCGGGCGACCGTCTGGTCGAAAACATCAAGCCGTTTGCGAGGCGCACCATGCGCCCGGAGGTGCTCGGCGACATCGGCGGCTTCGGCGCACTCGTTGAAATCTCGAAAAAATACCGCGAGCCGGTGCTGGTCTCCGGAACGGACGGCGTGGGAACCAAGCTGAAGCTGGCATTTGAACTGGAACGCCACGACACCGTGGGCATAGACCTGGTGGCGATGAGCGTGAACGACATTCTGGTGCAGGGCGCGGAGCCGCTGTTCTTCCTCGATTATTTCGCCTGCGGCAAGCTCGACGTGGATACCGCGACGGAGGTCATCAAGGGGATCGCAGCCGGCTGCGAACAGGCCGGCTGCGCACTGATCGGCGGCGAGACTGCGGAAATGCCCGGCATGTACCCGGCGGGAGAATACGATCTGGCCGGGTTTGCCGTCGGCGTTGTGGAAAAGTCGCAGGTCATTACCGGACGCGAGATAGCCCCCGGCGACGTGGTGCTGGGGCTGGCATCGAACGGCGCGCACTCCAACGGCTATTCGCTCATCCGCAAGATCATCGAGCGCAGCAAGCCGGATATGCAGGCCCATTTCGAGGGCGCGCGCACGCTGGCCGACTGCGTGATGGCGCCCACCCGCATCTATGTGAAACCGCTGCTGGCGCTGATGCAGCAGGTGAAGGTGAAGGGCATGGCGCATATCACCGGCGGCGGGCTGCTGGAAAACATCCCGCGCGTATTGCCCGCCAACACCGTCGCAGCGCTGGATGCCAAGGCCTGGCGCATGCCCAAGCTGTTCGAATGGCTGCAGACCATGGGCAATGTGGAACAGCAGGAAATGTACCGCACCTTCAACTGCGGCATCGGCATGGCGGTGGTCGTCGATCGCGGCGACGCGGACAAGGCCGCAAAGCTGCTGCAGGCAGCTGGCGAAACCGTCTGGACCCTGGGCGAAATCCGGGCGCGGCAAGGTGATGAAGCGCAAACACAGGTTGCCTGAGGTGGCCGGCGCTGCTCAAGCGGTCGGCACGACCGGGAAATCCATCGTGATCCTGATTTCGGGACGCGGCAGCAACATGAACGCGGTCCTGGGAGCGAAGCTGCCATGCCGCGTCGCCGCCGTCATCAGCAACCGCGCGGACGCAGAAGGCCTGACTGTCGCGCGCGAGCACGGCATTCCGGGCGAAGTGGTGGCCCACACCAATTACCCCGATCGTGCGGGATTCGACGCGGCACTCGCTGCCAGAATAGACGCCTATGCGCCGGACCTGGTGGTCCTGGCCGGCTTCATGCGCATCCTGACCCCTGAGTTCGTCGCGCGCTACCGCAAGCGGCTGATCAACATCCATCCCTCGCTGCTGCCCGCTTACAGCGGCCTGAATACGCATCAGCGCGCGCTGGCGGACGGCGTCAAGGTGCATGGCTGCACCGTACATTTTGTCACCCCCGACCTCGACCACGGCCCCATCATCATCCAGGCGGCGGTGCCGGTGCTCATCAACGACACCGCGGAAACCCTGGCTGTGCGGGTGCTCCACGAGGAGCATCGCATCTACCCGCAGGCCATCCGCTGGCTGTGCGAAGGCCGGGCGCGCCTGAACGATGCCGGCCGCGTCGAATTCTGCGCGGAGGAACAACCGGCGCCGGCGCTGATTTCTCCGGGGCTGGAATGACGCAAATGACGATAGCGCGCGCGCTCGCAGCGGTTTGCCTGCTTTGCCTCGCCGTGACCGGGCAGGCCGCGCCGTCCAGCCGCATAGAGGCCCATTACGAAGTGAGCAAGGGCGGCATCCGCATCGTAACCATGAGCGAGACCTTCACCCGCGCGGGCGATCATTACGATCTGCAAAGCGTGAGCCAGGCAGTAGGGCTGCTCGCATTCTTCAAGCCGGAAACGATACGCGTCACCAGCGCGGGAACCATCACCCCCCAAGGCCTGCGTCCGGAGCATTATGCCAGCGTGCGCAAGCTCGACAGCGACCGCGACACCCGCGCCGATTTCAACTGGAGCAAGCACCAGGTTTCCCTCGTCTACCACGGCGGGACCCATGTCTGGCCGCTCGCGGCCGGCACCCAGGACAGGCTGAGCGCGATGTATCAGTTGATGTTCCTGCCGCTGCAGGACATGCACGAGCTGAAGCTGCTGATGTACAACAACGGCACGCGGATCGACGATTACATCTACCACATTACGCCCAACGCGACGGTCTCGGTGCCGCTGGGGACATTCCCGGCGCTATACCTCGCCACGACGCCCGAAAAGGACGGCAAGCGCACGGAGATATGGGTGGACGCGGCGCACCACTTTCCCTACAAGCTGGTCGTCACCGACCACGATGGCGGGCAGTTCACCCAGGTCCTGACCAGCGTGTCATTTACGCAATAACCCGGCCGCACGGTCATCGCAACATGCATCTCACCGAATACCATCTCGACCTCGTCACCCAGGCCCTGCGCGCCCTGCTCCCGCTGAAGCATCCGGCGGATGCGGTGCTGCGCAAGTTCTTCCAGGAAAACCGCACCGGCTCGCGCGAACGCGCGCTGATCTCGGAAACCGCATTCGGCATACTGCGCCATCGCCTATTCCTGGAGCATGCCTGCCAGCCGACGGAGGCCGCGCGCGCCACGCCGCGCCGCATGGCCCTCGCTTACTGGATACGCTTCGGCGGCCACAACCTGCGCGAACTCGAACCGCTGCTAAAGAAGGACGAGGCCACATGGTTGGGCGGAGTAAAAGCCATCACCATGGAAGCGCTGCCGCTTGCACTTCAGGCAGAACTGCCGGAATGGGTGATCGAAAAGCTGCGCCCGTCCACGACAGACGAGGACATCCTCGCGCTGGGCCGCGCCATGCAAAATCCTGCGCCGCTGGATTTGCGGGTGAACACCTTTCTGTCGTCGCGCAGCGAGGCGCTGGAGCAGCTCAAGGCGGAAGGCATGGATGTCAGTGCGACGCCCTGGTCGCCCATCGGCATCCGCCTGCGCGGCAAGCCCGCGTTGAACAAGCATCCGCTGTTCCTCTCCGGCAAGGTAGAAGTGCAGGACGAAGGCAGCCAGTTGCTCGGTTTCCTGCTGGCGCCGAAACGCAACGACATGGTGGTGGATTTCTGCGCCGGCGCGGGAGGCAAGACTCTGATGCTGGGCGCAATGATGAATTCACAGGGCAGGCTGTATGCCTTCGACGTGTCGGAGAAGCGCTTGACCAACCTGAAGACCCGGCTGAAGCGCTCGGGGCTTTCCAACCTGCATCCCCAGGTCATCGCCCACGAGAACGACCAGAAAATCAAGCGCTTGGCGGGAAAGATAGACCGTGTACTGGTGGATGCGCCATGCAGCGGCATGGGCACCTTGCGCCGCAACCCGGACCTGAAGTTCCGCCAGTCGCCGCAAAGCGTGGCGGAACTGACGGAAAAGCAGGCGTCCATCCTCGCCGCGGCGAGCAGGCTGGTCAAACCCGGCGGCCGCTTGGTATACGCCACCTGTAGCCTGCTTCCCGAGGAAAACCGCGGCATCGTGGACGCCTTTCTCGCCGCCCACCCCGATTTCGTCCTCCACCCTGCGAACGAGGTCCTCGCGCAGCAGCTCATCAGCCTGGACACCGGCGAGTGCCTGCAACTCTCACCTCTGCTGCACGGCACGGACGGTTTTTTTGCGGCAGTGATGGAGCGGGCCGCGCCTTAAATACGCTGCGCCGCCGCGCGGCGCTGTTCCCACATGGCGGAGCCCGCCAGGAGGAGCAGCGCCAGGAGTTCGAACGAGCCGCCTACGCGGCCGAGCACATTAAAGTTCCCCGTCTTCATGATTTCGGCGCCGACGCCCGCACCTATCCCCATGCCCAGATAGAGGGCCGAGCCATTCAGGCCCAGGACGGCCGCCGGAATTTGCGGCGCGCATGCTATCAGGCGGTGTTGTTGAGGCGGGTTCAGCATCCACGCCGCCATGCCCCAAGCCGCGACCGACGGTATGACGGTCACCAGATGGGTTGCGCTCCATGACAGCGTGGAGAGTACGGCGAACATCAGGACGAGACCAAAAATGATGGTGGGTGTCGCCCCCCGCTTGTCCGCGCTGTGCCCACCGACGAAGTTCCCCGCGACGCTGGCCACCCCGAACAGCAGAAATATCCATCCCATGTCCGCAAGCGTAAGATGCGTCACGCGAATGAGCAGTGCCGACAAATAAGGATAAACCGCGAAGCCGCCGGCGGTCCACAGGACTATCATGGCGAGTGCGATCGCCACCCTGGGCTGCCTCAGCAAGGCCAGGCGCACGCGCCAGCCCACGGGCGGAAGCGCAGGCACGTCGGGTATCCACAGGCGAATGACCAGCAGGGCACCGGCGGCAAGTACGGCAACGAACCAGAATGTCGCGCGCCATCCTGCATATTCCGCAATCCAGGTGCCCAGCGGCACGCCCAAAACGATTGCAGCCGTCAGGCCCGCTGTAACCATGGAAAGCGAACGGGCGCGCTTTTCCGGCACTGCAAGGGTAGCGACGATCGAAGAGGCTGTGGGCATGTACAGCGCGGCCCCCAGCGCCGCGAGCACACGCGACAGGAGAAGAGCCACGTAACTCGGGGACAGGGCGGAAATGGCGTTCGCCACGCAAAATATTCCCAGGCTGGCCAGCAGCAGCTTGCGACGCGGCAGATTCCCGGTCAGCACCGCGAGAACCGGCGACGCGGGCGCGTAGGTGAATGCGAATGAGGACACCAGCCAGCCGGCCGCAGCGACAGTCACCCCCATTTCGCGGGCCACCTGAGGCAGGATGCCCGCAATCACAAACAGATCCGTACCCAGCGCGAACGCGCCTAGTGCCAACACCCACACCCGTGCCATGACATACCTCCCAATAATGTTTTATTGTTCTACAATCATAGAACATTAAAACTTCGGGCGCAAGCCAGTGTAAAATGAGCAAGCTGTATGCAAGGAAATCACGATGCGAGAGTTGTACCACCCCCCGCGCGAAAAGCTGGACCTGCCAACCGTGCTGCATGCGCTCAGTGACCCGACGCGCCTGAGCATTGTGCGGCAACTGGCGCAAACGGAGGAGTTGTGCGTAGGCAGTTGCGACGCCACCGTTGCCAAATCCACCATGTCGCACCACCTCAAGACCCTGCGCGAAGCGGGCGTAACACGTACCCGATTGGAAGGCACTCAGCGTTTCCTCTGCGTACGGCGAGACGATCTGGATGCAAGGTTTCCCGGATTTCTGGATGCGCTGCTCAAGGCTGCCGAACAGTCGGACCCGGCAAACTGAAGAGGGGCCAATAAAAAAGCCCGCTTTGCGGGCTTTTTTAATCTCCGGCAAGCCGGTGTGGTAGTTCGACCGAGCCTTATTTGAGCTTGGTTTCCTTGTACATCACATGCTTGCGGGCAACGGGGTCGAACTTCATGAACTCGAGCTTTTCAGGCGTGGTGCGCTTGTTCTTGCTCGTGGTGTAGAAATGACCGGTGCCGGCGGAAGACTCCAGCTTGATTTTTTCGCGTGCGCCTTTGGCTGCCATGATTTATCTCCTTAAACCTTCTCGCCGCGGGCGCGCATGTCGGCCAGCACGGCGTCGATGCCGTTCTTGTCCACGGTGCGCAGGGCGGCATTGCTCAGGCGCAGGGATACCCAGCGGCCTTCGCTCTCAACCCAGAAACGGCGGCGTTGCAGGTTCGGCAGGAACCGGCGCTTGGTTTTGTTGTTTGCGTGGGAGACGTTGTTCCCGACCATCGGGCGCTTACCCGTTACTTGACAGACGCGTGCCATGGCACTCACTCCAACCTGTATTCAAAAGAGGCGAGATTCTACCCTAAACCCGCAAGCCGTTCAACTACCCCAAAATCCGGCCCCGGAAGCGCCGGGACTTGCCCCCGGCGCTCAGTTCGGCTGCGGCGGGCAAGTCCCGGACGCGTCCGGCGGCGCAAATATGGTCACCGACCCGTTTTCGCTGGTGTACTTGCACTCACTTTCGTAGGTATCCGCAAGATGGGCCAGCGTCACCGCCGTGCCATTGACCACGGTAGGCCCACGAATTTCAACCGCCTGTAGCGGCGTGCGCAATTTCACGGGATAGGTGAGCGGCGCAAGGTCGGCCCACGCCACCCACAAATATTCCGGCAGGTAGCGCACATAGCGGTAGACATGCGAGGCATCCATGGCAGTCCCAAGCTGGGTGGTGCCTGCCTCATAGCCCTCCACCGCCCCCATACCGCCACCGATGACCGCCCCGGCCTCCGCGCCATAGCGCGCACCATTCGTGGAAACGAAAGGAGGAGACACTTCAGTGCCGCCCGTGGCGGTGTTGGTGGCGCCGGTGCCGGACGTGGCGGCAGAGCCAGCCGGACTTGCGCCACCCAGCAGCCCCCAGATGGGCGCGGTATAGCCCAGCATCGCCCCGCCAATGGCTCCGACAATCGCATCTTTCACAGCATCGCCTGCGACGATCAACGTCACCTTCATGCTACCCGCCGCAGCCTGGCCTCCGTAGGCCATGTCCTGCAAGAAGTCGTCCAGCTCGCCGTCGCCCGCCAGGCGTCCGGCATACCAGCCACTTGCGTCCGGCGAAAGATGGGCCTTGATCACCAGGCCGTGCGCACCCTGCATCGACAGCGCGCTCTTGCGACCGCGCAGCATGAACTTCACCCTGCGCGCCGTGCGCAGGGGATTGAGCCCCCATGCCGGATCCCACTCCACGGCCGGGCCGGGGCCGCCCAGGACGACGAATAACTGGGCCGGCGCCTGCTCGCGCGCCGCCAGATCCCGCGCCCAGCCCAGGCTGTGGTCCAGAGCCCATGCGGACTGCAAATCCGTCCGCGCCTCCTGCCACTGGCCGCACGTCGTCCAGAGTCCGGCAAGCAACAAGCGCAATATGGGATCGTCGAAATACCCGCCATGATTGGCTGGAACACCGAGCAGCCCTTCGGCAAGCCGCGCCTCCCTAGCGGCAGGAGCATATTTCCCCTGTTCCGCATACCCCCAGCCCAGCAGCAAGTGCATCCAGACCAGTTCATATACCGCGGGCTGATAATCCCCCGGTGTGCGCACCTGAAAGACTATCCCCATGTCATGCGCGAGGGCGTGGCGTTCCTGGTTTTCCTGCAACTGCTCCTGGTTCTGCAAGGCGGCAAGCTGCGGCTTGCCCTGGATCAGGGACAGATAGGTGCGCTCCATGGTGGTTATGAAGTCGCCGTCTTCGCGACCGCTCGGAAGCGCTTGCAGCGCGTTCTCATCATCGCCATGCAGGAACGCCTGCTGGCTCGTCTGATAGTCCTGGCGGCTGAGCAGGCCGGTCTGGCTGCATCCGGCACACAGCAGCAGGCAAATAATGATCGCGACGCGCATCTCGCCTCCCCGAGATCGTTGATCACACGTAGCTTGTACGCGAGGGCGGGCCGGCTTGTCAACAAAGGCCGCCTGAAGGTTCCCACTCGGTCAGCGAATTGGCCCCGGCCAGATAACCATTACGCAGGTCGAAACCAAGTAGCTGTGCGGCTGCCGCACCTCCAGGAACCCGCCATTCTGCGACAGCTCCCACTCCGCGCTGTAAGCCCGGCTCCGGGCGCATCCCGGCGCCAGCCTCGCGCCGGGATGTCGTGCGTGCCGCTACACCAGGCCGCGTTCCGCGAACGACAGGCAGCCCTCGCCGGCTACGATGAAATGGTCGAGCACCCGGACTTCCACCAGGGCCAGTGCCTGCTTGAGCGCATCGGTCAAGGCCTGGTCAGCATGGCTGGGCTCGGCTACGCCGGAGGGATGGTTGTGCGCGAGTATCAGCGCGGCGGCATTGTGGTGCAGCGCGCGCTTCACCACCTCGCGCGGATAGACGCTGGTCTGCGTCAGCGTGCCGGTGAAAAGCTCCTCGGCGGCGACCACGCGGTGTTGCGCATCCAGAAACAGCGCCATGAAGACCTCCTGCATGCGCCCGCGCAGCAAGAGCTGCAGGTAATCGCGCACGGCGCGCGGCGAGGTCAGCGCGCTTCCCGCCTGCATTTCCTCGCGCAGCGCACGCCGCGCCATCTCCAGCACAGCCTGCAATTGCACGAATTTTGCCTGACCCATGCCGTGTATGGCGCAGAAATCCTTTTCGGAGGCGACGAACAACTGCGTGAGATTTCCGAACCGGCTGATCAACTCCCGCGCCAGATCCACCGCGCTCTTGCCCACCACGCCGGTGCGCAGAAAAATCGCCAGCAGTTCCGCATCGGATAGCGCGGCCGGCCCGCGCTGGATGAGTTTCTCCCGCGGGCGCTCGCCCTCGGGCCAATCGGTAATCGCCATCATTCCCCCTTTGTGGCTGGCCGCGCCACGGCTATTTGATCTGGAAGCCCCGGTTCGCCATCACCGCCCACAGCGTGCCGAACGCGCGGCTCTCCTCGTCGCAGAAAGCGCGGTCCAGTTGCGCCAGCAGCGCACGCTGCGCGGAAAGGTCGCGCTCGCGCCAGATCATTTTGCGGAACAGGCCGAGCGCGGTTTCCGTCACCCCGTGTGCGCCCAACTGAATCTGGGAGATGTCGGCATCGTCCGACAGCGTGGTAACAAAGGGAAACGCCGCGAGCGCGGTGATCCGTGATTCGACGACCAGTTTCCTCAGGTACAGGTCATAAGGGACGTCCAGGGTGGCTGCCTGGCTCAGCAGGTCGTACAGCTTCCTTTTCGAATCCTTATGCACGATGTATGCGGTCGCCGCCGCATAGGCGACGGCCCGCAGATCGAAGAAGTTCAGCGTGGCGGGGTCGAGCTGCTGGCGCATGCGGACCATCTCCACCATGTCGCCGATGTTGGGAATGCCTACATCTGTGTATATGATGTCCCATCCCGTGAGCTGCCCATTGGCCACAATATGGCGGTCGACGGCCTCGCACGTCAGACGGCCGAAACAGGCATCGTCCTCCAGGATCATCACATGCCCTTCGACCCGCATGCTTTGCAGGATGAGGTCGCGATGGCTGGCGAAGCAGGCCTTTTCAGACGGCCGCAGCCTTCCGGGAATTTTCTGCGCCTCCACAAACGCGACATCCTTCGCGGGGTATCGCGTCAGATTCCAGTGCGGCTGCCGTACCGCATTGAAGTTGCTTTCGAGATTTTTCCGCCGCTGCATTGCGGAATCGAGGTTGATGTAGAAGCATTCCAACTGCCATATCTCCGTCTGTAAGACAGGCACGGGCGACACCCGCGAGACGCATGGCGCGCGCCGCGGCGGCAAGGCCACCTACTTCGCCCGGCTGTTTCTTGATAATATGCGCCACATTATGGAACAGGAACGCAAAAAGCGCATCTTGCTCGGCATTACCGGGGGCATCGCCGCCTACAAGGCCGCGGAACTGGCGCGGCTGCTGATGAAGCGGGGCTTTGAGGTGCACGCCGCAATGACCGAGGCAGCCTGCCGTTTCATCGCCCCCGCGACGCTACAGGCGCTCACCGGCCGGCCGGTGCTGCTCAATCAATGGGACGAACCCGCGGAGCCGGGAGCGCGCAACGACGGCATGGCGCACATCAGCGCCGGGCGCGCGGCGGACGCCATCGTGATCGCGCCGGCCAGCGCCGATTTCATGGCCAAGCTGGCGCACGGCCATGCCAACGACCTGCTGTCCACGCTGTGCCTGGCGCGCGATTGCCCCTTGCTGGTCGCCCCTGCCATGAACCGGCAGATGTGGGCGAACCCGGCGACCCAGCGCAATGTCGCACAACTGAAACAGGACGGCATTATCCTTCTCGGGCCCGAAAGCGGCGCGCAGGCCTGCGGCGAAGAGGGCATGGGCCGCATGCTGGAGGCGGACGCGCTGGCGCGCGACATCGTTGACCTGCTGAACGCGGCGCCGCAACCGGCTAACGATCCTGCCGTACGCATGGATGGGATCAAGGTGCTGGTTACCGCCGGGCCGACCTACGAGGCGATAGACACGGTGCGCGGCATCACCAACCGCAGTTCCGGCAAGATGGGCTACGCCGTGGCGCAGGCCGCGCTGGAACTGGGCGCCAGGGTGACGCTGGTTTCCGGCCCAACCGCGGTGGACCAGCCGCCGGGCGCCGAGGTGGTGGACGTGACGAGCGCGGAGGAGATGCTGGCTGCAGTGCAGCAGCGCGCGGAGGATACCGACATTTTCATCGGTGTGGCCGCCGTGGCCGACTATCGGGTAGCCGCGCCCAGCGCACAAAAGGTCAAGAAGGGAAGCGGCGCGCTGACGCTGGAACTGGTTCCCAACCCGGACATTCTGGCCTGGGTCGCCGGTCTGCCCAAGCCGCCGTTCTGCGTCGGCTTTGCGGCGGAGAGCGAGAACCTGCGCGACAACGCGACGGCAAAACGGCGCGCCAAGAAAATTCCCCTGCTTGCCGCCAATCTGGCGCAGCATGCGATCGGCAGCGATGATAACGAGCTGATCCTGTTTGACGATGCGGGTGAGCACATTCTGCCCCATGCCGATAAACTGACCCTGGCGCGGCAATTGATGCAACATGTCTTGGCACTCTACCGAGGAGCAAAACGATGAAGAAGACCGTGGACGTGAAGATCCTGGACGAACGCCTGCACAAGCATCCGCCCGCGTACGCAACGCCGGGATCGGCTGGCATTGACCTGCGCGCCTGCATCGATCACGACATGGTTATCCGGCCCGGCGAAACCGAACTGATTCCGAGCGGGATTGCCATCCATCTCAACGATCCGCATTGCGCAGCGATGATCCTGCCCCGTTCCGGCCTGGGCCACAAGCACGGCATCGTGCTCGGCAACCTGGTCGGGCTGATCGATTCCGACTATCAGGGGCAGATCTTCGTTTCCATCTGGAACCGGGGCCAAGCCCCCTTCACCCTGATGCCGATGGAACGCATGGCGCAGCTGGTAATCGTGCCGGTGATGCAGATGCAACTCAACATCGTCGAGGAATTCGTCGAGAGCGAGCGGGGCAGCGGCGGCTTCGGCAGCACGGGCAAGCACTGATCCTGGCCGCTCGCGGCGGATACCACCGCCCAGCCGAAAAAACAATGCCCGCAATTGCGGGCATTGTTTTTTCGGCTGGGCGCAGGCTATTTTTTGAGCCTGAGTTCCAGCTCCGTCGTTTCGCCGGTGCGCACCGAAACCTTTTCCGTCACCGTCCGGTGATGGCGAAGCTCGGCCTTCACCTCCAGAATGCCCGGGGCCAGTTCCAGCCGCAGAGGGGAAAGGCCGTAATAAACGCCCCCGATATAGATCTCGGCGCGCGCAGGCCGGGTGGTAATTCTCAGCACGCCCTTGGTACTGGGCTGGGTTGCGGCGGACGCGGCGGAGACGGCGGGCACGGCAGGTGCTGCAGGCGCACTCAGCACGGTAACGCCGGGAACGGGCTTGCTGCCGGCGACCACATTGAACATGGCCGGATGTTGCGCCGCCAGAACCGCGGTGATTGCATTGGCGGTCTTCTGCGTCACCACGCCCAGTTCCTCGCGCAGGAAAGCGGCAACATCGGCGATGTCGTCCCCGCCCATGCCGGCGAAGCGGTCCTTCTTCTCAGTGACCGCGGCGGACCACAATACCTTGCCGGTCGCGGCGTCCTTGAGCGTCGTCTCGATGACAATGGAGACCCGATCCCGGTCCTTGATGTCATAGGTCAGTTCCCTGACCGTGCCGCTCATCTCGAAGCCGGCGCTGTTGTCGTTGACCACCCGGTAGCCTGCATCCATCATGCGGCGCCTCATCACGGAAGTGACCATGGTCGCTACATCCTGGTTGAGCAGAATATCGTTGCCCGTCGGTGCGTCCATGCCGTAGATGTTATGGCCGCCTACCCCGATCTTGCGCGGATCGCTCATGTGGCGCGCATCCACATAGGGCAGGATGCGCACCACGGCCGCGTTCCTGGGCGCATTCATCGCCGGCAGCGGCGCATCATTGATCTTGATCGAGCCATTGCCGCCCGACACGGCAGCCGTAGCCGCACAGCCCGTCACCGCCACGGCGAAGACCGCCGCGGCACAAACTCGCCCCACATACCGGATCATGCTTTCAGCCCCCCACCCGTCACTCAGATTTTGTTATATGCATCGTCCCGCGGAGCATGCTTCACCTGCGGCAGAAAGCGCGCCAGCTCGTTCAATGCCAGACAATAAACCTGGCGCTTGAACTCGATCACGCCATCCATCTCCACCCAGTAGTTGTTCCAGCGCCAGGCGTCGAATTCAGGATGCTCAGAGGCCCGCAGGCACACATCGCAATCCCGTCCGGTAAGCCTGAGCAAATACCATATCTGCTTCTGTCCCCGGTAGTTGCTGCGCATCTCGCGCTTCACCCAATGCTGTGGCACATCGTAGCGCATCCAGTCCCGCGTGCGACCCAAAATTCGCACGTGCTGCGGCCGCAAGCCGACTTCCTCGTTCAACTCGCGGAACATTGCCTGCTCCGGCGTCTCGCCGTGCTGGATGCCACCCTGCGGAAACTGCCATGCGTCCTGTCTGACACGCTTGCCCCAGAATACCTGGTTCTTGGCATTGGTCAGGATAATGCCTACATTCGGGCGATAACCTTCTCGGTCTATCATGGTCGCCCCTGCTAATTGCGTTACTAATGAGTGAATTGTTCCATATTTCGGGCGCGCTGAAAAGGCACCCGCGGATAGCCTTTGCGGCATCCAGACTGTAAAATTACACTTTTAGCCAGCAAACGGGTACCAATCAGCCATGCGCGTCTCACAATTCTTCCTCTCCACCCAGAAAGAAGCCCCCGCCGAAGCCGAACTGCCCAGCCACAAGCTGATGTTACGGGCAGGCTACATCCGCAAGCTGGCCAGCGGCCTCTATACCTGGATGCCGCTAGGGCTGCGCGTGCTGCGCAAGGTGGAATCCGTGGTGCGCAAGGAAATGGACAGCAGTGGCGCAGTCGAGCTGCTGATGCCCGCCGTGCAGCCCGCCGAACTGTGGCAGGAGAGCGGGCGCTGGGAAGTATTCGGGCCGCAGATGCTGAAGATCAGGGACCGGCACGACCACGAATTCTGCTTCGGCCCCACCCATGAGGAAGTAATCACCGACATCGCACGGCGGGAGATCAAGAGCTACCGCCAGTTGCCAATCAACTTCTACCAGATACAGACCAAGTTCCGGGACGAGGTGCGTCCCCGCTTCGGTGTGATGCGCGCCCGCGAATTCGTGATGAAGGATGCCTATTCCTTCCACGCCAGCTTTGAAAGCCTGGAGCGGACGTATGAGGTGATGTACAAGACCTACAGCAGCATCTTTACCCGCCTGGGGCTGCAATTCCGCGCCGTGGCCGCCGATACCGGCGCCATCGGGGGTTCGGGCTCGCACGAATTCCACGTGCTGGCCGATTCCGGCGAGGATGCGCTGGCCTTCTGCCCCGACTCGGACTACGCCGCCAACGTGGAACTGGCCGAGGCCGTCGCCCCCGCCACGCCCCGTGCCGCGCCGGAGCAGGCGCTGGAAAAGGTGGTCACACCCGGCCAGAAGACCATAGAGGAGGTTGCCGCGTTCCTGAACGTGCCAGCGCAGCAGGTGATGAAAGCCATCGCGGTGATGACGGCCGAAGGCCAGTTCGTATTGCTGCTGCTGCGCGGCGACCATCAGCTCAACGAGATCAAGGCCGGCAAGGTGCTGGGTGAATTCCGCTTCGCAACCGAGGACGAGATCAAGCAGCACATGGGGTGCCGCGGGGGATACATCGGGCCGGGTCCAGTCAATTCAACGTCTGCGCCTCTTAATCCGCCGCCCGGCCATTTGCGGCTAATTGCTGACCGCACAGCCGCCATGATGACTAACTTCGTCTGTGGAGCCAACGACGACGGCTTTCACTACACCGGCGCAAATTTCGGACGTGACACGCTTCCATTGGCGGAAAGTGACATTCACGACCTGCGCAACGTGGTGGCAGGCGACCCCAGCCCCGACGGCAAGGGCACGCTGGAATTGTGCCGCGGCATCGAGGTCGGCCACATCTTCCAGTTGCGCACCAAGTATTCGGAGGCGCTCTCCGCCACCTACCTGGACGAGAACGGCCAGGCGCAGGTGATGGAGATGGGCTGCTATGGCATCGGCGTGTCGCGCATCGTGGCGGCCGCCATCGAGCAGAACTACGACGAACGCGGCATCATGCTGCCGGAGGGGATGGCGCCATTCGCGGTCGCCATCGCTCCCATCGGCTACAAGAAGAGCGATGCCGTGCGCGAGGCGGCCGAAAAGCTCTATGCCGGGCTTTCCGCGCTGGGGGTGGAAGTGCTGCTGGACGATCGCGACGAACGGCCCGGCGTGATGTTCGCCGACCTCGAGCTGATCGGGATCCCGCACCGTATCGTGATCGGAGAGCGCGGCCTGAAAGAGGGCATGGTGGAATACAAGGGGCGCCGCGACGCCGAGGCCCAGTCCATCCCCTTGTCGGATGCAGTCAGAGTCGTACAATCAAAACTATGCGCCTGACACGGCACAAGCTGCTGCGCCAGTTCAGCGTCTCGCTGATGGCCGCAGGGCTGCTCTCTTGCGGCGTCGCCAGCGCCGGCGACCAGCAATATATACCGCTGGCGGCCAGCGTGCGCGCCGTGCTGCAGCAAAGCGTCTCCGACCAGGCCGCGCCGCGGCTGGTTTTTGCCAACAAACAGCTCGGCGAACAGTGGCTGACCGAGATGTCGCGCCGCTTGGCGCCGATGATGCCGGACCCGGAGGAACGCCGCGGCTTCCTCATTTCGGTGCAATATGAAGCCACGCGCGCCGGCCTCGACCCGCAGATGGTGCTGGGACTGATCGAGGTGGAGAGCCGCTTTCACAAGTATGCGATCTCCCGCGCTGGCGCGCGCGGCTACATGCAGGTGATGCCATTCTGGGTAAAACAGATCGGCACGAACGGGCAGAACCTGTTTCACCTGCGCACCAACCTGCGCTATGGCTGCACCATCCTGCGTTTTTACCTCGACTTGGAAAAGGGCGATCTCTACCGCGCACTGGAAAGGTATAACGGCTCGCTGGGCAATACCACGTACCCGAACCGCGTGAGAAGGGCCTGGCGGCGGCACTGGAGCCTGCCGCGCACCCTCACCGCGCTCAATTCCGACTCACCGGGTTAGCCCCGTCCCGTGCCCTGGATCCTCGCCGGTCCGCGGCAGCAGCGGTGGCCGCGTGCGGGTCCTGGCATATCGCTGTGCCACATGCGCCAACCCGCACAGATGAAAATGCCGCACCGGGTGCGGCATTTTCATCTGCAGCGGAAGTTACCCGTCAGGTCACCCTGAGGCCGGCCGTGCCTGCCCCGAGGTCGCGCCCCTGTGCGGTCTTGCTTTCCAGCTTGATTCTCAGGCGCAGGTCGTTCACCGAGTCGGCGTTCTTCAGAGCGTCTTCGTAGCTGATCTGGCCGACCTCGAACAGGTCGAACAGCGCCTGATCGAAGGTCTGCATGCCCAGTTCGCGCGACTTCTTCATCACCTCCTTGATCTCGTGCACATGCCCCTTGAAGATCAGGTCCGAGATCAATGGCGAATTGATCATGATCTCCATCGCGCAGGCGCGGCCGGCGCCGCCAGCCTTCGGGATCAGGCGCTGCGAGATGAAGGCCTTGGTGTTGAGCGACAGGTCCATCAGCAACTGCTCGCGCCGTTCTTCGGGGAAAAAGTTGATGATGCGGTCCAGCGCCTGGTTGGAGCTGTTGGCGTGCAGCGTGGCCATGCAGAGGTGGCCGGTTTCGGCAAAGGCCACGGCATATTCCATGGTCTCGCGGTCACGGATCTCGCCGATCAGAATGACATCCGGCGCCTGACGCAGGGTGTTCTTCAGGGCCGCCTGCCAGCTTTCCGTGTCCACCCCCACCTCGCGGTGGGTGATGATGCATTTGTCGTGGTCGTGCACGTATTCGACCGGATCCTCGATGGTGACGATATGCCCGTAGCTGTTGCGGTTGCGGTGTCCCAGCATGGCTGCCAGCGTGGTCGACTTGCCGGAGCCGGTGGCGCCGACCAGAATCACCAGGCCGCGCTTGGTCATCACGATGTCCTTGAGCTGGGGCGGGAGCCCCATGGCGTCTAGGTCGGGAATCTTGGTGGTGATGGTACGCAGGACCATGCCCACCCGCTGCTGCTGCATGAATACGTTCACGCGGAAGCGCCCGATGCCGGGCGGGCTGATGGCGAAGTTGCATTCGTGGGTCGCCTCGAATTCGGCCGCCTGCTTGTCGTTCATGATGCCGCGCGCAAGTTCCTGCGTATGCTGCGAGGTGAGCGCCTGGCTGGACACGGGGGTCACCTTGCCGTCGATCTTGAAGGCTGGCGGGAAACCGGCTGTGACGAAAAGGTCCGAGGCCTTCTTGGCGAGCATGCCGCGCAGAAGGTTGTGTATGAGTTCCGTTGCCTGATCGCGTTCCATGGCTTACTCCTTCGGCCCGCCCGGAAAGAGCTCCTTGTTCATGGCCTTGCTGCGCGCTTCCGCAGGATCGACCGTGCCGCCCTTCACCAGGTTGACCAGGCACTGGTCCAGGGTCTGCATGCCTATGCTGCCGCCGGTCTGGATGGCGGAATACATCTGCGGGACCTTGGCCTCGCGGATCAGGTTGCGGATGGCGGGAGTGCAGATCATGATCTCGTGGGCGGCAACACGGCCCGAGCCATCCTTGGTCTTGAGCAGGGTCTGGGAAATCACCGCGCGCAGCGATTCCGACAGCATCGCGCGCACCATTTCCTTTTCGTCCGCGGGAAACACGTCGATGATACGGTCTATGGTCTTGGCCGCCGAGCTGGTGTGCAGGGTGCCGAACACCAGGTGGCCGGTTTCCGCCGCCGTCATCGCCAGGCGGATGGTCTCGAGGTCGCGCATTTCACCCACCAGGATGACGTCCGGGTCTTCACGCAGCGCGGAGCGCAGCGCATTGGCGAACGACAGGGTGTGCGGTCCGACTTCGCGCTGGTTGACCAGGCACTTCCGCGATTCGTGAACGAATTCGATGGGGTCTTCGACGGTCAGGATATGCCCCATCTCGGTGTCGTTCTTGTGGTTGATCATGGCCGCCAGCGTGGTCGACTTGCCGGAACCGGTCGGGCCGGTAACCAGCACCATGCCGCGCGGATAATCGGAGATGGACTCGAAAATCTTCGGCGCCTTCAGTTCTTCGAGCGACAGGATCTTGGAGGGAATGGTACGCATCACCGCGCCCGCGCCGCGGTTGTGCACGAATGCGTTCACGCGGAAACGCGCGAGTCCCGGAACCTCGAAGGAAAAGTCGATCTCCTTGTTTTCCTCATAGTGCTTGCGCTGCGCATCGTTCATGATGTCATACACCATGGCGTGCACTTCCTTGTGCTCCATCGGGGGCAGGTTGATGCGGCGCACGTCGCCGTGCACGCGGATCATGGGCGGCAACCCGGCGGACAGGTGCAAGTCCGATGCCTTGTTCTTGACGCCGAAATGGAGCAGTTCGGTGATATCCATATATAATTCCCTGAATTAAGGGCAGCTCCCATGCGGGCCGCACGCCACTTTACGCGTAGATAGCGCTCCGATTATGACTGCAATCGCTTCCAACTTGCAAGCCGTCCGCCTGGCCATTGCGCGAGCCGCAACTCAGGCGCGGCGGGACGTTGGAGCGGTCTCGCTGCTCGCGGTGAGCAAGACTTTTCCCGCTGCAGCGGTGCGCGAAGCATACGCCGCGGGACAGCGCGCATTCGGCGAAAGCTACGTGCAGGAAGCGCTGGACAAAATGGCCGAATTGCAGGATCTCGACATCGAGTGGCATTTCATCGGCCCGCTGCAGAGCAACAAGACTCGGGCCGTTGCGGAAAACTTCGCCTGGGTGCATGGGGTGGACCGGCTGAAAATCGCGGAGCGCCTGTCGAGCCAGCGGCCGAGCGGGCTGCAGCCGCTGCAGGTGTGCATCCAGGTGAACGTCAGCGGCGAGGGCAGCAAAAGCGGCGTGCCGCTCCACGAGGCGGCCCGCCTCGCGCAGCAGGTGGCCGCGCTACCGGGCCTCGCCCTGCGCGGGCTGATGGCCATCCCCGCGCCCACCAACGAATTGGCGGCACAGCGCAAGCCGTTCGCGCAATTGCGTGAACTCATGCAACAATTGCGCGCGTCGGGCCTGCGCCTGGACACCCTGTCCATGGGCATGTCGCAGGACATGGAAGCTGCAATTTGCGAGGGCGCCACCATCGTGCGCATCGGATCGGCCATTTTCGGGCAACGCAATTATGGGGAAACGTGAATGAATATCTGTTTTATCGGCGGCGGCAACATGGCGAGCGCCATGATAGGGGGATTGTTGCTCAATGGCACCTGCCGCCCTGCCGACATCCGCGTGGTGGAACCGCTGGATGAGGCGCGACAGCGCGTGGCTGCGCAGGGCGTCGCAGCCTTCGCGGCGCTCGACGCAGGCGCGGTCGCCAATGCCGACATTGCCGTGCTGGCGGTAAAGCCGCAGCAAATGAAGGCGGTGGCCACTACGCTCGGCCCGCTGCTGGCGGCGGGGCAGGCGGTGCTGTCCATCGCGGCGGGCATCCGGCTCGATACGCTGGAGCAATGGCTGGGAAATCGCAACGCCGGATTCGTGACCGTGCGCGCCATGCCCAACACCCCCGCGCTGGTCGGCGCAGGTATGACCGGGCTGTATGGCCCCGCCAGGCTCAGCAATGCACAGCGGCAGCGCGTGGAGGAGGTGGTGCGCGCGACCGGGGACTACGTCTGGGTGGACGCAGAACCCGCGCTCGATGCTGTCACCGCCGTTTCCGGCAGCGGCCCGGCCTATTTCTTTTATTTCATCGAGGCGCTGGAACAGGCGGGCATGGAACTGGGCCTGCCACGGCAAACCGCGCGCAAACTCGCGCTGGAAACCGCCTACGGCGCGGCCAAGCTGGCCCGCGAGAGCACGGAGGACCCGGCGACACTGCGCGCCCGCGTCACGTCGAAGAACGGCACAACCGAGCGTGCCCTGCTCAGCATGGAGGCGAACAGCGTGAAGCAGCATATCATCGAGGCCGCGCGCGCCGCCGCTGCGCGCGCGAACGAGATGGGTGACGAACTCGGGGGCGCGTGATGCTGACGGATGTCTTGCAGTTCTTCCTGGATACCCTGGTGCAGCCCTACGCGGCCCTCCTGCTGCTGCGCTTCCACCTGCAATGGCTGCGCGCACCCATGCACAACCCGCTGGGCGAGTTCGCCTTCCTGCTGACCAATCCGGTGGTGCGCCCGGCGCGCCGCTTCATCCCGCCCATCCGCATGCTGGACACCGCTTCGGTATTGCTGGCCTTCCTGGTCGAACTGGCCTTCCTATGCGCCACGCTGCTGGTGCATGGCCACGGCCTCGGCACTTGGGTGCTGCCGGTGTGGGCGGCGCTGCAGTTGCTGAAAATCAGCATCTACCTGCTGATGGGCGCGCTGTTCCTGGAGGCGCTGCTGTCCTGGACCAATCCGCACGCGCCCTTCGCGGACGTGCTGGGGAGCATCACTCGCCCCTTTCTGCGTCCGCTGCGGCGGCTGGTACCTCGCCGCGGCAGCCTGGACTTCTCCTTCCTGATCCTGTTCTTCCTCTGCTATTTCATAGTCTCCCTGCCGCTGAACGGGCTGGAGGCGCTGCTGCTGAGGGCGCTCTGAAGTGGCGGGGTGGTTCCGCAAGGACGGCGACGCAGTGATATTAGCGATCCATGCGCAGCCTGGCGCGAAGCGCAGCGAGGTCGCCGGGCTGCACGGCGAGGCGCTGAAGATCCGGCTTGCCGCGCCGCCCATAGAGGGCAAGGCCAATGACGCCCTTCTGCGCTTCATTGCGGAGCGTTTCGCGGTGCCGTTGCGCAACGTTGAGTTGCTGCGCGGCGCGCAATCGCGCCACAAGATGGTGAAAATTACCGGCAGCAGCGTGGCGCCGCAAAGCCTGGTCGATGGGAACGGGGGATGACGAACGGGCGCGCGATCAGGTGGAACAGAAGACGTCGCGGGTCATGGTGACCAGCTTGATCACGCGCGCATCGTTGATGCGGTAATAGACGCGGTTTGCATCCTTGCGGGTGGTCAGCACGGCCTTGTCGCGCAGGATGGATAAATGCTGGGAAATATTGCTCTGGGAGGTGCCGACCTGCTCCACGATGTCCTGCACGCTCAATTCGCCGTCTGCCAGCACGCACAATATCTTCAGCCGCAACGGGTGGGCGATTGCCTTCATTGCGGTGGCTGCATGAACGATGTCCGTTTCGTTGTCTATCAGTCTCTTTCCCATATTGCTTCCCGCCTTCTCGCGTCGCGCACGACGCTACACAATCCTGCGATTTCAAGTGTCGCCTAAAATCGTCTAGAATTATAAAATAACCATATTAGCGCGCCGTTATATTTTAATACAATTGTGATGATGAACCACCCGCCTGTTTTACTGATTATTCTTGATGGATTCGGCTACCGCGAAAACCCCGACCATAACGCCATCGCCATGGCCTCCAAACCCAACTGGGACCAGCTTTGGAGTAAGTACCCGCACACCGTAATAAGCACATCCGGCATTACTGTCGGCCTGCCGGACGGACAAATGGGCAATTCCGAGGTCGGCCACCTCAATATCGGCGCCGGACGCATTGTGTACCAGGAACTCACGCGCATCGACCTGTCCATACGCGACGGCAGCTTTTACGCCAACCCTGCCCTGGTGCAGGCGGCCCGCCAGGCCAAGGAAAACGACAAGGCGCTGCACATCCTGGGGCTGCTGTCCCCCGGTGGCGTGCACAGCGACGAGCGGCATATTCAGGCCATGGTGGAACTGGGCGCGCGCCAGGGCGTGAAGCGCATATACGTCCATGCCTTTCTCGACGGGCGCGACACGCCGCCGCGCTCGGCCGAGGCCTCGCTGCGCGCCATGGATGAAAAGTGCGCCCAACTCGGCGTGGGGCGCATCGCCTCCATCGTGGGCCGCTATTACGCAATGGACCGCGACAACCGCTGGGAGCGCGTGCAGACGGCCTATGACCTGCTGACCGGCGGCAAGGCCGGGTTCGCCGCGGCCACGGCGGCCGAAGGCCTGCAGATGGCCTACGCGCGCGGTGAGAACGACGAGTTCGTGAAGGCGACGGTGATCGGCGAGCCAGTGGGCATGCAGGACGGCGATGTGGCGGTGTTCATGAATTTCCGCGCCGACCGCGCGCGGCAGATCACGCGCGCGCTGACCGACCCGAAGTTTGACGGGTTTGCCCGTGCGCACCGTCCCAGGCTGGCTGACTTCGTCACGCTGAGCAGCTATGGGGAGGATTTTCACCTGCCGACCGCCTATGCGCCGTCCGCCATCCACAACTGCTTCGGGGAGTACATTTCCGGGCTGGGCATGAAACAGTTGCGCATTGCGGAGACGGAAAAATACGCGCATGTCACCTATTTCTTCAACGGCGGGCGCGAACAGGTCTACCCCGGCGAGGACCGCGTTCTGGTGCCCTCGCCCAAGGTGGCTACCTACGACCTCAAGCCCGAGATGAGCGCGTTCGAGGTCACCGACAAGCTGGAGGCGGCGATCCGCAGCAAACAGTACCAGGCCATCATCTGCAATTATGCGAACGGCGACATGGTGGGACACAGCGGCAACCTGGAGGCGGCGATCAAGGCGGTGGAGGCGCTGGATGCCTGCGTCGGCCGCGTGGTCGACGCCATGCGGGAGTGCGGCGGCGAGGTGCTGATCACCGCAGACCACGGCAACGCCGAGCAGATGATGGACCCCGAGACCAACCAGGCGTATACGGCCCATACCACGAACGTCGTGCCCTTCCTGTACGTCGGGCGCCCGGCGCGCATGGTGGAAGGCGGCAGCCTGCAGGACGTGGCCCCCACCCTGCTCGCCATGATGGGCCTCGCGCAGCCCCCGGAAATGACAGGCAAGCCGCTTATCGTCATCCAGTGAAAAGGATAATCCTTCCTCTCCTGCTCTGCCTTTGCCTGGGACCTCGCATCGCGGCCGCCGGCGAGCAGGAGGAACTGGATAAGCTGCGCCAGCGCATCAGCGCCTTGCAGCAAAAACTGGAGAAATCCACCGAACACAAGGCCGAAGCCGCCGATGCCCTGCGCGATTCCGAACGCGCCATCAGCGACAGCAACCGGCGGCTGAGCGAAATCTCCCGCCAGCAGCAGCTCGCTTCCGCGCAACTGACACAGTTGCAGCAAAAAGGCGCCCGCGTCCGCCAGGACATGCAGGGGCTGCAAACGCGGCTTTCCGCCCTGCTCTACCACCAGTACCTGGATGGGCGCCAAGCCTACCTGCAACTGCTGCTGGGCGACCGCGACCCCAACCAGACCGCGCGCGACCTGCAATATTACGGCTACATCTCGCGTGCCCAGGCGGCCTGGCTCGCAGCCTTGCGCGCCAAGCTGGCCCAGTTGAATGCGCTCACTGCCGAGTCCCGGCGGAAGAACCTGGAATTGGCCGGCCTGCAGCAGGATGCGGCTTCCCAGCGCCAGGCGCTGATGCAGGATCGCGCCGCACGGCAACAGGTGCTGCACCGGATTTCGGCGAAAATACGCCAGCAGAGCCGGGAGATGGACCGGCTGCGGCGCAACGAAAATCGCCTGTCCAGGCTGGTGGAAAAGCTTGCGCGCATGTTCGCGCTGTCCAACGGCAGCCCCTTCGCCTCGCTCAAGGGCAGGCTGGCGATGCCCGTCAAGGGACAGGTAACCAACCGCTTCGGGGACCGGCGGCCGGACGGCACGGTGCTGTGGAAAGGATGGTTCGTGCGGGCGCCTGAAGGCCAAGTGGTCAAGGCCGTGGCCGCCGGACGCGTGGTGTTTTCCGACTGGTTGCGCGGTTTCGGGAACTTATTGATCATAGACCATGGCAAAGGCTATATGAGCCTGTATGCAAACAACGAAACCCTGTTCAAGCAGGTCGGCGACATCGTCAAGGGCGGCGACACCATCGCCGCCGTCGGCAATACCGGCGGAAACCCGGATTCCGGTTTATACTTCGAACTTCGCCAGGACGGAAAGCCCATGAATCCGGCGAAATGGGTCGCACGCAGGTAATTTTACAGAGGCCAGAGATGCGCAGTTCCTTAGAGAAATTCGGGTTGCTTGGACTGGGAGCGCTTGCTGGGGTATTGCTCAGCCTTCAGCTTCCCGCGATCGCCGAAAAAACCAGCGGTTCGCCCCTGCCCGTCGACGAGCTGCGCGAGTTTGCCGAGGTGTTCGGCCGCATCAAGAGCGATTACGTCGAGCCGGTCTCCGACAAGAAGCTGATCACGCTTGCGATCAATGGCATGCTGAGCGGCCTGGACCCCCACTCCGCCTACCTGGATGCCGAGGCATACCGCGACCTGCAGGCCGGCACGCAGGGTGAATTCGGCGGCCTGGGCATAGAAGTCAGCATGGAAGACGGCCTGGTCAAGGTCATTTCCCCGATTGAAGACACCCCCGCCTATCAGGCCGGCCTGAAGACCGGCGACCTTATCCTCAAGATAGATGACACGCTGGTGAAGGGCATGTCGCTGAGCGACGCGGTCGACCGCATGCGCGGCAAGCCGGGCAGCAAAGTGACCCTGACGGTCCTGCGCAAAAACGAAGCCAAGCCTTTGATTTTCCATCTAGTGCGCGCCGTGATCAAGGTCAAGAGCGTGAAGGCCAAGATGGTCGAGCCGGGTTATGCCTTTGTCCGCATCACCCAGTTCCAGGAACACACCGGCGAAAGCCTGTCCACCGCCCTGACCAGCCTCGCCAAACAGGGCGAGCTCAAAGGCATCGTGCTGGATCTGCGCAACGACCCCGGCGGCCTGCTTACCAGCGCGGTCGGCGTCGCGGCGGCCTTCCTGCCCAAGGATGCCCTGGTGGTGTATACCGAAGGACGCACGGAAGACGCCCGCATGCGCCTGACGGCGAACCCCAACGATTACCTGCGCGGCGGGGCGGCCTCCGATTATCTGAAAGACCTGCCCCCCATCATCAAACGCGTGCCCATGGTGGTGCTGGTGAATGGCGGCTCAGCCTCGGCCTCGGAGATCGTCGCCGGCGCCCTGCAGGACAACAAGCGTGCCGTGATCATGGGTACCCAGACCTTCGGCAAGGGATCGGTGCAGACCATCCTGCAACTGGGGAACGGCACCGCGATCAAGCTGACCACCGCCCGCTACTTTACGCCGGCCGGCCGCTCCATCCAGGCCAAGGGCATTGTGCCGGATATCGTGGTGGAAGACCCCGCCACGACCAGCACGGATCGCGCCTTCAGCCTGCGGGAAGCCGACTTGGAGCACCACCTGATCAACGAGTCTCAGGACAAGTCCCAGGCCGCACCATCCAAGGCGCTGCCGCAGCCTAAGGTACTGCCCCAGCCGCCGGCCGGCAAACAGGGCCCCGAAGTATTCGGCTCAAAGAACGATTACCAGTTGAATCAGGCAATTACCCTGCTCAAAGGAATGAGTATCATGGGAGGACGTTAGCGCCGTGAGCGACCTGCCCGAGGACACGATAAAGCACCGCGATTTGGTCTTTAGCGACGAACCGCCGGGCCAGGTTGACCGAGCCTACACCTTGCTGTCCGGGCTGGACGGGATGCAGGTGGAACGCGGCGCGGAGCCGAACTGCCTGCGCATTAGCTACAGCCTCCTCGATTACTCGCTGGAAAGCCTGGAGCAGGCGCTCGCAGCCCAGGGCTTCCGCCTGGAGGATACTGCGCTGGGCCAGATCAGCAGGAAGCTGACGTATTACCGTGAAGAAGTGGAGTACCACAACCTCAACGTCCCCGAGCGGCACACCAAGTCCCGGAAGAGCGAAATATTCGTCAAGGCATATGAGCACCACCTGCACGGCGACCATGACGACACCCCGCCCGAACTGCGCGAATACAAGTAGCGCGCACGCCACAGGCAGCACATGAACGACCAGCAACTGCTGCGATACAGCCGCCACATCCTGCTGCCCGAAATCGGCGTCGAGGGGCAGGACAAATGGCTCGCGTCCCGGGCGCTGATCATAGGCGCGGGTGGCCTTGGCTCGCCGGCGGCCATGTACCTAGCGGCAAGCGGCATCGGCCAACTCGCAATTTGCGACCATGACACGGTCGATCTCACCAATCTGCAGCGCCAATTGCTGCATCGCGACACGGCAGTCGGGCAGCCCAAGGTCGTTTCCGCCCAGCAGACACTCTCCGGAATCAACCCCGATGTCGCGGTGATTCCGCTGCAGGCGCGGGCGGACGCCCGGCTGCTTGCCGAACAGGTGGCGCGAGCCGATGTGGTGCTGGATTGCAGCGACAATTTCGACACCCGCTACGCGGTGAACCGGGCCTGCCTGGAGGCAGGAGTTCCCCTGGTGTCGGGGGCCGCAACGCGCTTCGAGGGACAGCTGTGCGTCTTCGATTTCCGGCGTCCAGACAGCCCCTGCTACAACTGCCTGTACCCGGAAAAACATGAATCGGAGGAAACCCGTTGCGCGATCATGGGGGTATTCGCGCCGCTGGTCGGGGTCATAGGCGCGCTGCAGGCGGCCGAAGCCCTGAAGCTGCTGGCAGGCGCAGGTGAGACGCTGAGCGGCAAGCTGCTGCTGCTGGATGCCCTCACCATGGGCGTACGCACGGCGCGGCTGGCCCGAGACCCCGGATGCGCCGTCTGCAAAGTTCAGTAATTATTGGATTTTGTGCCACCAATTCCGGCTCCCGATGCGCTATCATAGGCATCTGCGGGCATTGGGGAATGCCTGCGCTACTCACTGATAAGAAAGGAAATTTCAATGGGTTCCAACAACAAGATCGGCACGCTGGTGCTGTCTATCGTGTCCGCCGCGGCACTGTGGCTGATTGGCGGTTTCGTGTTTGGCAAGGCCGTTGGTATGGCATGCGTCCTGATTGGCATCACCATCGTGGGCCTCGCGGCCGGAAATTGCATGAACTCGCCCGCCCCGGATGACCAGCACTAGTCCGGCCTTAAGCGGCGTTCACGCCGCGGCAGCGTGCTCAATATTACGGGTCTGAGCAACCCCATGGCGGAAACCTCTGCCGAGACCCTGCCGCACATGATAGGCAAGTATCGGATCGTACGGGAGCTTGGCAAGGGCGCCACCAGCAATGTTTACCTGGTGACGACCCCCGACGGGGCGGTTTTTGCCCTGAAACGGCTGCGCCCCGATCGTGACACCAGGGTCTCGCGCAAGATGTTCGAGACCGAGGCTGCACTCTGCGGCAAGCTCAACCACCCCAATATCGTTTCCCTGATCGAATCGGGGGTGGACGAGGACGGTCTGCCTTATATCATCATGGAACACGTCGACGGGGAGGCGCTGGATATCTTCTCAGCGCCCAACGTCACGCTGCCCGATGAGATGATCATCGACGTCGTCCGGCAAACCGCCGAGGCGCTGGACTACGCGTGCAAGCGCGGCGTGATCCACCGCGACCTGAAGCCCGCCAATATCCTGCTGCAGCACGATAACGGCCAGGTGAAGATCGCGGACTTCGGCTGCGCCATGATCTCCGACTCGCAAACCACGCAGCTGGGGGTGGTGGGCACCGCGAACTTCATGTCGCCCGAGCAGGTGCAGGGCAAGCCGCTCAGCTATCAGTCGGATATTTTCTCGCTGGGCGGCGTGCTTTACCGGCTGCTGACGGGCCGGCCGGCATTCCAGGGGACGGACTACCAGAACCTGGCGTCCAAGATCATCCGCGCGCCGCACACGCCGATACGCGAGTTGCGCAACGACGTGAACGACAGCTTTGTCGCCATCGTCGACCGCGCCCTGAAGAAGCGGCCGGAGGAGCGCTATCTCTCCTGGGATGAGTTTCTGTACGACCTGCACAACCTGTCGCGCCTGATCCGCGCAAGCGAGCAGAACACCTCCAACACCGACAAATTCATGGCGATGCGCTCGTCATCGTTCTTTGAGTATTTTTCGGACGTGGAAATCAAGGAAATCCTGCCCTCGACCACTTGGCGCACCTTCCATGACAAGGAACTGCTCACCTCGGAGGGACAGCGCGCCCACTCCTTCTTCGTCATCATGGCCGGCCGCGCCGAGGTTACTGCGCAGGGCTGTTTCCTCCACATCGCGACTGTGGGCGAATGCGTGGGCGAATCGGCCTATCTCTCCGGCGGATTCGACCTGAGAAGGGAAAGGACGACGGCGCTGGGGAGCGTCACGGCGCTCGAACTGTCTGTCGCGCAGATGCGCAACATGTCGCCCGGCTGCCGCATGCGGCTCGACCAGACATTCCTTAACGTTCTGAATAACAAGCTTAATGCGGCTTACGACCTGATCTGCCACCAGCCGCAGGCAAACCGCTAACAGGCCTTACTTAACCACCCGTAACTGGGGCTTGCCCGGCGGCGGGGACGGCTCGTTCCCTCCGTCAGGCGCCGACGGCGATGGCGTTTCCTGGGCCTCGAAGGCCATACCCTCCCCGTTCTCGCGCGCGAAGATGCCGATCACCGCGCCCACGGGAACCAGGATGTCGTGGGCCACACCGCCGAAGCGTCCGCCGCAACTGATGTAGTCGTTGCCGATATGCAAATCCTTGACCGCCTCGGCGCCGATATTCAGAATGATTTCGCCGTTCTTGACATGGGCGGCCGGCACCCGGGTAAGGGCATCGACCTTGACGGCAAGGTAGGGAGTATACCCGCTGTCTCCGCACCATTCGAATATGGCGCGGATCAGGTAGGGTTTGGTGGAAGGACGCTGGCCGGAACCCTCGGTCACTTGCGCATCGCTTTTTCCGCGGGCGTCATGGCCTCGATGTATGCCGGGCGTGAGAACAGCCGTTCCGCGTACTTCATCAACGGGGCTGCATCCTTGCCCATCTGGATGCCATACAGTTCCAGCCGCCACAGCATGGGCGCAATGGCGACATCCAGCATCGAGAACTCGTCACCCAGCATGAACTTCTGCTTGGTGAACACCGGCGAGATCTGCGTCAGGTTGTCGCGTATGGCCTGCCGCGCCTTGTCCGCGACTTTCTGCTGCCCGTGCTCCACCGCATCGATATGGCAGAAAAGATCCTGCTCGAAGCGGTGGAGAAACAGTCGTGCGCGGGCGCGCATGACCGGGTCGGGCGGCATCAGTTGCGGATGCGGGAAACGCTCATCAATGTATTCATTGATGATGTTTGCTTCATAGAGAATCAGATCCCGTTCAACAAGGACTGGCACCTTGTTGTACGGGTTCATCGCCGCGACATCCTCCTGCTTGCCGAAGACATCCACATCGATGATCTGGAAATCCATGCCCTTCTCGAACAATACGAAACGGCAGCGCTGGCTATACGGGTCGGTTGTCCCGGAATACAACGTCATCATAGTTAAACTTACGCCTTGATTAATTGGTTGCGGCGCAACGCACTCCTTACCAAGACATATCCAACCATGGCCGTAATGGACGCAACAAGCAGGAAGGCGAGCACAGGCACACCTCCCTTGGGGTCCACTCCGGCAATCCACACGAAACGTTCAAATATCGTGCCCGTGATGATGCAAGCGGCCACGGCAAGGGTCGCTTGGGCATTATGGCGCGTGAATGGGAAAGCCAATGCAATGAAGGGGATAATGAACTTCATCGCCAAGACTGCCCACCAGAAAAAGCTATACACGCCATCCTGCATGGTATCGATGCGGTTGCGCTCTTCACCAATATTACCATACCAGATCACCAGATACTGGGAAAAGTAGGTGTAGAGCCACAGCAGCGTGAACGCAAACATCAACTGGGCGAAGTAGTTATAGACGAAATCCTCTACTTTCTTTACCAGCCTGCCGCTGTTATTGAGCACATAAACCCAGATGACCATGAAGGCCAGGAACATGCCGAAATTGCTCACCAGGTTCTGCATGCCGTAGATCGCGCTATGCCAGGACGGCTTCAGGGTCATTTCGAAGTCCCACGCAACCATGGTGGCATAAAGTACGGTAAAGAACGGCACCCAGCACGCAATGTGGTGGAATTTGGCCGCATCTTCCTCGCTGCGTTCGCTGGCTTCCTGGCGCTTGATGAACACCCACCACAGGGCCATGATCGTCAGCATGCCAATCACTTCGCGAGTGGCCAGCAGCGGCAGAGTATACCAACCCGGCATGTGCGCCTCTTCTCCCTTGAACATGCTCAGCCAGGGGAAGGTGTGGTGGCCGCCTGCGAGCAGGATCAGCAGCAGCACAAAGGCCATGGGAAACAGAGCGTACAAAGAGACGGCGAGTTGCCGGATCTGGAAGCGCCACTTCGCGCCCACCAGATACAGCACCGATGACAGGGCCACCCCGCTCAAGGCGAGATAGGTCACTATCACGAAGGCCATGGTCAGAACCGACCAGTTACTGTAAGAAATCATGCTTGCTCTCCCTTGAGTTACCGGCCGTTGACGTTGACCGTCACGGCCTCGCCCTGCTGCAGGACCTTGCGTACGTAATTGACGACGTTCCAGCGCTCGGTCGGCGAGAGATCGTTGGCATACGACGGCATCACCGCCCCGCCGAACGTCATCATGCCGAAGATGTAGCCGTCGGTGCGTCCCTTGGTCATGTCGGAGGTCAGGTTAAACGGCTGCAGGATCAGCTTCTTGCCGACCAGCCCATCACCATGGCCCTTGTAGCCATGGCAGGGAGTGCAGTAGATGCCGAACAGCTTGCCGCCGAAGTTCAGCGACTTCTGGTCCGCCGGAACCGGATTCTTCATCTTTTCCGCGGCGTCCTTGTCCTTGACGAAAACGGTGGTGCCCGGAATCGGCACCGAGTGCTCGGGATAGACGGCCATCCCCGGGTGCTGCGGATCGACGCTCTCCTGGGGCTTGATGCTGATCTGCTCCGACATGTCCTTGGACCAGGGCCATGCCTGCGCCACCACCGGCGCCATGAACAAAATGGTTGCTAGTGTAAGTTTTTTCATCGGCCCGCCTCTTCCTGTATTTCCAATGCCTTGTGCTTGGTGAAAATCCCCTTCAGCGTTGCCGCCGCAGCCTCTTCGGCCTTCACCAGGATGCCGATCTGATCCTCGGACACTTTGGCGCTGTATAGCGGCGAACGGCGCGCCGGCAGGCCGGCGCAGATCAGGAATCCGAGCACGGTGATATATACGCCGCCCAGAATGAAGAACTCATAGGTCAGCACCATGTTGGGCGGAATCGGGATGATGGGCTTGCCGCCTTTCATCTGCGCGAAGAAGTTGGCCTGCGCGCTGGAGATGAACAGGAAGCCCAGCAACCCGCCCAGGCAGGCGCCGACCAGGGTGAACCACTGGACCTTGACCGGCTTCGGACCAAGAAACTCCTCGACGTCGGGGTGCTCGATCGGCGACTTGACGGTCAGGTCGTCGTCCGCGTTGAACCCCCTGATTTCGGCGGAACGGAGTTCGCCTACGACCTTCTCCGCCTCGTCAAAGTTATTGAACAACGCAAGCATGTATCGTTTGCTCATATTAGTGCGCCCCCTCTGTAGCAAGTTCTTTCTTCTTCGTCGCCAGCCTGCGGTGATAGACCATCTCCTTCACCTCGTACATCGAGACCGACGGTATGATCTTGCAGAACACCATGAACAGGAAGGTGAACCAGCCGAAGCTGCCGAACACGATACCCCACTGGATCATGCTGGGCCACTGGTCGTGATCCCAGGTCCAGGGATAGTAGCCGTGGGAATAGGTGGGCGAAACGATCATCCAGCGCTCCAGGAACATGCCCACATTCAGCAGCAGCGAAACGGCGAACATGACGGGAATGTTGGTCTGCCATTTCTTGACCATCATCGAGAACGGCACGACGGAACCGCAGAAGATCATTGCCCAGAAGAACGGTGAATAGGGACCGGTCGCCTTCTGGACCAGCACATCCTTCGCGGCCTGATCATGGCTATACCACGCCGAGGCGAATTCCACGCAGTTCAGGTAGGTCCACACCATGGCAATCGCGAACGTCAGGCGCACGACCTTGCGCAGGATGGGCAGCGTCATGTATTCCTCGAACTTGAACACGTAGCGCAGGATAATGAACAGCGTGATGATCGCGGCACAGCCGGAGTACAGCGCGCCCGCCACGAAGTACGGGGGGAACGAGGTCACGTGCCAGCCAGGCTGCTGCGAAACCGCGAAGTCCGTCGCCACGATGGAGTGTACCGACACCGCCAGCGGAATCAGGAAGCAGGCGATCGTCAGGTAGGTCATACGGAAGTTGCGCCACTGGCGGTCCGTTCCTTCCCAGCCCAGCGAGAGCAGCGCGTAGAGTTTCTTGCGCCAGCCGGGATGGATGTTGTCGCGCGCGATCGCGATGTCCGGAATCGAGCCGACGTACAGGAACAGCATGGACGAACTCAGGTAAGTGAAGACCGCCATCGCGTCCCACAGCAGCGGAGACTGAAAGTTCGGCCAGGCCCAGCGCTCGTTCGGGTAAGGCAGCGCATAGTAGATCTGCCACACCCGCCCGAGGTGAACGGCCACGAACAAGCCTGCCGTCAGCAGCGAGAAGGTGGTCATCGCCTCGGCGAAGCGGTAGATCGGCTTACGCCAGTCGGCATGCATGATGTGCAGAATCGCCGACAGCAATGTTCCGGAGTGACTCATGCCGATCCAGAAGATGAAGCTGGCGATGTACAGCGCCCACATGTGCGGGTTGTCCATATTGGCCACGCCCATGCCCCTGTGGTACTGGTAGGCCTCACA
>DATFUZ010000048.1:0-45459 GCA_035260545.1 Gallionellaceae bacterium | reverse complement strand
CCTGTGGTACTGGTAGGCCTCACAGCCGATGCCGACGCCGAATACCGCCAGCGCGCCCAGCAAAATGACCCAATAGAGCTTGCGCGGCTCTTCCAGGCTCTTCATGACGTCCCGGTTGATCTGCGCCCAGGCTATATCTTCGCGGATATCTTTTCCCATTTCCTCGTTTCCTTCCCTTGTGCCTTACACAACCTTGTCTTCGCGCACCCGCTCCAGATACATAATGGAGGGGTAAGGACGCAGCCATTCAAAGACACGATACCCGCGGAGGTCGGTGCTGGCCTCCTTGTCCTTGTCCTGTATTTCCTTGGTGATGTCCACCTGCTGCTCCGCCCACTGCTTTGCGACGCGAGAGTCCGCATTGTGCAGATCACCGAACGTAATGGCGCCAGCCGGGCACGCCTGCTGGCAGGCGGTCTGCACATCCTCGTCGGTGACGCGGCGGCCTTCGGTTTTGGCATTGTTCCGGGCAACGTAAGTACGCTGCTTGCAGAACGTGCACTTTTCCATCACGCCCTTGGTGCGCACCGTCAGGTCGGGGTTGAGCTGCTGCTCGAGCGGAGACGGCCAGGCATTTTCCTGCTCGGGGTAGTTGTACCAGTTGAAGTAACGCACCTTGTACGGGCAGTTCGCAGAGCAGTAGCGCGAACCGATACAGCGGTTGTATATTTGCGAATTGAGGCCGTCCTCGGTGTGGTTGGTGGCTCCCACCGGACACACGGTTTCGCACGGCGCGGCTTCGCACTGCTGGCACAGCATGGGCAGGAACTGCGCGCCCTGGTCGACGCTGAAGTCGCCGACGCCGTTGTCCTCGCCCCAGTAACGCTCGATGCGCATCCAGTGCATGACCTGGCCATGGGAGAACTTGTCCTTGCCTACCACGGGCAGGTTGTTTTCCGCGTAGCAGGCCACGGAACACGCGTTGCAGCCGGTGCAGGCGTCCAGGTCGATGGTCATCGCCCACTTGATGTCGGTGGGATAGGCTTCCCAGTCGGGAACGTCGTGATCCTCAACGGGGTGGTTGTGGCGAAACTTCCCCCAGTGGTACAGCAAATTGTCTATAGCCATTTCTTAAACCTCCTTCGACAGGTCAACCTTGCCGGCCGATACCTTGACCGCGATTTTCTTCTTGCCAGCCTGGCTGCCGCCGCCGAAGCCTTCGTCCTTCACGACGATGACACGGTCGCCCGCCTTGCTGATTTTGACGTGTGTCTCATTCATTGCCAGCTCGCCGGTGGTCTTGTCGTACACCGGATCGAGAATGCCGAACACGTTCGCGCCTGTGTCTTTTGCCCAGCGCCCCATGGCGGTATGGCCGTAGCCGACCGGCACCGAAACGGCGTCCGGGTGGATGCCGGGGAAAATGTAGGCTTGGGTCTTGATCGAACCGCTCCGGGAAGTGATCTCGACGATGTCGCCTTCGACGATGCCCAGCTTTTCCGCGGTCTTGGGATGAATTTCCACCCAGGAGTCCCACACGATGGTGGTCAGGGGATCGGGCGATTCCTGCAGCCATGGCTCGTTGGCATTGCGGCCATCACGAATGCTGGCCGACACATGCGGGATGAGCCGCAGCGGATAGGAAGCGTCCGGGGTCACCGGAGATGGCAGCGACAGGCCCGCGACCACCGGACGCGACGCCAGCTTGCCGGAAATGCCCTTGAGCGGAACGATGCCCTTGGAGATCGTGTCGTTCCAGAACGCGTCGTTGTCGTCGGCAGCCGTCCCGCCGAGGGCGACCTTGTTCTTGAGCACGTCAGCGTGCAGGTAGCTGTAGAAGTCGTTCACGTCCTTGTATGCATCCGGCTTGCGCTGCTTGAGCAGCGCAAGCAGGATGTCGCACACGCTGCGAGTGCCCGAGCCGTCCGTGTTCGGATAGAGCTTTTCCATCGTCGGCTGGCGGAAGCTCATCTGCGCATAGCCTTCGGAGTAGGCGCCTTCCGGTGCAGCCATGTATTCCGGTACCACGGTGGCCCAGTCCTCCATGGCGGAGTCCAGCGGCAGCACGAGGTCGGCAGCCTTGGCAGTCTCATCCATATACTGGGCAAGCGCCACCTTGAAGCCGGCCTTCATGAAGTTTTTGCTGAAATTCAGCGACGCCGGCGCGGTATGCACCGGGTTGGCGGCGTAGGTGAACACCACCTTGTACTTGCCTGCCGCAAGGCCGTCGTTCAGCGCATTCAGGGAGGAGCGGTTGCCAACGACTGGAGCGAACTGGGTGAAGGGCACGGCGGCCGCGGCTTCCACCGTCTTGCCGACGTTGCCCAGCACGTGATTGAGCATGGCGATGGCCATGCCGTTTTCCGTGCCGTAGCTATAGCCCTCGACGGCGTCGCCCGCCAGCACCAGGCTGGGCGTACGCTCCTTCAGCAGCGCGGCCAGCTTGGTGATCCGGTCGAACGGCACGCCTGTGTCGGTGCCCACGCGCTCCGGCGTATAGTCATGCGCAACGGCCGCGATATCGGCAGGAATGCTGACGCCGGACGCGCCCAGCGCATTGATCAGACCCAGCGCGAGGATGCCTTCGGTGCCGGGGCGGATGCCGATCCAGCGGTCGGCGTTCGCGCCGGTAACGGTCATCTTGGGCTCGATCTGCACCAGCACGCCGCGGCCTTCGGGACGGGTGCCCTTGCGGAACTTCGCATATAGCTGCGAGAAGTAAACCGGGGAAACCCAGGCGCCAAGGAAATCCGCGCCGAACGACACGACCACCCTCGCCTTGTCGATACGGTAGCGCGGCATGCTCATGCCATAGGCCTTCTTGTTCACGGTGCGCAGCACTGCCGGAGAGATCGCCTCATAGGAAAAGCGGTTCTTGCTGCCCACGGCATCCATGTAGGTGTTCAACAGGGACTGGGCATGGCCGCTCATCACGCCGGTGACGAAGGCGACTTCCTCGCCCTTAACGCCGCTCAGCTTGTTGTTGAGCTCCTGCAACGCCTTGTCCCAGGTGATTGCCTGTCCGTTCAGCATCGGACCCGTCACCCGGTCGGGGTTGTAGTGCGCCTGGATGCCGGCCTGGCCCAGACCGCACATCTTACCGCGGTTGATCGGCGAATGAGGATTGCCCTCGGCCTTCAGCGCACGGCCTTCGCGCACGCGCAGCATGATATTGCAGCCCGCATCGCACTGCGCGCAGGTGGAGTTGAAATAGTCTGCCACGCTGGGAATGACGTAGTCGGGCAGCGTCACATAGGAAACCACCGTCTCCTTGCCGTTCTGAATCGAAGTCCAGCCGCAACCGCTCAGTGTCGCAGCGGCGCCCCCCATCCCGACCACCTTCAGGAAATCACGCCTGTTAAAGTTATTTTCGCTCATATGCACCTCTTGAAATCTGGCTCTTTCGTGGACAACACGCCGGTCACTTGTGGCAAGTGAAGCAATCGTTCGGACCGTGCCCGATCTCCTTTGAGTCCTTGCTCAACGGGTGATCCTTCAGATGGCACGCTCTGCACCAGCCCATGGTGAGGGGCTTCTGGCGGCGCGCGACGGTCATCTTCTTCACATCGCCATGACAGTAACCGCAGACCTCCTGGTAGGGGCGGTCCAGTTGAAAGTAGAAACGCTGGATATGGCGCTCATGGTTGAAGCGCACGAAATCGGGCAGGTCATGGACCTTCTTCCAGGGAATGGCCTTCTTGGCATCCCAGTAGGCGAACAGCTGCTTGATCCGCGGCTTGTCCTGCACGGAAGGAATGCTCTTGTGGCAGCCCATGCATTTCTGGATCGGAGGAATACCAGCCACCATGCTGCGCCGGGCGTAGGTGTGGCAGTACATGCAGTTGATCTGCATACCGCCATCCTTTTCATCTCCCGCGTGACGGAAATGTGGAAACTCGATGGGCTGCTCGATTTTCGGCCCCAGCTGATCTGGGGTGGTCAGGCTCGGAGCAGGATCTGCCGCATAACCAGCCGCCGCCAGCATCATGCCAGCAAGCAGGGTGAACAAACGTAAAGAAAAATGCATCGTGTGTAGCTCCCCCGGTGAAAACCAGAAATGTTGTTGTTCGCCGCAGCAGCATCAGCCGCCACAACCTATTCCCAAACGGGTCCAACGGTGCCGTTCCGCAAGCTTCACGAACTGCACACCAATTAGGGTTCGGCATACTCTAGCAAGTCGCTTTGCAGTGTCAACACGACGCCCGCGGCGGCGACAGGGGCACGGAAAAAAACCTTTGCCAAAAAACAGGTTGCATTAATTTCAAAAATCCCTGAAAGTACGGCAATGGAACCGGAACACCTATCAGAAACTGCCTGGCGATTCATACATCACTTTGGGGAAATGGGAAGCCGGTGGGGCATCAGCCGCACTGTGGGCCAGATTTATGCCCTGCTTTACATCTCTCACGTGCCGCTGAACGCCGACGACATCACCCATTTGCTCTCGTTCTCGCGCTCCAACGTGAGTATGGGGCTGAAGGAACTGCAAAGCTGGCGGCTGCTGCGCTCGGAATACCGCGCCGGCGACCGCCGCGAGTATTTCAAGACCCCGGAGGACGTGTGGGAGATCTTCCGAGCCCTGGCCGACGAGCGGCGCAGGCGCGAAGTCGAACCTACGCTTTCCATTCTGCGCGAGTGCCTGCTTGATCCCAAGAACACCCCGGAAGACGAGCATTTTCATGCGCGCATGCAGGGCATGTACGACCTCATCTCGATGGCGAACGAATGGTTCATCGACATCCAGAAGCTGAGCGCGGAAGACCTGACATCCCTCATGCATATGGGGGCGCATGCGCAAAAGTTGTTGCACGCGAAGAACCGCCTGTTATCATTTGCCTCCGGCAACAAGGACCGCGCGCCCGAAGAGCTGTGACGTTTCGCCGCGCCGGTCCCTGCAATGCGCCTTGGAATGACCTCTGGAAGACCGACGCAAATGAACGAAGAACAGCAAGTATTGGCTTTTTTCGCAGCCAAGGAGAACTTGCCGCTGGCCCTGATCGCAGCCGAGCACCTGGACGAGATTCGCCGTAACCTCAACAATGAGTTCTGGCAGGTGATGAACACCGGGCTGGAAGCATTGCTCGCAGCGCACTCGCTACCCTGGACCACCAAGCTGACCGAGGACCGCAATAGCGACGGCTGCCTGGTCGGCCTCTATCTGGAGCCGCGCGGCGGCGGCCGCACCTTTCTGCGCCCTTTCATGGAGCAGCAGTATATCGGCGAAGGCTATCGCATCTACTACGGACTGATGTGGAGCAACCCGCCGGACGCGGGCGAGAAGGCGCCGGCGGCCGTGACTGAGCTGGCTGCCGACATGGAAAAGGCCGGGTTCAAGCAGGGTGACAACTTTTTCGGCTGGCAATGGCTGCCCTGGCACCCGCGGCGGCGCGACTTCCTGATGAAATTCGGGGTGAAGCGCGAGGAATTTCTGGCGGAGATGATGCGGCCCTGGGAGCAGCTTCTGCTGGGCTTGGGGGAACAGTTGCAGCACGCGAACCGCGTGCTGGGCGAAGCAGGGACGACAGTCAGCGTCTCACTCGATCAGTTGCGCGGCAGCCTGCCCTCACGAAACGGCTGATCGCGAAACGAGCCTCAATTCACCCGCGCGCGACAATACCGCAGCCAGCTAGGCCGCGGCAGGCGCTTGTCATCAGCCCAGCCAGTAATCGGCCGGCCGGGGCTTATGGGGCGCATGCAGCCCAACGGTTAGCGTCGGGCTGGGGGGAAGAGACGATCAGGATCCCAGGCTGAGGCCAAAAGCGGAAGTCGCTGCACCGGTTTTCCCGGCAGAGGACCGCTTCACCGCCGGCTTTTTGGACGCAGCCTTCTTCGCTGCGACTTTCTTTGCTGCCGGCTTTTTCGCTGCGACCTTCTTGGCGGCGGGTTTCTTCGCAGCTACTTTCTTCGCAGCCGGCTTTTTCGCTGCGGCTTTCTTGACGGCGGGTTTCTTCGCTGCGGCTTTCTTGACGGCGGGTTTCTTCGCTGCGACCTTCTTGGCGGCGGGTTTTTTCGCAGCTACTTTCTTCGCAGCCGGCTTTTTCGCTGCGACTTTCTTGACGGCGGGTTTCTTCGCTGCGACCTTCTTGGCGGCAGGTTTCTTTGCGGCTACTTTCTTCGCAGCCGGCTTTTTCGCTGCCACTTTCTTGGCGGCGGGTTTCTTTGCGGCTACTTTTTTTGCGGCGGGTTTCTTGGCTGCCACTTTCTTGGCGGCGGGCTTTTTGGCCACGACCTTCTTGGCCGCTGACTTCTTGGTTGTGCTTGCTTTGGTCGTTGCCATATTCTTTCCTTCCACAAAGATTGGTCCTAGCTGGACTGCGCACGTCGTGCCGGCAATTCCTACCTCAAATGCCGACGGCCGCGAAAACCATGCCTTTTGCATGTTGCTTGCATTCTACGCATGATTAAATTTGAAGCGCAACAGGTTTTTGCATTTCGCAGCAAATAAATTCTCGCGAACAGCCTCACGCGCGGAAATGTTCACCCGCGAACAACTGCTCCACCGTCTCCCGTTCGCGCGCAAGATGCACGCTCGCGCCTTCGACCAGCACTTCCGCAGCGCGCGGACGCGTGTTGTAGTTGGAGCTCATCGACATGCCGTAAGCCCCCGCGGACATGATCGCGAGCAAATCGCCCTCGCTCACCGCAAGGTCGCGATCATGTCCCAGGAAATCGCCGGACTCGCACACCGGGCCGACCACTTCATAGCGGCGGCGAGGCACATCGCGCTGCTCGACCTCGCGGATGGCGTGATATGCGTCATACAAAGCCGGCCGCATCAGGTCGTTCATGGCCGCATCGACGATAACGAAGTGCTTTTCCTCGCCGGGCTTGAGGTATTCCACGCGTGTAAGCAGTACACCCGCATTGCCAACCAGCGAGCGTCCCGGCTCGACCAGGAGTTTTTCGCGGCGTCCCTGTACGGCCTGCTTCAGCGCATCGGTATAGGCCGCAATCGAGGGCGGCGTCTCATCGCGGTAACAGATGCCCAGTCCGCCCCCTAGATCGAGGTGGTCCAGGACGATGCCCTCGCGCGCCAGGGCATCGGCCAGGCCCAGCACCTTCTCCGCCGCCGCGACGAAGGGCTCCGCCTCGGTCAGTTGCGAACCGATGTGGCAATCGAGGCCGGTCACCCGCACGTGGGGCAGCGCGGCCGCTTTGCGATACAGGCCAAGGGCTTCGGCAAAGGCCACCCCGAACTTGCTCTGCTTGAGTCCGGTGGAAATATAGGGATGGGTCTTGGGATCGACGTCCGGATTCACCCGCAAGCTGACCGGCGCCGTGCGCCCCATGTCGCCCGCCACCTGGTTGAGCCGCAGCAGTTCGGCCTCGGATTCCACGTTGAAGCACAGAATGCCCGCCTCCAGCGCCAGCCGCATCTCCGCGGCGGTCTTGCCGACGCCGGAAAACACCACTTTCGCGGCGTCGCCCCCCGCCGCCAGCACGCGCTGCAACTCGCCGCCGGAGACAATATCGAAACCCGCGCCCAGGCGGGCGAAGAGGTTGAGGAGCGCCAGATTGGAATTGGCCTTGACCGCATAGCACACGAGATGGTCGCGCCCGGCCAATCCTTGCTCGAACTCGCGGTAGCGGTCCATCAGCGCGGCATGGGAATAGACATAACAGGGGGTGCCGAAACGGCTGGCGATTTCAGCCAACGGCACATCCTCTGCAAACAGCCGGCCTTGCCGATACTCGAAATGGGTGTTCATCGTTGCTTCGCAGTCTGTGGTTGATTCAAGGAAAGATGCCGCTCGTGGCGTCAGGACGAAATATGGGGTTCGGGCGGCGGCGTGTGCGGCTTGCCCGGCGGCTGCGTAGATGGCTGGCTGGAGGGCGGAAGAAGCAGCGGGCCCTTGTGGCCGCAACCTTGCAGCAACAGGGCAATCAGAAACATAATGGTGGCCGTGCGCATGAGCGTGTTCTGTGACGATAAGAAGACAGGCGGATTATATGACGGAAACTGAATTCAACGAATTGGCAGATGCGGTTTTCAGGCGCATTGAACGGGCGCTCGATGCAAGCGGCGCCGATGTGGAATACAACCTCACCGGGGGCGTGCTGGAACTGGAATTCGAGGATGACTCCAAGATCATCATCAATCGCCATGGCCCTAACCGGGAAATCTGGCTGGCCGCCCGTTCCGGCGGCTTTCACTACGGCTACCAGGACGGAAAGTGGGTCAGCCGCCGCGACGGCAGCGAACTTTTCGGCCGCCTGGGCGATCTGGTGAAGGCGGGCTGCGGCGAAGCCGTCAGCTTCTGACGCTATTCCGCGATGCCGCAGCGGCGCAACTCGGCACGCCGCTTCTTGAAATCCGCGCACGCCGTCTGGACCACCGCCCAGAACGCGGGCGAGTGGTTTAGCTCCTGCAGATGGGCCAGTTCATGCACCACCACGTAATCCACCAGGCGCAACGGCAGCTTGATGAGCTGCCAGTTCAGGTGCACCGTGCCGCTGGCCGTGCAGCTGCCCCACTGGGTGCGGGCTGAGGAAAGCTTGAGTTCGGCGGGGGCCGCGCCCAGGATGGGCGCATAATGCGCCACACGCTCGCGGAACAGGACTTCGGCCTCCCGGCGCAGCCAGCCGGTGACCGCCTGCTCGATGGCCGCGTGGTGCGAGGCATCGGCCACGTGGACGAACAACTGCCGCCGCTGCAGCATGGGCGCCGACGCAAACAGGCTGGGCACCAGGCGCAGGGTGAGGCTTTCGCCCAGGAAGGGGATCGCCGCGCCGTCCTCCCAGCGGATAGCCTCGACCTTGCGGCTCTGCCAGCCGGCGAGCGCCTTCACGATCCATGCCGCTTTTTCCTGCAACACGCTGTTGAGCCAACGCTCCGAGGAGCGCAGCGGCATGGCGACCGTGAGTCCGTCGTCGTCCACGCGCAGGCCTATGGTCCGGCGTTTGCCGCTGCGCTTGAGGGTGTACTCGACGACCTGACCGGCCATCAGCGTCCTGCGCCGTTCGACCGAGGGCGGCTCGAACACGCCGGCTCCCGTGCCGAACAGACCGCCTGTCATCCTATGCGCTCCACTTCGCGTTCAATCCAGTCCTCGACCCTGCGGTTGATCTCATCAGCCTTGAGGCCCGCTGGGTCTATGGGCTTGCCTATGCTCATGACGATGGTTCCGGGATATTTCATGAAGGCGTTGCGTCCCCAGTGTTTCCCCGCATTATGCGCCACCGGCGAAACCGGTGCGCCCGTGGAGGCCGCCAGCATGGCGCCGCCCATCTTGTACTTGCCGCGCACCCCATAGGGCATGCGCGTTCCCTCCGGGAACACCACGACGCAGAAGCCGTCGTCCAGGCGCTGCTTGCCCTGCTTGAGCAATTGTTTCATGGCATCGCGCCCATTGCCGCGGTTGATCGCGATCGGGCTTTGCAGGGCAAGGCCCCAGCCGAAGAACGGCAGCCACAGTAACTCGCGCTTGAGTACGTAAACCTGGTCGGGAAAGACCGCCTGCAGCGCGAAGGTCTCCCAGGCCGACTGGTGCTTGGAGAGTATGATGCACGGCTCCTTGGGAATGTTTTCCGCCCCGCGCACCTCCATGCGGATATTGCAGATCACGCGCAGCAGCCACATCAGGCTGTGCGCCAGCCCTTTGATGTAGTAGTAGCGGGTATGCGGCTTGAGCGGAAATGTAAACAGGACCAGTGTTGCGTAAAACGGCGTCCAGGTCATCTGGACAATGAAAAATATCACCGAGCGGATAAAGGTCATGCCCCCTCCGTGCGCATCAGACCAGGGTCGCGGCCGCAGCCGCCAGATCGGGATAGATCAGCGTGCCCTCGGGCAGCCCGCCTTTTGCGCGCGTTTTGGCGCCCTTGCCGGTGAGCACGAGGATGGGCTGCGCGCCCAGGCGCGCCGTGGCCTCCAGGTCGCGCAGGGAATCGCCGATTGCCGGCACGCCCTCCAGGCTCATGTTGTAGCGCGCGGCGATTTCCTCGATCATGCCGCTTTTGGGCTTGCGGCAGTCGCAATTCGCATCGGCGGCGTGCGGGCAGAAGAAAATCGCGTCTATCCTGCCGCCTGCCTGCGCCACCGCCTTGCACATCTTGTCGTGGATGGCGTTGAGCACGGCCATGTCGAACAGCCCGCGCCCGACTCCGGACTGATTGGTCGCCACCACCACCCGGTAGCCGGCCTGCGACAGGCGGGCGATGGCTTCCAGACTGCCGGGGATAGGCTTCCACTCCTCCGGATTCTTGATGAACTGGTCGGAATCGTGGTTGATGACGCCGTCGCGATCGAGTATGACGAGTTTCATATGCTATTTATACCGCAGTCCTAGGCCGCCAGCCGGGAAATGTCCGCGACCCTGTTCATCGCCGCGTGCAGGCGCGCCAGCAGGGCCAGGCGGTTAGCGCGCAATGCCGGGTCCTCGGCATTGACCATCACGTGGTCGAAGAAGCTGTCGACCGGCTCCTTCAGCTTCGCCCATTCCTTGAGGGAGGCAGTATAGTCGCCGCGCTCGAAAGCCTCATTTGCCGCGGGCGCGGTGGCCGCAAGCGCCGCATGCAGGGCCTTCTCGGCGGCCTCACCGAGCAACTCCGGCCTCACCTCCGTCTTCTCGTGCTGGCGCAGCCAGGTGTCTATGCCTTCCTTCTTCAGGATGTTGCCGATGCGCTTGTTCGCCGCGGCCAGCGCCGCCGCCTCGGGCAAGGCGGCAAAGGCGCGCACGGCCTCCAGGCGCTTGGGCACCAGCGATATTTCGGCCGGGCGCATGGACAGCACAGCATCCGCCTCATGCGCGGTGTAACCCTGCTCACGCATCGCGCCGCCCAGGCGGTCGAAGAGGAAGTTTTCCAGCTCGGCCGTCGCATTGTTCACCAATCCGTGCGGGAAGGAAGCGAATGCGATGCGCATCAGGTCGGGCAGCGCCAGCGGCAATTGCTTCTCGGTCAGCATGCGCAGCACGCCCAGCGCATGGCGGCGGAGCGCGAAGGGATCCTTGTCGCCGGTCGGAATCTGGCCGATGCCGAACAGGCCAGCCAGCGTTTCCAGCTTGTCGGCCAGCGCAACGCAGATGCCAACCGGATTGCGCGGCAGGGTGTCTCCCGCGAAGCGCGGTTTGTAATGGTCTTCGATGGCGTCGGCCAGCTCGGCCGGCAAGCCGTCATGCAGGGCATAGTAGCGCCCCATGATGCCCTGCAGTTCGGGGAACTCGCCCACCATGTCTGTCAGCAGGTCGGCCTTGGCCAGCAAGGCAGCTTCTTCGGCATGCAGGGCCAGCGCATCGCCGCCGATTTGCTGGCCGATGGCCTTCGCAATGGCCGCCACGCGCTGCACGCGTTCGCCCTGGGTGCCCAGCTTGTTGTGGTACACCACCTTGGCCAGGCCCAGCACCCGTGATTCCAGGCTCTTCTTGCGGTCCTGGTCGTAGAAGAATTTCGCATCCGCCAGCCGTGGGCGGATGACTCGTTCGTTGCCGCCGATCACCGCCGAAGCATCTTCCGGACGGATGTTCGAGACAACCAGGAACTGGTTGGTGAGCTTGCCGGTCGCATCCAGCAGCGGAAAATACTTCTGGTTCGCCTTCATGGTGAGAATCAGGCATTCCTGCGGCACCTCAAGGAACTCAGCATCGAACTGGCAGCGCAGGACGTTGGGGCGTTCGACCAGCCCAGTCACTTCATCCAGCAAGGCGTCATCCTCTATGGGCTTGAGCCCCGCGCCCGCCTTGGCGGCGGCCGCCTCAAGCTGGCGCACGATCTCGGCACGGCGCTTCGCGAATGAGGGAATCACCGCGCCCTCGCCTTCCATCTGCGCCTCGTAGCTGTCGGCATCGCGAATGTCCAGTGTGTCGGCAGCCGCCTCGAAACGGTGGCCCTGGGTGGTGCGCCCGGCTTGCAGACCAAGCACCGACACCGGCACCACGTCCGCGCCGTGGAGCGCCACCAGGCGATGCGCCGGGCGCACAAACTGCACGCTGCTCCAGCCGTCCGCGAGCTGGTAGGTCATCACCTTGGGGATGGGCAGCTTGCCCAGCGCTTCTTGCAGTGCGATCTGCAAGGCTTCCGGCAGGGTCTTGCCGGGCTGGACGCTGTCATAGAACAGCGACTCGGCCTTGCCCTCGCCCTCGCGGCGCAATTGCGGCACCACTTCAGGCCCCGCGCCCAGCGCGCCCAGCCTTTTCAACAGCGCGGGCGTGGCGTCGCCGCTGGCGTCCAGCGCCACGGCAACCGGCATCAGCTTTTGCGAGACCGGCTTGTCCGCACCCCTGTCCAGCACGTTGCCCACGCGCACCGCCAGGCGCCGCGGCGAGGCAAATGCGGTGACCGGACTTTCGGCGGAGGCCAGACCCTGGGCCTTGAGGCCGTCCGCCAGCACAGCGGCAAAGCTCTCGCCCAGCTTCTTCAGCGCCTTGGGGGGCAGTTCCTCGACGAACAGTTCAACCAGCAAATTCTTGGTCGTCATGCCTGGGCCGCCTTTTTCTCGATTTGTTCCAGCACCTCGTCCGCCCACGCCTTCGGCGCCATGGGGAAGCCCAGGCGCGCGCGGCTGTCAAGGTAGCTTTGGGCCACGCTGCGCGCCAGGTTGCGGATGCGGCCGATGTAGGCCGCGCGCTCGGTGACCGAGATCGCGCCGCGCGCGTCCAGCAGGTTGAAGGTGTGTGCGGCCTTCAGCACCTGTTCGTAGGCCGGCAGCGCAAGCTGCCGCTCCATCAGGTGCCGGGCATTGCGCTCGTACTCGCCGAAGGCGTGCAGCAGGAATTCGACGTTGCTGTGCTCGAAGTTGTAGGCGGACTGTTCCACCTCGTTCTGGTGATACACGTCGCGGTAGGTCAGACCCTCGGTCCATTGCAGGTCGAACACGTTCTCCACGCCCTGCAAATACATGGCCAGTCGCTCCAAACCGTAGGTGATTTCGCCGGTGAGCGGCTTGCAGTCCAGTCCGCCGACCTGCTGAAAATAGGTGAACTGGGTGACTTCCATGCCGTTCAGCCACACTTCCCAGCCCAGACCCCAGGCGCCAAGCGTGGGATTTTCCCAGTCGTCCTCGACGAAGCGCACGTCGTTCTTTTTGAGGTCGAAGCCCAGCGCCTCCAGCGAGCCGAGGTAGAGTTCGAGGATGTTCGCGGGTGCAGGCTTGAGCACGACCTGGAACTGATAATAGTGCTGCAGGCGGTTGGGGTTGTCGCCGTAGCGCCCGTCCTTGGGGCGGCGCGAAGGCTGCACATAGGCGGCCTTCCAGGGTTCGGGCCCGATGGCGCGCAAAAAGGTGGCCGTGTGCGAAGTACCCGCGCCCACCTCCATGTCATAGGGTTGCAGCAAGGCGCACCCCTGCTTGCCCCAGAAATCCTGCAGCGTCAGGATGATCTGCTGAAAACTCAGCCCTTGGCTGAGTTTCGGTGAAGACTCATGTCTGCTTGCGGACGTGATGTCGGAGCCAAAACTTGGTGTGCCAAGTGTCGGCGAAGACTCATGCCTGCTTGCGGACGTGATGTCGGAGCCAAAACTTGGCGTGCCAAGTGTCGGCGAAGACTCATGCCCGCTTGCGGACGTGATGTCGGAACCTGAGTTATGCATCGTTAATCGATTCGGCCGGGTGGCAAAGGGCGCATTTTACCGTTTTTCCCGCCGCTTCGTCAGCCCAGCGCCCTGCCGGGCCGCGCGCCTCGGCGGTTTGGCCCGGCACAGCGCGAGCTTGTCCGCGCGCGGCAGGCGTTTGATGGACCGCTCGCGCTTGAGCGCGGCGGATTTATCCTCGCAGGCTTCGGCATAGGCCAGCCTAACCGGGGCCCGTCCCCGGGTGTATTTCGCGCCCTCGCCCGCATTGTGCGCGTCCACGCGCTTTTCCAGATTGTTGGTGATACCGCAGTACAGGGTGCCGTCCGCGCATTCCAGCAGATAGCACACCCAGGCCAGGCTCCGCACCGCCATCACAACTGGCGCAGCATGCGGCGCACCGGCGTGGGGATGGCCCCACCCACTGCCTCGGCGTTATCCATCCATATGCGGCCTGGCTGCTCGGCGCGGCTCGGCTTGCAGGCCAGGCGCAGGCGCACCGGCGTGATGTGGAGGCGGAAATGAGTAAAGGTATGGGTAAACATGGCGACGTCGCCATCCTCATGCCAGTCCAGCCCCTGCCGCTCGCACCATGCCAGAGCATCTTCCCGGCTGTCGAATTGCGGCGGACACCACAGGCCGCCCCAGATGCCGCTAGGCGGACGTTTTTCCAGCAGGATGTCGTTGCCGTGCTGCAGCAGCAGAAAGGCCGCATTCCGCTCCGGAACAGCCCTGACCGGCCGCGGCTCCGGCAACACGGCAGTGCGCCCGGTCGCGAACGCTACGCAGTCGGACTGCACCGGGCAGGCCGCGCAATCCGGCTTGCTGCGCGTGCACACGGTCGCCCCCAGGTCCATGATGGCCTGGGTGTACACCGCGCAGGCATCGCCTTTGCTCACTGCAGATGGCAACCGGCTTTCCGCCAGCGCCCACAAATGCGTCTCGACCTTCTTTTCCCCGGGCCAGCCCTCGATGCCGCAATGCCGGGCGAGCACGCGCTTCACATTGCCATCGAGGATGGCGCGGCGCTCGTGGTAGGCGAGCGCGCAGATGGCCGCCGCGGTGGAACGCCCGATGCCGGGCAGGTCCGCGATGTCATCGAAGGCGCGGGGGAAGTTGCCGCCGTATGTTTCAACGATGATGCTGGCGGCCCGGTGCAGGTTGCGCCCGCGCGCGTAGTAGCCCAGCCCGCTCCAGTGCGCGAGCACCTGCTCCTCGCTCGCCGCAGCAAGTACTGCGGGCGTGGGAAAGGCCGCGAGGAACCGCGCGTAATAGGGAATGACGGTGGCCACCTGGGTCTGCTGCAGCATGATTTCCGACAGCCACACCCCGTAGGCGTCCGCACCCTGCCACGGCAAGCCGTGGCGGCCGTGGCTGCGCTGCCAGCGGATGAGACGCGAGGCAAACGAAGCCATGTCAGTAGCCGCGGCCCGTGCTTACTTGAACAGGTTGCGCAGGCCTTTTTTCAGCTCTTCCCTGGCCTTGCTCTTGATCTCCTCCTGAGCCTTTTCCTTCTTGGCCTCCAGCTTCTGCTTGACGACGCTGGCCGCAAGGGCGCCCAAGTCCACCCTGTACTTGAGGTCGGTGAAGGGTCCGCTCAGATACACCGGCAGCGTGCCGGAACCGCCGTGCGCAGTCTTGGCGAAGGTCACCTTGGTGGTGTAGTTGACCGTGCTGTTGCCGATGTCGACGTCGCCGCTGCCGGTGACATGCACGGTGGGCGGCGCCTTGATGCTGAGGTCGCTGTTATGCGCGACGCCGTCGTGCACCTTGAAGTTGGCGCGGAATTCGGTGAATGCGGTCTTTTCTTCCTTGCCGACGCCCAGGCTTTCCTGGCGGGTGTTCTTGCTCAGTCGCTGCAAGCCTTGCACGAGCTTCTGCAGGTTGATGCCCTTCACCGCGCCGTTGCGCAGATTCACGCCCATGGTGCCGCCCAGGCCTTTCTTCAGCGCACTGACCAGATTGCCCTGCGTGGTGAGGTTGAGCGCAATATTGCCCCTGCCTTCGATGATGTCGAGGTTGGCGGCATCCTTGGCCAGCGGGCCGACCTCGACCCCGGCAAGATCGCCCCTGACCGCAAACACCGGCTTGGCGGGCACGGCATTCACCTTGGCATCCAGCTTGGCGCTACCCTTATAGAGGTTGAGCGACATCGGCACGGCCACCTCGCCGCGCTGCGCCTTGACGGCGACGCGCAATTGTGAGGCTTTGATGTTCAGCACTTTCAGGGCGCCCAGCGTCAGGCTGCCGTCCACGTCGAGATCGCGCAAGGCCGAAAGATCGAACGCCTGTTCGGGAGCCTCCGCCGCGCCGGGCGCGGCACCGGTCGTGGCGCCCGCTTTCTTCTTGGGCAGGTAAAGATCGGCATCGAACTGGTCGATGTCGGCCTTGAAGCGGATGGCGGGATGGGCGAAGCCGTTCACGGAAGCATCCGCCTTGATCTTGCTCTGCAGCAGGCCGCCGTCCAGATGCACATCCACGGCTTGCTTCTTCAGGTCCATCTGCACATTGCCGCCCAGTTCACTGCTGACCGACTTGTTCGGCAGCTTGTCGCCGGTGGCGTTCAGTGCGAGCTTGAGCCCGGACAGGGTGAAGCGCTGACTCTCCAGATTGCCTTCGACCGGGGTATCGAGCTTGACCTTGAACGCCTGGTCGGGTTGCCGCATCTCGGCATTCAACGCCAGATCGCTGATCCTGAAGGTCTGCCCCTTAGTTTCGACACCCGGCAGCGAGAGTCTGGCTGTCAGGTTATTGGTGTTCTGCACGCCGGATACGTCGACCACGAATTGCTTCGCGCCCAGCTCCCCGCTCTTCATGTCGGCGCTTACATCGCCGTTCGCAGTGAGCTTCAGGTTGCGTATCCCCGCCGCCTCGCCCGTGACCTGCAGGTCCAGCCCCTGGGCGCGGTAGATTTGCTTCGCGAGGTCCAGGGTTACCATGGCCTTCAGTTGCGCGACAAGATCGACCTTGGGCTTGTTGCCCGTAAGCGTCACGCCCATTTCGAGCGGGGTCGGGGAGCCGCTGCCGAGGCGCCCGGTCTTCACGTGCAGGTCCTTGACGGCATAATGCGCGCCGGTGGCTTCGTCGCGGTAAGTCAGCGAGGTGTGGTCCACGCTAACCGACGCAATGTCCAGCGCCAGCGGCGCCCCGGCTGTGCGCCTCGCCGGCGCCTCAGGCTTGGCGGGCTGCGTCTTTTCCGGCTCCGCGCCGTGGGAGATCAGGTCGTCGATGTTGAGCTTGCCGTCCCGGTACTCGATAAGGTCGGCCTTCGCGCCGCTGAGCTCGACCTCGTTTACCACAATGCGCTTCGACAGCAGCGGAATGAGCGCAACCGAGACGTGGGCGCGGTCTATCGAGGCAAACTCGCGCTCGCTGCGGTATTCGGAGAGCGCGATCTTGTTGATGTCCGCGCCTATGCTGGGGAAGATGGTCAGCTTGATGTCGCCGCCGATCTTGAGGTTGCGCTGGGTCTTTTCCTTCACCAGCTTGATGATCTGCGGTTTGTAGTCGTTCGGATTGACCGCAACCAGGATGTAGGTGACCAGCGCCGCGAAGACCAGTGCGACAGCGACCAGCGCCAGCAGGACATACTTGAGGATCTTTTTCATTTCGCCGTCCCGAAGTGAGTGAGGAAACGTGCGGAATTATAATACCTGGGCGGCAAAACAACAGGCGCCCGTGCGCAATGGTTGCGGCCGCGCTACTCCGGCAGGGCGATCTTGTGGTCCTTGCTGTACTGGTAATCGTGGAACACGTGCTCTGCGGTGAGCAACCGGTAGCTGCCGTCGTCGTTGCGGCGGGTGGTATCCTTCAGGCGGTAGGTGTAGTGTCCGCAGGTCCAGCACTTGAAGTTGCGCATGTGGGTGCACAGACAGGTCTTGTCCATCACCGAGATCTTCTTGGCGTCGGGATGCGCCGCGACTTCGCGGTTGTAGGAATCGATGTAGGCGCAATTGCCCTTGGCATCGAGCAGGTAACCGTAAGACTCGCAGCCGGGACGGATGCCGGAGCCGATGGCCGGGCTGTTCTTCAGCATGCGCATGGGGTAGCCGGTCGGGGAGATCGTGTTGACCTCGATGTCGCCTTCGCTGGCCTTGAAATATTCCTGCTGCACGTCCGGCGGCAGGCCGCATTCCTGGGTGACGGTGAAGCGCGTGGCCACCTGCACGGCGGATGAGCCCGTGTCCAGGTAGGACACTGCGTCGCTACCGGTGAAAATGCCGCCCGCCGGAATGACCGGAATCTCCAGGTTTGCGCCGCGCAGGTAGTCCATGACCTCCTGGACGATGGTGCGCAGATCGTACTTCGCCCAGTCCATGCCGAAGCCGAGGTGGCCGCCGGCCAGCGGGCCTTCGACCACTACGTAGTCTGGCAGACGCCCGGAATTGGCGTTCTTGCGCAGGAAGAGCTGCAGCGCACGCGCGCTGGACACGATGATGCCCAGCTTGGCGTCATGAAAACGCGGATGGTCCTGCATCAACGCGAAGGACCCCAGGTGCAGCCCGGCCGCCAGCGTGATGCCGTCTATGCCGGCGGAAAGCCCGGCATGCAGGCGCGCCCGCAGCGTCTCACGCGGGGCGTTCATGGTGAGCTTTTCCATGACGTTGATGAAGATCATGCCCTGGCCGCGCTTCGCATCCATGGCCTTGCCCACGTGCAGGCGGGTGGCCTCTTCCACCTGGCCGAGGTCGAACTTCACCGCCGACTTGTCGGAATTGTCGATGTTGTACTTGTATTTCTGCAGCTTCACCTTGACGAAGTCGGTGTCATAACGGCGATCCGTCACAGTGGGCAGCATGGCATCGGAAATATGGCCGATCCCGCCCAGGCGGGCGATCTCCAGCGCAAGCGCGGACGTGGAAATATCCACCCCCATGCCGCCCGACACGATGGGCACCAGTTCATGCTTGCCGAGGCGCAGGCGGAAGTCATCCACGCATTTCATGATCATCAGGTTTTTGTTCCAGGAAATTCAGTGACTCATATTACTTTGGAATACCGCGCATGCTCGGTTCGGGTGCGCAGGTATTTGTCGAAGACCATGCAGATATTACGGATAAGCATGCGCCCCTTGGGCGTCACGGCAAGCCGGTCCGCAGACATCAGCAGCAGGCCTTCGCGTGCATACTCGGACAGTTCGCCAAGTTCGGTGGCGAAATAGCTGTCGAAATCAATGCCGAAGGTGTCATTGAATGACGCCTTGTCCAGGGCGAAATGGCACATCAGCGCCTGGATGATGGCGCGCCGCACCAAGTCGTCGGCGTCCAGTTCCATGCCGCGCATGATGGGCAGCACGTTGCGATCGAGCGCGGCATAGTATTCTTCTTCCTCGCGGAAATTCTGGCTGTAGGTGGGGCCGACCTTGCCAATGGCGCTCACCCCCAGGGCGATCAGGTCGCAGTCGGCATGCGTGGAATAGCCCTGGAAATTGCGGTGCAGGCGCCCTGCGCGCTGAGCCACCGCCAACTCGTCGTCGGGCTTGGCAAAATGGTCCATGCCAATGTATACATAACCGGCATCGGTCAGCATGTTCACCGCCAGCTTGAGGATGTCCAGCTTCGTTTGCGGCGCGGGCAGGTCGGATTCGTGGATGCGGCGCTGCGGCATGAACACCGTCGGCATGTGCGCATAGTTGTAGATGGACAGGCGGTCGGGATTGGCGGCGATCACTCTTTCCAGCGTCGCCCTGACGCTCTCCAGGGTCTGCTTGGGCAGGCCGTAGATCAGGTCCAGGCTGACCGACTTGAAGCCGTTGGCGCGCGCCGCGCGCATCACGCGCAGCGTTTCCTCCTCACTCTGGATGCGGTTTACCGCCACCTGCACCTGCGGATCGAAGTCCTGCACGCCGATGCTGATGCGGTTGAAGCCCAGGCTGCCCAGCAGGGCGATGGTTTCGTCGGTGACCTTGCGCGGGTCGATCTCGATCGAGTACTCCCCGTCGGGCACCAGCGTGAAGTGTTCATTGGTGGCGGCCATCAGCTCGCGCATCTCGTCGTCGCTGAGGAAGGTTGGCGTGCCGCCGCCCCAGTGCAGTTGTTCCAGGCGGCGCTCGCCCGGCATCAGGGCGGCCTGCATGGCCATTTCCTTAATCAGATATTGCACGTAACGGGCCGACCGGCTGCGATCCTTGGTGATGATCTTGTTGCACGCGCAATAGAAGCACAGCGTATTGCAGAACGGGATGTGGATATACAGCGAGAGCGGGCGGCCGGGATCACGCTGGGCCACCCACTTCTGGTAAGATTCCGGTGTGAATGCCGGCGAAAAACGGTCGGCCGTAGGATATGAGGTATACCGCGGACCATTGCGGTCCAGCCGGCGAATCAGATCCAGATCCACTTCCAGTTCCGAAGTTGCTGCTATGGTGCTCATAATGCGAATATCGGACCCCTGAAGACAAAGTAAGCGCACAAGGATACTATGCCATTGAACCGGAAGATAGCTTTTGACATAGCTCAAACATGGTTAATTATGCTATTTGATTGTTAATTAGGAAGATTTATCCCACGCAATCATGAAAAATATTTTTTCCTTTCCGCCCCGCGCCCAAACCTCGTGTTCCGCCTGCAATTTGCGCAAGAATTGCCTGCCGGCGGGCATCGCCGAGGGGGACATCGCGCAACTGGAGGCGCTGACGCACGTGAAGCGTACGTTCCGCCGCGGCGACTATCTATTCCATAGCGGCTCGCCGCTGCGCGCACTGTATGCCGTGCGCTCGGGCTTTTTCAAGACGCATGTGCTGCACGCCAACGGCCACGAACAGGTGACCGGCTTCCAGATGGCGGGCGAGATCATGGGCATGGACGCGATCAGCACCGATATCCATACCTGTAGTGCGGTTGCCCTGGAAGACAGCGAGGTGTGCGAGCTGCCGTTTGGCAAGCTGGAGGAACTGGGGCGCAAGCTGCCCACCTTGCAGCGCCACCTGCACCGCATCATGAGCAGCGAGATCGTACGCGATCACGGCACCATGCTGCTGCTGGGCTCCATGCACGCGGAAGAACGGCTGGCGGCATTCCTGCTCAACCTGTCGCAGCGTTTTGCCGCACGCGGCTATTCGCCGTCCGCGTTCCAGTTGCGTATGACGCGGCAGGAGATCGGGAACTACCTGGGAATGAAGCTGGAGACGGTGAGCCGCACCCTCTCGCGCTTCCAGAAGGCGGGGCTGATCAGCGTGCGCAACAAGGCGGTGGAAATCCTCGACGCCAATAACCTGCGGTCTTTTTTCGCCTGAGGAGCCGCCGCTTTCGCGGCGACGCAGATGCCGCCGCGCCTCAAGGTGTTTCCGCGCCAGCCGCCAGCCGCCGCCTGGACGGCAACATGGCAATAATCACACCGCTCAGCACCAGCAGACCGCCCACCAGCTGGGCGCCCGAAGGCAGCTTGCCAATTACAGAGCCCGTCAGCATGGCGAACACCGGCACCAGGTTGATGAAGATCGCCGTGCGGCCGGCGCCCAGCCGGAGGATGCCCATGCCCCAGAACAGATAAGCCAGCACCGTTCCGCCAACCACCATCAGCAGCATGGATGAGATGGCCTTCTCGCCGACGGCGTGTATATGGCTGCCGCTGCCGAGCGCAAAGGCGAGCAGCGCCAATGCGCCCGCCGCCATGATCCAGCTGGTATGCGCGAGTGGCGAGCCTTGCGGCATGAAGCGCCGGGTAAGGATGTTATACGCTGCCCAGGAAAGCGTAGCCGCCAGCATCAGCAGGTCGCCGTGGGAAAAGCGCAGGGTCTCCAGCCGCGCGAGGTCGCCGCCCGAGATCACCACGGCTACGCCGGCCAGAGCGACCGGCAAGGCCAGCGCATGCCGGCCCGTCACCCGCTCGCCGAGAAAGATGGCGGCCAGCAGGACAGTCAGCAGCGGGTTGATTGCCATGATCAGCGCGCCGTTGTTGGCCGAGGTCGACTTCATAGCATAGAAAAACAGGACGTTGAACGCGGTAATGCCGACGATGCCGAGCAGGGCATAGACAACGGCGTGGCGCCGCAGCAAGCCCAGCAGATTTTCGCGCCGCATGCCCGCAATGGCGAGCATCATGCCGGCCGCCAGCAGGAAGCGCACCGCGGCCGCCCACAAGGGGGGCAGGGCGTCCAGCACGGGCCCGGCCAGTACGAAATTTGCACCCCAGAACAGCGCCGTTACCGAGACCAGCAGGTATATGGTGATATTTCCCATTTTGCCACCCATTAAGTAAAATTAAAGTGTTCGAACTGTAATCCCCAAAGAACCCGGGAAACAAACGATATTTTATTGAGCAGCGATTAAGATAATCTAATGTCCCGTCATCTGCCGCCACTGAATGCACTCCGCTTCTTCGAAGCCGCCGCGCGCCATCGGTCCTTTGCGCGTGCCGCCATCGAATTGCACGTGACCCCTGCGGCAGTCAGCCAGCAGATCAAGCTACTGGAAGACCATCTTGGCACCGCTTTGTTCCGGCGCGGGAAAGCCCTGGACCTGCACGAATCCGCCGAGGAAGTGCTGCCGCTGGTGTCCGAAGCCTTCGATCAGCTGGAGCGCGCCATGCTCAAGATCCGCGCCGGCGGCGCTGGCGGTCCGTTGATCGTCTCGGTCCCGCCCGCGTTTGCCGCACGCTGGCTGATTCCGCGCATGGACGATTTCCACGCGCATCATCCTGACGTGGAAGTGCACATGCTGGCGACACGGCGCCTGGTCGACTTCGCCGTGGAAGACGTGGACATGTCCATCCGTTTCGGTGACGGCAACTATGCCGGCGTGAACGCCCATCCGCTGATGCCGGAAAAGATCGTCGCGGTCGCAACACCCGCCCTCGCTGCCGCAATCCGCAGCACGGCCGAACTGGCGGGCACCAACCTGATCGAGGATGACTCTCATGTCAGGCGCGGAATGTTCCCCGACTGGGAAAACGTGCTGGCGGCGACCGGCGCCAGCGGCACGCCGTTGCGCATTCGCCGCTTCAGCGATGCCGACCTGGCGATCGAGGCGGCAACGGCGGGGCTGGGCGTGACACTGGCGTGGCACAGCCTGGTCGCGACGGACCTGAAAGCCGGGCGTCTGGCGCAAGTGCTGAACCACGCCATGCCCACCAGCCTGGGCTACCACGTGCTGGTCCCGAAAAACCGCATGACGCTGCACAAGGTGACCAGTTTCCGCGCCTGGCTGCTGGAGCAGGCGGCAAAAAGCCGGGAAGGCTGAAGGATGGAGCGGGTGAAGGGAATCGAACCCTCGTCGTAAGCTTGGGAAGCTTCTGCTCTACCATTGAGCTACACCCGCGTGTAAAATGCGATGTTACCTAACCCTGCAAAGGTTTGGAAGTGATTTCAGTTTTAATAAACGGCACGCCGCGCGAATTCGAGCAAGCCATCAGCGTCGCCGCCCTTATCCAGGATATGCAACTGTCCGGCAAGCGCGTTGCGCTGGAGCGCAACGGCGAGATCGTGCCGCGCAGCCGCTTTGACGACCAAATGCTGTCCGACGGCGACAGGCTGGAAATCGTCGTCGCCGTAGGCGGCGGCTGAACAGAATCCCGAATACCGCTGCGGCGCAAAGATGCTGCGCCGGAAGCAGCCGGAAATGCGCTCTTACCTCGTGTAAACTCCGCCTTTTCGCCGGCTGCCGCCCTGGCTCATCGCGCCTGGCCACGTATTCGACCCAGTGGCGAATTTAAGGAAGTTTTCACATTATGAGCAACGACAAGCTGATCATCGCGGGTAAATCCTATTCCTCGCGCCTGCTGGTGGGTACCGGCAAGTACAAGGACTTCGCCGAGACCGAGGCCGCGGTGGAAGCCAGCGGCGCGGAGATCATCACTATTGCCATCCGCCGCAGCAACATCGGCCAGAACCCGAACGAACCCAGCCTGCTGGAGATCCTGCCGCCCTCGAAATACACCCTGCTGCCCAATACCGCGGGCTGTTACACCGCGGAAGACGCCGTGCGCACCTTGCGCCTGGCACGCGAACTGCTGGACGGACATAGCCTGGTGAAGCTGGAGGTGCTGGGCGACCCGCAGTCGCTCTACCCCAATGTGGTGGAAACCCTGTCGGCCGCGAAGACGCTGGTGGCGGAAGGCTTTCAGGTGATGGTGTACACCTCGGACGATCCCATCATCGCCAGGCAGCTGGAAGACATAGGCTGCGTGGCCGTGATGCCCTTGGCCTCGCTGATCGGCTCGGGCATGGGCATCCTCAATCCCTGGAATCTGCAATTGCTGATGGAGCGCGTAAGCGTGCCGGTGATTGTGGACGCCGGCGTGGGCACCGCATCGGACGCCGCCGTGGCGATGGAACTGGGCTGCGCGGGCGTGCTGATGAACACCGCAATTGCAGCCGCACAGCAACCCGTTCTCATGGCGTCCGCCATGAGGCAGGCGGTGGAGGCGGGCCGCAGCGCTTTCCTCGCCGGCCGCATGCCCAGAAAATTCTACAGCGCCAGCCCCAGTTCCCCCACCGCCGGGCTGATCGGCCCGGCGAATTAAGCGGACGATCGCGATGGAACGGCGGCCGATTCGCAGCTTCGTCCTGCGTCAGGGACGGGTTTCCAATGCGCAGCAACGCTCACTCGATACCCTGCTGCCCCGGTTTGGCATTCCCTATTCTGGAGAGCCGCTGGATCTGGCGACGGCATACGGGCGGAATGCACCCAGGATCCTGGAGATCGGCTTCGGCATGGGCGAAACCACGGCCGCCATCGCGGAGGCGCATCCGGAAAACGACTATCTCGCCATCGAAGTGCATACGCCCGGCGTGGGCAGCCTGCTCAAGCTGATCGGCGAGAAGGATCTCTCGAACATCCGCATCATCCAGCATGATGCCGTGGAAGTGCTGCAGCACATGATCCCGGACGGCAGCCTGGACGGCGTGCACATTTTCTTTCCCGACCCCTGGCACAAGGCGCGCCACAAGAAGCGGCGTTTGATCCAGAGCCCGCTAGTGGCCCTGCTCGCGCATAAGCTCAAGCCCGGCGCCTATATTCATGTCGCCACCGACTGGCAGGACTACGCCGAACAGGTGCTCGCGGTCCTCAACGCCGAACCCCTGCTCAGGAACACGGCCGCAGACTATGCCCCCCGCCCCGATTACCGCCCGCTCACCAAGTTCGAGCAGCGCGGCCTGAGGCTGGGCCACGGCGTCTGGGACCTGCTGTTCGAGCGAAGCGCCTGAGTTGCGCAAAACTCACACTGTCGCAGTCATCATCCTGACCTTTTGATAGACTTCTATTGCCTGTTTCTACGGCAATTTTCACAAGGATCCCAGCATGAGCCACTATTATAAAATTGCACTTGCATGTCTTACTGCCTTCTTCGTCAGCACCCCGGTCATGGCCAAAGGGGGTGACAACTGCGGCGGCGCCAATGCCACGCCTTCAGAAATCCGGAACTGCCTGGCGCGCATGAATGACCCGGCCCGCGCCCGGGAACGCCACGAACAGGAAAAGCGCGACCGTTGCGAACAAAACGCGAAGAACCGCAAACTGCAGAGCAGCGCAAAGTCGGGCTATGTCTCGTCGTGCATGAGCGAAAACAAGGCGGCGGCCGTGCGTGCGTCCGTAACCCAGCGCCGCCCTGCGGCTGCCTCTCGCGCATCACACGGAAAAAACGCAGCCTCCACGGCCAAGCGCAAGCGGCGAAGTGCCAACTCTTGCGCGACCCAGGCCAATAAGGCGCACCTCAAGGGCGGCAAGCGCCGCGAATTCCTCAAGACCTGCACGCCGCGCTGAGCGATTCCGCGCGTGATGCCGCCGCCAGGCCACGCCCGCTGGCCTGTTGGCGCGCGTGGCCTGCGGCGGCTAGTCCGGAAGAAACATCTGCAGCAAATCGTTGAGAAAGCGCCGCCCGGCCGCGGTTGGCGCAATGCGCTGCTGGACGGCCGCCTGACCGACCATCGCGCTTCCGCTTTCCTTCATTTGGCGGATCAACAGTCCGCGGCGCTCAGCCTCGTCCAGGGCCGCGCGCAGCCCTGCCAGGGAGAGGCTGGTCCGCTCCTCGAATAGGGCGGCGTCGAAACCTTCCGTCAGGCGCAGCGCGTTCATCATGAACTCGAATGCCAGTTCGCCTGCCTCCACCTCGTGCGCGGTCTGCACGGGCTCACCCAGCGCAAGCTGATCCATATACGCCCGGGGCTGTTTGTAGCGCGCCTGGCGCAGCACGCGATCCGGAAAGCTCAGCTTGCTGTGCGCGCCCGCGCCTATACCCAGATAGTCGCCGAATTGCCAGTAGTTGAGGTTGTGCCTGGCCTGCCACCCCGGCAGGGCAAAGGCCGAGGTCTCGTAATGCACATAGCCTTGTCCCGCCAGCGCCTGCTCTATTCGCTCCTGCATTTCGGCGCTGGCGTCGTCGTCCGGCAGCGGCGGCGGATTGCGGTAGAACAGGGTGTTGGGCTCCAGCGTCAGGTGGTAGCACGACAGATGCCGCGGTGCGAACGCCAAGGCGGTTTCCACGTCGCGCAGCGCGTCTGCGGGTTTCTGTTCCGGCAGCGCATACATCAGGTCGAGGTTGATGTTGTCGAAATGGCGCTGCGCGATTTCGATGGCGCGCCTCGCCTCGTAGGCGTTATGAATCCGCCCCAGCGCGCGCAAATGTCCGTCATCGAAACTCTGGATGCCCAGCGACAGGCGGTTCACGCCCGCCTCGCGATAGGCCGCGAACCGGCCGGCCTCTGCCGTACCCGGATTCGCCTCCAGGGTGATTTCCGCGCGCATGTCCAGCGGCAGCAGCATGCGCACCTGGCGCAGGATTTCCGCCACCGCCGCGCCGCTGAGCAGGCTGGGCGTGCCGCCCCCGAAGAACACCGAGTAGAAGCGCCGCCCCCACACCTGGGGCAAGGCCAGTTCGAGATCGCGCACCAGCGCGGCGACGTAGCGCTGCTCCAGCGCGGGGTCCAGGCCGTGCGCCGTGTCTTGCGGAACCGCCGCGAGAGGCGCAGGCGCGCCGCGCACCTCGTGGGAATTGAAATCGCAATAGGGGCATTTGCGCACGCACCACGGGATGTGGATATACAGCGAAAGCGGCGGCAGCGTCTTGAAGCCGACGCGCTGCGCCCTGAGGGCCGCGGGATAGAGGGGGTGCGTGCTCATGCGGCAGAACGCGGGCGGCCGGGCGCCGTGGCGTTATCCTTTCGCCTGGAGCTTTTCCAGCAGGACCTTGAGGGCCTTGCCGCGATGGCTGATGGCATGCTTTTCCGCGTGCGCCAGTTCCGCACTCATCCGGCCCAGGCCGGGCAGCCAGAACATGGGGTCATAACCGAAACCGCCCTCGCCACGCTCCTCGCGCGCAATTTCGCCATGCCACTCGCCTTCCGCGATCAGCGGCTGCGGGTCGTCCGCGTGGCGCAGCAGCACCAGCACGCAGTAATAATGGGCGCGGCGGTCGCTGACGTTCTGCATTTCCTGCAGCAGCTTGTCGTTGTTGCGCCGGTCAGACTTCGGCTCCCCCGCATAGCGTGCGGAGAACACGCCGGGTGCGCCGTCCAGCGCATCAACGCAGATGCCGGAGTCATCGGCCAGCGCCGGCAGACCGCTCAGGCGGCTAGCGTGACGCGCTTTGGCGAGCGCATTCTCGACGAAGGTGAAGTGCGGCTCTTCGGCATCCCCGATGCCGAGCTGCGCCTGCGGCAGCACCTCAATGCCCAGCGGCCGCAGCAGAAACTCGAATTCGCGCAGCTTGCCCGGATTGCCGGAGGCGATGACCAGCTTGTCCATGTGGTGTGCGCTCACTGCGCGAGTGCCGCCCGCTGCTTGCCGATGATCTGGGCGATACCGGCTTTGGCCAGTTCCAGCAGCTCGTCCATTTCGGCGCGGGTGAAGGGGTGGCCTTCGGCCGTGCCCTGGACCTCGACGAAATGCCCGTCGCCCACCATGACCACGTTCATGTCGGTGTCGCAGGCGGAATCCTCGTCGTAGTCCAGGTCGAGCACCGGCGTGCCCTCATAGATGCCGACGGAAATGGCCGCGACGAAATCCTTCAGCGGGGTTTCCTTCAGCAGTCCCTTCGCCATCAGTCCGGATATCGCGTCGTGGAGCGCAACATAGGCGCCGGTGATGCTCGCGGTGCGCGTGCCCCCGTCGGCCTGGATCACGTCGCAATCGAGCTGTATGGTGCGCTCGCCCAGCTTCGCCAGATCCACCACCGCACGCAGGCTGCGCCCGATCAGGCGCTGGATTTCCTGGGTGCGGCCGGTTTGCTTGCCGCGGGCGGCCTCGCGGCCCATGCGCTCGCCTGTGGAGCGCGGCAGCATGCCATATTCGGCGGTCACCCAGCCTTCGCCGCTGCCCTTCTTGTGCGGCGGCACCTTCTCATCCACGCTTGCGGTGCAGATGACCTTGGTGTCACCGCATTCGATCAGTACGGAGCCTTCGGCATGTTTGGTGTAACGGCGGGTGATGCGGATGTCGCGTAACTGGTTGGACTGTCGCTGGCTGGGACGCATGGCAAGATTCTCGTGTCTTAAATTGAAAGGAAAGGACCGGGAGGAAGACAGGGCACTGGGCTTAACGGTAATCGAGCACGGTGCATACCGCCTCGTCCGTGGAGTGAGCTTCCTCTCCGTCGCCCAGGCGGGTCGCCAGGGCGGTCGTGTTGTCCGCATTGGGGCCCTCGCGCAGGATGGCCTCGGCAATCAGCTTGTCCACCGCGGCGGGCAGCGCATGGCCGTCCAGGCCTTCGGCGATGCCATCATCCTCCAGCGGGCCCCACAGACCATCGCTGCACAGCAGCAGCAGGTCGTTCTGCTGGATCGGCACCGGCGGCGGCGATTCCGAAAAGAACATGGTGGGCACGCCGCCCAGGCAATTGGTGATCTTGTTGCGGTCGGGATGGGTGCGGATTTCCTCCTGGCCGATAATGCCCCAGTCCGCCCATTGCTGGACCAGGGAGTGATCGTGGGTCAGCAGCAGCAATTCCTGGTTGCGCATAAGATACAGGCGCGAATCGCCGGCGTGCGCCCAGTGCACCTGGTTGTCCTGCACCAGCGCCGCGACACAAGTGGTGCCCGGGTTGCTGGGCAGATTATGGTCGACCGCATATTTCAGGATGGTGTCGTGCGCAAACTGCATGACATCCTGCAGGAAGGCGACCGGATCCTGGATACGCGGGTGCGCCACCTGGGCAAATGCCTGCATATACATATGGATGGCGGTCTGGGCTGCAATCTCCCCATGCAGATGCCCACCCATGCCATCCGCCAGCACAAGCAGCAGCGCGTCGCTGGTATAGGCATAGGCCACGCGATCCTGATTGTATTTGCGCCCGCCGATCCTGCTGGATTGATAGATGGAAAAATTCATAAAGCGTTATCGTAATATAATGTGCATTTTAAAGCTTGCTTCATTTTGTGGGAATGGCAAACATTTACAGCATGACCGGCTTCGCGGCGGGGACTCTCGAGGTGGAGACCGGCTCGCTGTCGCTCGAATTGCGGGCGGTCAACCACCGCTATCTGGACATCCAGTTCCGCATGCCGGATGAATTGCGGCCTGTGGAGCCCGCCGTGCGCGAACTGCTGGCGGCCGGGCTGACGCGGGGCAAGGTCGAGTGCCGGATCGGTTTTTTCGCCCACGCAGCGGACAAGAACCCGGCCCGCCTCAACGCCATGCTGCTGAAGCAACTGGCCACCTGGAATGATGAAGTGCAGGCGGTACTGCCCGAGGCGCGCAGCCTGGGCGTGGCAGACATTCTGCGCTGGAACGGCATGCTGGAAAGCGCGGCACTGCCGGCGGACGCGCTGAGCACCGCCGTGCTGGAACTGGCGCAGCGCGTACTGGGCGAATTCTCGGCGGCACGCGCCCGCGAAGGCGACAAGCTTAGGTCCTTCCTTGCCCAGCGCGCCGCCCAGATCGCGGAACTCTGCACGGCGGTCGCGCCGCGCATCCCCGCCGCCGTGGCCGCCTATGAGGCCAAACTCGCCGCACGCCTGCGCGAAGCCCTGCAGGGCGCCGACACCGAGCGCCTGCACCAGGAAATTGCGTTGTTTGCCAGCAAGATAGACGTGGACGAGGAGCTTTCGCGGCTGCAAACCCACCTCACGGAGCTGCAACGCGCGCTGGACAAGGGCGGCGCGGTAGGCAAGCGCCTGGATTTCCTGATGCAGGAATTGCACCGCGAGGCCAACACCTTGGGCTCCAAGTCGGTCGATGCGGAAGTCTCCCGTGCCTCCATGGAAATGAAGATCCTGATCGAGCAGATGCGCGAGCAGATCCAGAATATCGAGTAGGAACAATCATGTCCGGAAACCTGATCATCGTCAGCGCGCCGTCTGGCGCGGGCAAGACCAGCCTGGTCAAAGGCATGCTGGCCACCACGCGGGGCATTGAATTGTCGATCTCCTACACTACCCGGCCAGCCCGCGCCGGCGAGGTAAACGGCAGGGACTACCACTTCGTCAGCCGGGACATCTTCATGGAGATGGCCAACCGGGGGGATTTCCTCGAAAGCGCGGAGATCTACGGCAATCTGTATGGCACCTCGCAGTCCTGGATCCGCTCGAAAATGGAAGCCGGGCGCGACATTCTGCTGGAAATCGACTGGCAGGGAGCGCAGCAGGTGCGGCAGATCTTCCCGCACTGTGCGAGCATCTTCATCCTGCCGCCGTCCATCGCGACCCTGGAGGACCGCCTTAACGGAAGGGGTAAAGACAGCCCCGAGGTGATTGCCCGCCGCATGCAGTCGGCCCGCGACGAGATCTCGCATGTGGCTGAATTCGATTATGTTATCATCAACGACATACTGGACGAAGCCGTACAGCAATTGCGTTGCGTCGTGGTCGCCGAAAGAGCGCGCCGCGACCGGCAACTGGCCCGTCATCAGGAATTGATCGATCAACTCAACGAGAGGTAAACCCACATGGCCCGCATTACCATAGAGGACTGCCTGGCGCAGATTCCCAACCGCTTCGAACTGACGCTCGCCGCGACCTACCGCGCCCGCCAACTGGCGAATGGCGCCGACTACTTGGTAGAGGAAGGCAAGGACAAGCCCACGGTCGTCGCCCTGCGCGAGATCAGCGAAGGCAAGGTCGGCAAGGAGATCCTGAACCGCGGGCAGGCCTGACGCCTCCTGGCGGCATGCCGGGTTGCGAAACCCGGCACTGAAGTTGCGCGGCGCGCGCCAACGGCCGACTCGCCGGCAACGCACGCAGCCGCCATGCACAACCACTGCCGGCTCCACAGATCCGGAACAACAGCCAGATGTCCGACGCCGAAGCGCTCCTCGATGAGGTTTCCGCCTACCTGAAACACAAGGATGTCGAGCACATCCGGCAGGCGGTCGAATTCGGAAAGTCCGCGCATCGGGGGCAGACCCGGCGCTCCGGCGATCCCTATATTTCCCACCCGATTGCGGTCGCGCGCATCCTGGCGCCGCTGCATCTCGACGCCCAGGCCATCATGGCCGCCATCCTCCATGATGTCATGGAAGACACGCCGATCGGCAAGGACGAGGTAACCGAAAAGTTCGGCAAGTCCGTGGCAGACATGGTGGACGGGCTCTCCAAGCTGAACAAGATCAAGTTCGAGACCAAGGAAGACGCCCAGGCGGAGAACTTCCGCAAGATGCTGCTGGCGATGACACGGGACGTGCGCGTCATCCTGATCAAGCTGGCCGACCGCCTGCACAACATGCGCACGCTGGGCGTGCTGACGCGCGCCAAGGCCAAGCGCATCGCGCGCGAGACCATGGAGATCTATGCGCCCATCGCCAACCGCCTGGGGCTCAACTCCATCTACCAGGAGCTGGAAGACCTGAGCTTCAAGTATCTTTACCCGACGCGCTATTCGGTGCTCAGCAAGGCGCTGATGTCGGCTCGCGGCAACCGCCGCGAGGTGGTGGGCAAGATCCAGGAGGCCATCGTCCAGCGGCTCAAGGACACGCGCATCAAGGCGCAGGTGCAGGGCCGGGAAAAACATATCTCCGGCATCTACCGCAAGATGAAGACCAAGTCGCTGGAATTCGCCGAGGTGCTGGACATCTATGGCTTCCGCGTGCTGGTGGATGACCTCCCCTCCTGCTACCTGGCGCTGGGCGCACTGCATGGCCTGTACAAGCCGATTCCCGGCAAGTTCAAGGATTACATCGCCATCCCCAAGGCCAACGGCTACCAGTCGCTGCACACTACGCTGTTCGGGCCGTATGGCACGCCGATCGAGGTGCAGATCCGCACCAAGGAAATGCACCGCATCGCCGAGGCGGGCGTGGCCTCGCACTGGCTGTACAAAACCGCGGAGACGCCGATTGCCGAGCTGCACCAGAAGACCCACCAGTGGCTGCAGAGCCTGCTGGAGAGCCTGTCGCAAAGCAGCGACTCGGTGGAGTTCCTGGAACACCTGAAGGTAGACCTGTTCCCGGACGAGGTCTATGTGTTCACGCCCAAGGGCAAGATCCTGGCGCTGCCGCGCGGCGCGACCACGGTGGACTTCGCCTATTCCGTGCACACCGACATTGGCAACCGCTGCGTCGCGGCCAAGGTCAATTTCGAGCTGGTACCGCTGCGCACCGTGCTGCACAACGGCGACCGCGTGGAGATCATCACCGCCCCGCATGCCAACCCGAATCCCGCATGGCTAGGCTTTGTCGAGACCAGCAAGGCACGCAGCCAGATCCGCCATTTCCTGAAGACCACGCACTTCCACGAATCGGCCAACCTGGGCGAGCGCCTGCTGAACCAGACCCTGTCCGCCTTCAACCTCAAGACGCAGGACATCGACGATGCGCGCTGGGACAAACTGCTGAAGGACACTGGGGCGAGATCGCGCGAGGAGATCCTCGCCGACATCGGCCTCGGGCGCCGCCTCAATATCGTGGTTGCGCACCAGCTCGCGCGCGGCGGCGAAGGCGGCGAGACCGAATCGGCCGGCACCGGCCCCTTCACCATACTCGGCACCGAAGGCATGGCGGTGCAGTTCGGCAAGTGCTGCATGCCGATTCCGGGCGACCCCATCATCGGCGTGATCAAGAGCGGCCAGGGGCTGGTAATCCATACCCATGACTGCGCCACGCTGCGCAAGGGACGCAACAGCGCAGACAAATGGCTGGACGTGGTATGGGACAAGAACATCAACCGGCCGTTCAGCGTGAACATCAAGCTGCTCGTGGTCAACCAGCGCGGGGTGCTGGCCAAGGCGGCAGCGGCCATCGCCGAGGCTGAATCCAACATCGAGAACGTGCACTTCGCCAATGAAGGCGAGTACACCAGCCTGCACTTCACGCTACAGGTGAACAACCGCCTGCACCTCGCCAATGCGATGCGCCGCCTGCGCAAGATCCCCGAAGTGATCCGCATCACCCGGGTGAAGAATTCTCCCGCCTAGCCGCTCCCGCCCCGCCGGACTTGCCCAGCGCGCTCAGGTATCCAGCGCCGCTCCCTTCGCGGCCAGTGCGCCTATCGCCGACCAGTCGAGATTTTCGCCGCCATGCGCGCGCAGCTCAAGGAAGCGGTCGCGCAGGATGCCGGCGAACGGCAGCGGCACCTGCAGCTCTTCGGCCGCGGCCTGCAGCAGGCGCACGTCTTTTTGCCCCAGCGGCGCGGCGAACCCGGCCGGTTCGAAGCGGCGGGCGGCGATCATGCCGCCGTAGTTCTTGTACACCGGTATATTGAAGAGGCTGGAGGTGAGCATGTCGAGGTAGGCATGCCGGTCCACCCCGCCCTTCTCCACCAGCGCCATGGCCTCGCCCAGCGACTCGATCAGGCTGGCGAGCAGGAAGTTGCCGGAGAGCTTCACCAGATTGGCGGCCTCGGGCTGCTGCGAGAGGGGATAGGTGCGCTGGCCGACGATGTCGAGCAGGGGCTGCACCCTTTCGAGCCGGGCGGGCTCACCGCCAGCGACCAGGAACAGTTTGCCCGCCGCAGCCGCGTCCGGCCGTCCGAACACGGGCACGGCAAGGTAACCTTGCTGCATGCGGCCGTGCGCCCTGGCGAGCTGCCCGGACAGTTCGACACTGATCGTGCTGCAGGAAACGTGGATGGCATCCGCAGTCAAGCTGGCAACAATGCCCCCCGGTGCAAACGCGACATCGCTCACCGCGGCATCGTCCGCCAGCATGGTAAAGACCACATCGCCCGCGCAGGCCTCGGCCACGCTGGCCGCAGGTTTTGCACCCTTTTCGAGCAGCGGCTGCATGCGCGCCGCCGTGCGGTTATACACCGTGACGTCCTGCCCCGCGTCGCACAGGCGCGCGGCCATGCCCGCCCCCATATGGCCCAAACCGATGAATCCGATCTTCATGCCGTCCCTCGCTCAGGAAATTGTTGGTCACCCCATGTCGAACAGCAGCACCTCGGCATTATCCCCCGCGCTCAGTTCGACACTGTCCTCGTCCAGATACATCAGCGCGTCGCCTGCCGCAAGCGCCTGCCCGTTGGCAGCCAACCTGCCGCGCGCCACATGCAGATAGGCGCGCCGCCCCGGTGCGAGCGGATACGCCAGCGCATCGCCGCCATCCAGCATGGCCGCCGACACGTGCGCGTCCTGATGGATGTGCAAGGCCCCGTCGCCGGCGTCATGTGCCGCATCCGGCGACACCAGCAAACACCACCGGCCGCGGGTCTCCCGCACCGGGACGGATTTCTGCCAATAGCCGGGCGCGAGCCCCTGTGCGTCGGGCAGAACCCATATCTGCAGCAGGTGCACGGCCTCATGCGGCGAAGGATTGAATTCGCTGTGCGTCACGCCGGTACCGGCGCGCATCAACTGCATCTCGCCGTGGCGGATGTCGCCCTCGTTGCCCATGCTGTCGCGATGGCGCAATGTGCCGTCGAGCACGTAGGTGAGGATCTCCATATCGCGGTGGCCGTGGGTGTCGAAGCCGGTGCCGGGCTGCACGATGTCCTCGTTGATGACGCGCAGGGGGCCAAAGCGCACATGCGCCGGATCTTGGTAGTCGGCAAAGGAGAAGCTGTGCCAGCTTTCCAGCCAGCCGTGATGCGCATGGCCGCGCGCACCGGATTTCCGCAGAGTGATCATGGTCGTCTTCGCTTAGGCGCCTCCCCCAAATCAGGATGTTCAGGTTAATCGTTCGCGCCGGCAAACTCAAGGACAACGTCGGCGAAATTTTTCATTTTGCACCCGCTGGGGCCGGCGGGCGCACGTGCCCCGACGGACGGCGGCCATTCCGGACGAATGGTGCAGGACAGCCCTCACCGCCGCTGGTACGGATGTGCAACAAGCCTGAACGGCGTTGCCCTCCCGGGACGGGGAGGCGCAGAGTAGGCCCCACGATAGCTTGCCTCATGCTCACAATAAGTGGGCTCCATTCCGGTAATCGCAGGAGGCTTTAAATGAACTGGCATAGTTTGCTGTTTTGGCCCCATAACCTACCGCTGTCGCTGCTGGTGCTGTTCCTGCTGGCGACGACCTTCCTCTACGCCGCGCGCGCGCAAATGCACGGCGTAATCCAGGCCGTGTGCCATCTGGTTGCTTCTTCCATGCGTGTGGCGTCGCACTGGCTGTTCGGAAGCGCGAACGCGCTGCGCGAGCGCAACCGCACGGTGCTGCTGGCGCAGGGGCAAAGCGAGGCGGCCGAGCACATCGAACGCGAGTTCGAGCGCATCGCCAGCACCGTGCGCAGAGACCTGCAGGAGTACCCCGCGCTGCAGCGCAAGCTGATGGAAGACATCACCCGGATCGAGGACGACTACCAGCGCTGCGGCGAGGTGCCGCCGCCCCCGCCGGAATGGGTGCGCGCTCTGGAATCCGTGGCGCAGATCCAGTCCGGCGGCGACATTCCGCGCAAGCTGCTGGAAGACGTGCATAAATCCGTGCAGAAGATCCACGACAAGACAGTGACCGAGTACCGCCATTCCTGCGAAGGCCGCCACAAGATCCTGAAGGCGATGATGCCGACCTGGCGTTCGGTGAGCAAGGCCATGGAGGAAGTGGACAAGAAGATGATCTCGCTGGACACCAACAGCAAGAAGATCGACGACCACATGGAAAAGTACCAAGCCATGCGTGCCCGGGACGTGAAGGCGGAGCATGCGCTCACCATTTCCGGTTTCGTGCAGTTCGTGATCGCAGGTCTGGTGATGTTAATCGCACTTGGCGGCGCGTTCATCAACTTCAAGCTGATCGCCCTGCCGATGTCGGAAATGGTGGGCGCAAGCGACTATCTCACCAACAGCCTGAAGACCTCCGATGTGGCGGCATTGGTCATCATCCTGATGGAGGCCTCGATGGGCCTGTTCCTGCTGGAATCGCTGCGCGTCACCAGCCTGTTTCCGCGCATCGCAAGCATGGACGATGGCATGCGCCGCAAGCTGATGCTGGCCGCGCTGATCTTCCTGATCATCCTGGCGTGCATCGAGTCCTCGCTGGCTCTGATGCGCGACATGCTGGTGGCCGACAAGCAGGCGCTGCTGCACGACCTCTCGTCCTCCGCGGCGCCGGCGCAGGAATCGGGGCTGCTGAGCCACATCCCGATGGCGGGCCAGATGATCATGGGCTTCGTGCTGCCCTTTGCACTGGCTTTCGTCGCCATCCCGCTGGAGAGCGCAGTGCACGCCGCACGCACCGTGCTCGGAGCGCTCCTGGTGCAGGTGATGCGCGCACTGGCCTTCGTCTGCCGCTTCGTCGGCGTGGCATTCCGCCGCCTGTCCCGCGTCCTGCAAATGGCGTATGACGTGCTGATCGTCATCCCCTTGCTCATCGAGCGCATCGTTTCCGGCGTCGGCGTGGCACTGCCCGCCAGGGCTGGAGCGCAAAAGCCCGGGAGTGCATCATGAAGAAACGCCTCGCCGCAGCACTGGCCGTCGCGGCCATGTTGTCCACCGCCGGCTGCGGGGACAGCCGCGCCCACACCCAGGCGGTGTATATGCTGGTGGACACCTCCGGCACCTACGCCAAGCAGGTCAACAAGGCCGCGAAGATCGTCAGCTACCTTCTGGCGACGCTGAACCCCGGAGACTCGCTCGCGGTGGCCAAGGTGGCGTCGCGCAGCTTCACCGAAAAGGACATCGTCGCCAAGGCTACGTTCGATGACCGGCCGTCCCGCGCCACGCTGCAAAAGCGCGCGTTCAAGGCGAAGATCGACGCCTTTGCCCGCCATACCGAAGGGAGCGCACACACCGACATCACCGGCGGGCTGCTGCAGGGCGCGGAATACCTGAACGAAACACACGCGGGCATCAAGACCATCGTGATCTTTTCCGACATGGAAGAGGATCTCGACCGCGGCGCAGTGCGCGACTTCCCGATCAAGCTCACCGGAATACGGGTCGTGGCGCTGAACGTAACCAAGCTGGGTACGGACAACGCTGACCCACGCCGCTACCTGAACCGCCTGGCGCACTGGGAGGCGCGGGTGCGCAAGGCCGGTGCCTCGGACTGGGTGGTCATCAATGACCTCGACGACCACCTGGACCGGATTCTGGATAGCCGCTGAACGAATTCAGTGCGCTTTCCCCCTTGGGCGCCGTTCGCGGCGCCTTCTTTTATGCTTGCCGCCTGAATTGCGTCATAGCAAACTGATTTATTTGATTCATCTTTCCAGGACCGGATGCGGCCGGCGGTATTGAGGCAGCGATGAACGGCAGGCCTTCTGGATGAACGGGAGATTGGGGCCGATTTCCCGGTATCAGCGGCGGCGGATTCCCCATGACCGGCGTTGCGGGGGGGCGTGATTGAGCGCAAAGTTGAGGCCAGAAGATGGGGATTGACGCCCAAACGCTCAACCCTCGCTTTCTGACCCTTGAACTGCCTGATAACCGACAGCCTTCTCCTCGCTGCCTGGACTGGGGCGCCGCCCGCGGCGCCCCCTTTTTTTGCCCGCCCCGACCGCTGCAGCATTTGTCGAACACCTTGATTTTCGGTAGAATTGGGCCCATGTAAGCCCCTTCCGCAATACATCCACCCGCCCGCATTCCGGGCCCCCCGATTTGTGAGCCAGAAACCCGACGCCGTGAGCAAGAAACTATTCATCAAGACCTTCGGCTGCCAGATGAACGAGTATGACTCGGACAAGATGGCCGATGTGCTGCGCGCCAGCGACAACATGGAGCAGGTGCAAACGCCGGAAGAAGCCGACGTTATCCTGTTCAACACCTGCTCGGTGCGCGAGAAAGCGCAGGAGAAGGTTTTCTCCGACCTGGGCCGCGTGCGTGCCCTCAAGGAACGCAATCCGGAACTCGTAATCGGCGTCGGCGGCTGCGTAGCCAGCCAAGAGGGCGACACCATCATCAAGCGCGCACCCTATGTGGACGTGGTGTTCGGGCCGCAGACCCTGCACCGCCTGCCGCAGCTGCTGGCGGCGCGGCGCGCATCGGGTTTGGCCCAGGTGGACGTGAGCTTCCCCGAGATCGAGAAGTTCGACCATCTGCCCGCCCCGCAGGCCGCATCCGGCGCAGCCTACGTGTCCATCATGGAGGGCTGCAGCAAATACTGCACTTTCTGCGTGGTCCCCTATACCCGCGGCGACGAGGTATCGCGTCCCTTTGCGGATGTGATGCGCGAGGTGGAGGAACTGGTGACCCAGGGGGTGCGCGAGATCACCCTGCTGGGCCAGAACGTGAACGCCTATCGCGGCGAAATGGATGACGGCGAGGCGGTCGACCTTGCCTTCCTCCTGCAGGCGATCGCGGCGCTTGAGGGCATCGAGCGCCTGCGCTACACGACCTCCCACCCCAGGGAAGTGACGCAACGCCTGATCGACGTGTATGCGAGCACGCCAAAACTCGTGGGCCATCTGCACCTGCCGGTGCAATCCGGCTCGGACCGCATTCTGGCCGCGATGAAACGCGGCTACACCGCGCTGGAATACAAGTCCATCATCCGCCGCCTGCGCGCGGCGCGCCCGGACATCTCGATTTCCTCCGATTTCATCGTCGGCTTTCCCGGCGAGACCGCGCAGGATTTCGAGGCGACCATGAAGCTGATCGAGGAGGTCGGCTTCGACGCCAGCTTCAGCTTCATCTACAGCCCGCGTCCCGGCACGCCCGCTGCCGACCTGGCGGACGACGTGCCGGCCGCGGAGAAATCCGCACGGCTGAAGCGGCTGCAGGACAGGATCGCCGAGCTGGAAACCGCGATCTCCACGGCCATGGTGGGCACCACCCAGCGCGTGCTGGTGGAGAATGTTTCGCGCAAAAACGCGCAGGAACTCGCCGCCCGCACCGAGAACAACCGCATCGTGAACTTCGTCGGCTCGCCCGGCATGTTGGGACGCTTTGTGGACGTAAGAATCACCGCGGTCACCGTGCACACACTGCGCGGCGAAATCGTGGCGCCAGACTGACCGGACGCTATGTCATGAACGATACGCTGGATATCCGCTTTTCCCTGGAGCCGCTGGACAACGCGCGGCTGGCCAACCTGTGCGGCGCGTTCGACGAGAATCTGCGCCAGATCGAAACCGCGCTCGAGGTCACCATTTCCCGGCGCGGCGAGCAGTTCGCCATCCAGGGCGCGCAGGCGCGCCTGGCGCGCGAAGTGCTGGAGAACTTTTACCGCGACGCGCGGCACGACATCCCGCTGGAGCGGCTGCAGCTCGGACTGATTGAAGCGATGCGCGGCGCCGCCGACGCGCGCAGCGACTATGTGCCGGTCCTGATGACGCGCAAGTCCGAGGTGCACGGACGCACGCCGCGCCAGAATGACTACCTGCAGGCCATCCAGCAGCACGACATCACCTTCGGTGTCGGCCCGGCAGGCACGGGCAAGACCTATCTCGCCGTGGCCTGCGCGGTGGACGCCCTGCTCAGGGACACCGCACGCCGCCTGGTGCTGGTGCGTCCTGCGGTGGAAGCGGGCGAGCGCCTGGGTTTCCTGCCAGGCGACATGGCGCAGAAGGTGGATCCCTACCTGCGTCCGCTGTACGACGCCCTATACGACCTGATGGGCATGGAGCGCGTCGCCAAGGCATTCGAGCGCGGCGCGATCGAGATCGCGCCGCTGGCCTATATGCGCGGGCGCACCCTGAACCACTCCTTTATCATCCTGGACGAGGCGCAGAACACCACGCCGGAGCAGATGAAGATGTTCCTCACCCGCATCGGGTTCGGCAGCAAGGCCGTGATCACCGGGGACGTCACTCAGGTCGATTTGGCGCGTGGGCAGAAGAGCGGGCTGGTGGAGGCGCGCCGCGTGCTGTCCGAGGTGCGCGGCATCGCTTTCCAGGATTTCCTCGCAGAAGACGTGGTGCGCCACCCGCTGGTGCAGAAGATCGTCAGCGCCTACGAAGCCTATGACCGGCAGAAGAAGGACCATGACTAAGCCGCACCGGCTGTCGCTTGCGGTGCAGTACGCAAGCGCGGACCACAACGTGCCCACCCGCCCCCAGTTCCGGCGCTGGATAGCCGCCGCCCTGCAGCAGGACGCGCAGATCACCCTGCGCATCGTGGACGAGGCGGAGGGCCGCGAACTGAACCGTGACTACCGCGGCAAGGACTACGCCACCAATGTGCTGACCTTCGTCTACGACGACGTGCCCGCGCCGCTGACCGGCGACTTCGTGCTCTGCGCGCCGGTGGTCGCGCGCGAGGCGCTGGAACAACACAAGGATTTGAAAGCACATTATGCTCACCTCGTGGTGCACGCGACCTTGCACCTGCACGGCTACGACCATGAGGACGCGCGTGAGGCTGAAGAGATGGAGAAAATGGAAACTGCATTGATGGCAAAATTAAGGTATCCTGATCCCTATGCAGTTCTCAAATAAAGGAAATGGACGTACCCCAAAGTGACAAACCCGGCTTGATGGAGCGCCTCTCGGCGCTGCTGTTACGCGAGCCGGGCGACCGCGAGCAACTGGTCGATCTCCTGCATTCCGCCTACGAACGCAACCTGCTGGACGCCGACGCCCTCTCCATGATGGAAGGCGTCATCCAGGTTTCTGAACGCCAGGTGCGCGAAATCATGATCCCGCGCGCGCAGATGGACGTCATAGACATCAGCGAACCGCCGGAAAAATTCATTCCCTTCGTCGTCCAGACCGCGCACTCGCGCTTCCCGGTCATCGACGGCGACAAGGACAACATCATCGGCATCCTGCTGGCCAAGGACCTGCTGCGTTACTACGCCGGCGAAGAGTTCGACGTGCGCGACATGCTGCGCCCGGCGGTGTTCGTCCCGGAAACCAAGCGGCTCAACGTGCTGCTGCGCGATTTTCGCAGCAACCGCAACCATATCGCCATGGTGGTGGATGAATACGGCGGCGTGTGCGGCATGGTGACCATAGAAGACGTGCTGGAGCAGATCGTCGGCGAGATCGAGGACGAGTTCGACTTCGACGAGGCCGAGGACAACATCATCAGCGACGGCAGGAACCACTGGCGGGTCAAGGCAACCACGGAAATCGAGGACTTCAACGAAGCCATCGGCACCGCGTTCGGCGATGAGGATTACGATACCGTGGGCGGGCTGGTGCTCAAGGCGGCCGGCCGGCTGCCGAAGCGCGGCGACCACATCGTGGTTGGCGACCTGGTGTTCACCGTGCTGCGCGCCGACAGCCGCAGGCTGCATTCGCTGCTGGTGGAACGCGCGCCCGCGGTCGCCGAACCAGGGGTGACCGAGTAGGCGCCGCCAGGCGGCGCATCCATCCGGCGCACATCCTCCAGCGATCCTCCGCGCACCGCAGGCCCGCCGCAAACGCCGCGGCGGAGAACCAGGGCAGCCGCGCCCGCGTCGGACTTGCACAGGTCAAGGAGAGCAGTGATGAGCAAACTGATCACCGATGAAGTTGCCAGCCAGATCCGCCAGCAGTTTCAAGCACTCAGGGAGCCGGTGCAGCTCGTATTTTTCACTCAGCCGCATGCGTGCGGCGCGTGCGCCGACCAGCAGGAACTGCTCGAATCCATCGTCAATCTGAGCGACAAACTCACGCTCGCCATCCATCCGCTGGACTCGGCGGCCGCGCTGGAACATCGGATCGCGCGCGCGCCCGCCACCGTCGTGCGCGGCACGCGCGATTACGGCATTCGCTTCTACGGGCTGACCGGCGGCTACGAATTTGGCTCGCTGCTGGAAGCCATCCGCCTGGTCTCGCTGGGCGCCGCGGCGGTGGATCCGGCGGTCGCCGCGCTGGCCGCCCTGCTGCGCAGCCCCATCCACCTGGAGGTGATGGTCACCCTGAGCTGCCCCTATTGTCCCAAGATGGTGCACGTGGCGCATCAACTTGCCGTCGCGAGCGAGCACGTGACTGCAGACATGGTGGATGCCGGCGAATTTCCCGACGTCGCGAACCGCTACGATGTTCACGGCGTGCCGCTCACCGCAGTCAATGGCCGGCGCGGTTTCGAGGGCGCCCTGCCGCCGGAGCAGGCGGTGCTGGAGATGCTGAAGGTGGCCGATCCCGACGCCTATGAACGCATCGAGGCCGGCCTGCGCGAGGCGCAGGGACTGCGCCACGCCGTGGAGGCCAAGGCGGACGAACTCTACGACGTCATCGTGGTCGGCGCCGGCCCGGCGGGACTGACCGCCGCACTCTACGCCCAGCGCAAAGGCCGCAAAACCGTGCTGATCGGAAAGCAGGCGGGCGGACAGATCAACGACACCGCTACGGTGGAGAATTATCCGGGCGTGGTGCAGATCGGCGGTGCGGAGCTGTCGCGCGCCCTGCGCGAGCATGTCGAGGCCTATCCGGTTTCCGAGCGCTGCCACACCGAGGTGGCGAGCATCGAACAGGCCGGAGGCGTCTTCGTGGCGCATACCGAGGACGGACACGCCTACCGCGGGCGCAGCGTGATCTACTGCACCGGCAAGCGCAACCGCCGTCTCGACGTGCCGGGCGAGGAACGCTTCATCGGCCGCGGCATCGCCTGGTGCGCCACGTGCGATGCGCCGCTGTATCGCGACAAGCGGGTGGCGGTGGTGGGCGGGGGCAATTCGGCCTTCACCGCCGTGCGCGACCTGCTGCACTACGCCGCAGAGATTCACCTGGTGCACGGACGCGACACTTTCCGCGCCGACCCGGCGCTGGTCGATGAGATCAGGCGCGCCGAGGCCGACGGCAAGGTGCGGCTGCACCTCAACAGCCAGGTGCGCGAGTATCTGGGACGCGACGCGCTCGAAGGCGTGCGGCTCGCAGCCAAGGACGGCAGCGCGCTCTACGACATCGCGCTGGATGGCGTCTTTCTCGAGATTGGCCTGGAACCGAACAGCACCGCGATTGCCACACTGGTCAAACTCAACGACCACGGCGAAGTGCCGGTCACGCGCGACCAGGCCACGACGGTTGCCGGCCTGTATGCGGCGGGCGATGTCACCGACGAGGCGGACAAACAGATCGTGATCGCCGCCGGCGCAGGTGCAAAGGCCGCGCTCGCCGCCGACCGCTACCTTGCCTCAGTCGAACAGCACGCCGTTACCGGCGCAGCGCGCTGAAATCCTGCGGCTCCCAGGTCCGCATCGCAAACAGCAGGCCCTTGCCGTGCCGCTCGGCCAGCGGCGCCGACAGGCTTTCCTCGTGCAATTCGGCAAACCGCTTGCGCAGCCGTTGCAGCTCCTGCTGCATCTGCTCGATGGCGCGATCGGTCAGCATGCCGTTGACGAAGGTCAGCGCTTCGTCCCGCCCGGCAAAGTCGCTCTTGAGGAATTCGGCCAGCCCGTGACGCTGGAAATATTGCCGGATCGGGCCGCCCGGCAGCCAGTCGAAATCCCGCGCGACATTGAGGCGGATGCGGTTGCCGGGCAAGAGGTCAATGATCCGCAACCGGTCCAGGCGCAGCAGGTATTTGACGCATTCCGCCTGCTCCAGGCGGTAGTACTGGATGATCTCCGCCATTTCCCAATGATTGAGCGCACACACGGCGACCAGCAGCAGCGTCGGGTCCGAGACGACCTCCCGCTCCTGGGTATCCGTGAGCATGGAGATGCGCGGCTGGGCGGCCTGTGCGTCGCGCGCCAGCTCGGCCAGCGTATAGCCCAGCAGGTTGCTCACCTGCACCAGGCGGTCCACGGTGAAGCGCTCTGACGCGAACAGACGCTTCACGCTGGGTTCGGAAAGGCCCAGCGCGGCCGCAACGTCACGGTAGGTCTTGCCCTGACTGCGCAGGTGCCGCTTGATGGTCTGGATCAACTGACCGGCTTCGCTCATCATTTAGTATCGCTTTTTAATCCTTCGCAGTGTAGTTATTCGCATCTTTTCAGTCAATAGTTTCGTTTTTCACAACCATATCCTATGCTGAGTCCGTACCCAACTGACCCCAGGGAGGAAACCAGCAATGAGACATCCGGAACCGGCGCGGCGCGAACGCCACGTTTACCGCACCCTTGCACCGCTGACCCGGGCAGAACTGCCCGGCTGGCCGCTACACACCACCGCCCCCCAGGCCGCGACTCTGGGGGAACTTGGGGGCCGGCTGCAAGTTGGTGACACGATCTTCGTACGGGTAAGGCTGCTGCCGTTCCGCAAAGTGGCCGAAACCACGCGGAGCTGGACCAATCATGTGGGAATCGTGGTTGACCTTGCCGACGGCGAGCCGGTGATCGCGGAAGGACGCATTCCCTTTTCCGGTACCACGACCTGGGCGCGCTTCGTCAGGCGCTCGGAAGATGGCCGGGTGGCGCTTGCCCGCCTGAAGACAGCGCTCGACGCCGGGCAGCAGGCCGCGCTGCTGGAAGCCGCGCGCAAGCGCTACCGTATCCCCTACGACCCGGGATTCAACCTGCATTCGCGCCGCCAGTTCTGCTCGCGCTTCGTGCGCGAGGTGGTGGATGAGGCGGCCGGCGTCAAGCTGGGCGAGGTCGAACGCTTTTGCGATCTGCTGGCGCGCAATCCGCAAGCCGACCGGCGCTTCTGGCGGCTATGGTACCTGGGCGCCATTCCCTGGCAGCGCGAAACGGTCACTCCGGCGAGCCTGCTGCGCGACGAGAGGTTGCACATATATTTTGACGGCAACGTCGAGTAGCGCCACGCTAGTCATACGGATCGTCGAACGGGGGCAATGTGAGAGCGATCATACGCGCCATTTTGAAGGGTTTGCTCAAGCTGCTGTTTCGCGTGCGCGTTGCCGGCCTGGAGCGCGCACCGGATGCGCGCCACCTGCTGATCGTGGCCAATCACGAATCCTTCCTGGACGGCCTGCTGCTCGGCCTGTTTCTGCCCTACGACCCGGTGTTTGTCGTATACACGGGCGTGACGCGGAGCTGGTTTTTCCGCCAGGTGCTGAAGCTTAGCGATTTTCTGACCGTCGACCCAGCCAACCCCATGGCAATCAAGACTGTGCTCAGGCTGATCGAGGCTGGCCGGCCGGTGATGATCTTTCCCGAAGGGCGCATCACCGTCACCGGTTCGCTGATGAAAGTGTATGACGGTCCCGCCTTCGTCGCCGCCAAGTCCGGCGCCACCATACTGCCGGTGCGTCTGGACGGCCCCGCACGCTCCTGGTTCAGCCGCCTGGATGGCAGGCATCCGCACCGGCTGTTCCCGCGGGTGACGCTCACCGTGCTGCCCGCCACCCGCCTGCCCATGCCGGATGGCGCCAGCGCGCGCATACGCCGGCACAAGGCGGGCGAGGCGATGCGGCGCCTGATGCAGCGCATGCTGTTCGAAACCGGACGCAGGCAGACCCTCTATGCCGGGCTGCTGGATGTCATCGCCCTCTACGGGCGCAGCCGCAACGCCGTGGAAGACGTGAAGCAGTTCGAATGCAGCTATGGCAAGCTGCTGAAGATGACCCTGGCGCTCGGCCGCCTGGTGGAGAGACACAGCACACCCGGCGAGCGGGTAGCTATACTCATGCCCAACCTGGCCGCGACCGTCTGCCTGCTGATCGGCGCCGGTGCGCGCGGGCGCGTGCCCGCCATGCTGAACTTCAAGGCAGGCGCGGCCGGCATGCAGGACGCATGCACCGCGGCGAACATCCGCACCATCTTCGCCTCGCGCGCCTTTGTCGAGCAGGCTAGACTGCAATCAGATGTAGCCGCGCTGCAGGGCATCAAGCTGCTGTATCTGGAAGACCTGCAGCACGCCATGGCGTGGCGCGACAAGCTGTGGGTGCTGGCAGGCCTGCTGTTGCCGCGCCTGATGGAAGCCCAGCGCGACCCGGAAGCGATCGCAGCCGTGCTGTTCACCTCCGGCTCGGAGGGCAGGCCCAAGGGTGTGGCGCTG
>DATFUZ010000047.1:0-4453 GCA_035260545.1 Gallionellaceae bacterium | reverse complement strand
CCGCCATGCAGGTAGGATGCGAGATGACCGGCACTGGCCGCATAGCGCGCAAAACGGCGGACCGTCATGTTCTCGCCCAGCTTCATCACCAGTGCCTTGCGGGTTTCTTCCACGGTGCCCGAGCCATTGGCGATCACGATGTCAGCCAGCGCGGCAACGTCGGCCGGCGTATGCTCGACCACGGTCTGCGCCAGGTTCCTGGCGAATGCCAGGAAGTCTTCGTTCTTGGCGACAAAATCGGTCTCGCAGTTCACTTCCACCAGCGCGCCGGTCTTGCCGTCCGCCGCAATATGCACCGCAACAATGCCTTCCGCGGTCACGCGCGAGGCGGCCTTGCTGGCCTTCGCGCCGCTCTTGATGCGCAGCAGCTCTTCCGCCGCCTTGAAGTCGCCGTTGGTTTCGGTCAGCGCCTTCTTGCACTCCATCATGCCGAGGCCGGTTGCCTCGCGCAGTTCTTTCACCATGCTTGCGGTAATTTCCGCCATTTCCTTACTCCTGGGATTTCCGAAAACTTGAATTGACAGTACAAAAAAAGGGGCTTCCGCCCCTTTTTTCCGGACGGGCGATTACGCCGCTTCCGCAGCCGCTTCAACCACCTCGTTGAGCGCCTGCTCGCGGCCTTCCAGCACCGCGTCGGCCATGCCGCGCGCATACAGGCGGATCGCCTGGCTGGAGTCGTCGTTGCCGGGAATCACGTAATCCACGCCGGCCGGGCTGTGGTTGGTATCGACCACGCCGACGACGGGAATGCCCAGCTTCTGCGCCTCGACGATGGCGCCCTTCTGGTAGCCGACGTCGATCACGAACAGCGCGTCGGGCAGGCCCGGCATGTCCTTGATGCCGCCCAGGCTGCGCTCCAGCTTTTCCAGCTCGCGCTGCAGCATCAGGCCTTCCTTCTTGGACATTTTTTCCAGGGAACCATCCTGCATAATGACCTCCAGCTCCTTCAGGCGCCTGATGGACTGCTGCACGGTCTTGTAGTTGGTGAGCATGCCGCCCAGCCAGCGGTAATCAACGTAGGGGCAGCCGGCGCGGCTCGCCTCTTCCTTGATGATCTCGCGCGCCTGGCGCTTGGTTGCCACGAACAGCACGGTGCCCTTCTTCGCGGCCAGCTTGCGCACGAAATCGGCTGCCTCGTTGTACATGACAACGGTCTTCTCCAGGTTGACGATATGAATCTTGTTGCGATGACCGAAAATGAACGGGGCCATCTTGGGATTCCAGAAACGGGTCTGGTGACCGAAATGGACACCCGCCTCCAGCATTTGACGCATAGTTACAGCCATGATTGCTACTCCTGAAACGTTAAGGGTTAAGTTCAACATCCGTCAGCTGACCCTTGCGGGCACCCCAACATGAACGGATGGATGATTTGCCGTCCTCCGGCGATGTGCTGCCAAGCTATGTGACTGATAACAGGAAACATCCCCAGAAAGACCGGTCCGCTATTCTACACCAAGCCGGCTTCGGGCTCAACCACTTGCCCGAGCCTGCTCAGGAGGCGTTGGCGCGCTGCCGGTTCGCCTCGAACAGGCACACGGCGGCGGCGGCGGCGGCGTTCAGGGATTCCACCTTGCCGGGCATGGGTATGGTGAAGATCCGGCAAGCCTGCTGCAGCGCCCGGGAGAGCCCCGCGCCCTCGTTGCCGATGGCGAAAGCCACCCGTCCCCGCAGGTCGCAGCCATATAGACTGTCGCCGGCGGTCAGGGTCGCCGCATGGCAGCGCCCGGCAAAATCTGTCGCCGTCGCCAGCAGGTCGGCGGACTCATTGATGGAAAGCACGAAATGCCCACCCATGCCGGCGCGCAGCACCCGCGGCGACCATGCATCGGCGCAATCGCCGGACAGAAATACCGCATCGCAGCCCGCGGCGGCGGCGGAGCGGATCATGGAACCTAGATTGCCGGGATCCTGTATGGTCTCCAGCAGCAGGGCATACTGACTGTCCGTCGCGCGCACCGCAGGTTGCGGCCGCGCGATGAGGGCAAGAACGCCGGTGGGGGTTTTCAGCTCGGTCAGTTCGGCAAACAGGGCATCGTCCAGACTGGCCACGGGTACGCCGGTCAGTCCGTCCAGCAAGGCCGCCACCTCCGCGTCACCCGCAGCGGAGCGGCTGACCACGATGTGCTGCGGCTGCAAACCGGCATCCAGACAAGCGCGCACCAGATGCACGCCATCCAGCAGCGCCTGCCCGGATTTGCCGCGTTGCCGCGCGGAACCCGCCAGCTTCTTGAGTTCCTTGAAAAGCGGGTTGTCCCGCGACTGGATGGTTTTCACCGCAATCCCGCGCTGCGCGTCGCGGCAGACGGCTCAGGCCACACCCTGCCCGTCCTGCTGGGGCGCATCGTCCGCTTCGGAACCGCCGGCCTCTTCGGGTGCAGCGAACTCTTCGGGGACACCGGCCTCTTCAGGTACGCCAGCCTTTCCAGGTGCACTGACTTCTGCGTCTATTACGGCCTCTTCGGAGACGTCAACTGCTTCGGACGCAGCGGCCGCTTCGGGTGCACGCGCTGCTTCGTGCGGCACCGGCACCTCCTCTCCGATCTCGTCCGCCGTCTCCGGTTCGTCAAGTACACCGCCCTGCTCCAGCAGGCTGCCCACCTCCTCCAGCGAAGGGAGGTCGTTCAGGGACCGCAGATTCAGGTCATCCAGCAGTTGCCGGGTCGTGGCGTAGAGCGCGGGCCTGCCGGGCACGTCGCGCGTGCCCACGGTATCGATCCAGCCGCGCGCTTCCAAGGTCTTCAGCACCTGCGAGGAAACGGCGACGCCGCGGATTTCCTCGATGTCCCCGCGCGTCACGGGCTGGCGATAAGCGATGATGGCCAGCGTCTCCATCACGGCGCGCGAGTAGCGCGGCTGCTTCTGCGGATTGAGCTTTTCCAGATGCCCCTGCATTTCCGGGCGCGCACGGAAGCGCCAGCCGCTGGCCACGCGATTGAGTTCGATGCCGCTGTCCGCATACTGCTGCGCGAGTTGCTCCAGCAGCGCCTCGACCTGGGCGCTGGCCAGCGGCGCATCGCTGAGCTTCTTCAGTTCTGCCAGGCTCAGCGGCTCCTGCGAGGTCAGCAGGGCCGCCTCCATGATCTTCTTCAGCAGCGCCGCCTCCTCGGGCGAGATCACCGGCTGGTCCAGCAGTTCGGCCTGGTCGGCCTGCTCCTGCCCCTCACTCGTCGGTAACGGTTCGGCTTGCCCTGACATAGATATTCCCCAATGTTTCAGTTTGCGTGATCTCGACCAGGCTTTCCTTGGCCAATTCCAGAATAGCAATGAAAGTGACGACCAGTTGCGGAATGCCGCCCTCGAGGTCGAACAGGCTGTCGAACGGTTCGAACTCGCCATGACGCAGCTTGCGCAGCAGGTTGGTCATCTGTTCGCGCACGCTCAGTTCCGCACGCCGCACCTTGTGGTGCGCATTCAGTTTGGCGCGCGCGAGCAAAGCCAGCCAGGCATGGCGCAAATCCTCCGCACTGACGCTGGGCAGGCGCTGTTCGACGGTGCGCTCGATCAGCACCTGGACCAGCTCGAAATCGCGCCCGGCCTGGGGCAGCGCGTTCAGCTTCTGTGCGGCCAGCTTCATCTGCTCGTATTCCAGCAGCTTGCGCATGAGTTCGGCGCGCGGGTCCTCCGCGCTCTCTTCCTCGCTGACCTTGGGCGGGCGCGGCAGCAGCATGCGCGACTTGATCTCGATCAGCACCGCCGCCATCAGCAAATACTCCGCGGCCAGCTCCATGCGGTTGCGCTGCATCGCGTCGATATAGGCCATGTACTGATGGGTCAATTCCGCCATCGGAATGTCGAGCACATCCAGGTTGTGCTTGCGGATCAGGTACAGCAGCAGGTCCAGCGGACCCTGGAATGTCTCCAGCACGACCTCCAGCGCATCGGGCGGGATATACAGATCGCGCGGCATCTCCAGCAGCGGCTCGCCGTGGATGTGCGCGATCGGGCTCGCGGCTGCAGCGGTCCCGGTTGCGGCGTTTTCGTGAACGGCGTTCTCTGTCATCGTCAGCTGTAGTCCAGGCCCATGGCCTCGCGCACGTCGCGCATGGTCTCGTTGGCGAGTTTGCGCGCCTTCTCGCAGCCATCGGCGATGATGTTCTTCACCAGCGTGGGATCGTCGAGATAGAGCTGCGCGCGCTCGCGCATCGGGCGCTGCTCCTTGAGCACGCCGTCGATCACCGGCTGCTTGCATTCGATGCAGCCGATGCCGGCTGTGGTGCAGCCCTGCCACACCCAGTTGCGCGTTTCCTCGTTTGAATAAACCTGGTGCAGCGGCCACACCGGACAATGTTCGGGATTGCCCGGATCGGTGCGGCGCACGCGTGCGGGATCGGTCGGCATGGTGCGGATTTTCTTGCTCACACTTTCCTCGTCCTCGCGCAGGGTGATGGTGTTGTTGTAGGACTTGGACATTTTCTGCCCGTCCAGTCCCGGCATGCGCGAAGCCGCGGTG
>DATFUZ010000046.1:0-34881 GCA_035260545.1 Gallionellaceae bacterium | reverse complement strand
CGATCTGCTGACGCGGCTGCCACGGCTCGATGTGCTCATCAACAATGCCGGCGTGTACATGCATCAACGCACGCTGTCCGCCGACGGCCTGGAGATGACCATGGCGGTAAACCACCTGTCGCACTTCCTGCTGACGTACTTGCTGCTGCCGTTGCTGAAGCGGTCCGGAGACCCGCGCGTGGTGACAGTCAGCTCGGTCGCGCACATGAGCGGCCGCATCGACTTCGACAACCTGAACGCCGAACGGAGTTTCGACGCGTACCACATCTATGCGAATTCCAAGCTCGCAAACGCGCTGTTCGCTCTCGAACTGGCGCGGCGCGAACCGCGCGTCGCATCCAATTGCCTGCATCCCGGCGTGATCAACACCAAGCTGCTGCATGCCGGCTTCGATATGGCGGGTGCCCCGGTATCCGAGGGCGCGCGCACCTCCGTCTATCTTGCGGTTTCCCCGGATGTAAAGGGGGTGACTGGAAAATACTTCGATCACTGCACTGCCATCGCGCCATCGCCGCTCGCGCTTGACCGTGAACTGGCGCACAGGCTGTGGGAGCGGTCGGCGCGGGTGGTCGAACCTTACGCGCACGCCTAGCCCACGCAGGTGTGAGCACCTGCAGACCGCGCAGACATTCTGTGCCGCCGAATCAGAACGTAACCGTAGTCGTTACCGGCACGAAGAATTGGTTGGTAAAGGCTCCACCGACCGGCACCAGCGTCGTGTATGTGGCTGTGATCGGTGTGCGCGAAAAGATGATGCCGATCGGCAGATTCGGGCCTAGGGCGAGATCGGGATCGAGCAAGGCGCTGTCGACGATCGCGCTGTCGCGCATTTCCGTATCCGTGCGCCCGGCACGCGCCGCGGGCGGCGGCGGCACGACGAAAATATCCAGGTTGAGCGGCTGCAACACAGGTGCGGCGCCGGCGGCAGCATAGGCCATCTGGTTGGGCAGCACGAGTACCGTGCCATGCTCGTTGCTCACCGCGGTCTCGCCGCGGTTCACTTTGTTGTAGGTCCCCGGCGGCACGGTTGCCGCCAGGCGGCTGCCCGGTACGACGACGATGGTCTCGTGGTCGGTGCCGCGGATGCCGATGGTCGCGGTCGGGGTCGTGATCCGGTAACTCTCCTTGTGCAGGCGGCCAATCAGGCCGGTGATCGCGCGAAAGCCGCCCTTGAACAGCGAGACGATATACTGCTCGGTGCCATCCTGCTTGCCGTCGAAGCGGAAGCTGTCCAGCTTCATCCGGGTGTCGGAACGCAGGGCAACCAGGCCGCCGTCCTCCATGCGCACCTGGGCTGCGGCATCGGCGCCCGTGACCAGGGTGTCTCCTTCATCCACGGCATCACCCTTGGCGAGGATGCGGACCTGTCCGCCTGCGCCGATGGCCTGCACCGCCCCGGCGACATATTCAACTTTCCCGGCAGGCGCGGCCAAGGCGGCGCCGCACGCGCCCAGCAGTGCAAGACAGGCTGCTGCAAGAAGTTTGGGCCGTATTTTTTTCATGTCACCTCCCGCTCGGGTCTGCTATCTGAAATCGCGGCGCAAGGTCAGCGATAGGTCGGTGCGGCTGTAGCTGTACACCGGGATATTGGAGCTGTTATGCGCATGCGCAAGCTGCGGACTGAGCGACCACGACGGGTTCCATTGCCACACGGCCCCCATGGCCAAGTCGACATAGCGGTCTGAACGCTGCACCAGGAATAACGGGTTGACCCGGCTGTACAGGCCCGCCTGCCAGCCCGCGTTGGCATACAGCATCGTTCGGCCGCCCCACATGGTCTGGCCGCCGACTCTCAGCCCGCCCAGGCGCTTGGCGCCGTCGGTGCGGCCGCCGTCCGGCGTGGCGGTGGTGATAATGGTGGATATGTCCTGCTCCGCCCCGTAGTACGCAAAGCCCGAGAGCACGGAACGGCCGTCGCCCAGTGCGTGTGTCCAGCCGGCGCCCGCCACCTGCTGGTTGAAGTTGTCCACCTGCATGACATAGTCGGCGAAGCGGTATTGCTGATACTGGCCGAACAGCAGGACCTGATTGCGCGGACTCAGCGTGCGCGCCCATTCAGCGTTGACTGCGGCATTGCTGCGGTTGCGCCGGCCGCCCAGGGTGTATTCGCCGCCGTTCACGCCGAAACGGACGTGCTCGGCGTTGGCGCCGTACATCACGCCGGCGCGACCCTCCGCCGTGAGCGCGTTGAAGTCCTGTTGGGTATGGTAATCGCGCTGGAGCAGGTCGGCCCCCGCATAGAACGCCCAGTGCGGATTCAGGGTATGCGACAGTTCGCCGCCCGCCCCCAGGCCGCCGTAGTTGTCCGCGGCCTTCAGGCTGGTGGCGTTGAGCGTCGCGACGACGGGACCCACCGTCGGAATGTTGACGATGACCTGCTGCTGGCTCGTGGAATTGTTGACGTTGGTGTCGCGCCCGGCGGTCGCCTCGACGTAGGCGGCATAGTGCGTTTTCTTGCGCGGATTACGGGCGGCGATTGCCTCCAGGTACTTGCGGACGGTGGCGCGCGCGCCGGGAGGTGGGTTCTCGTGCGCCACACGCTCGAATTCGACCTCGGCCCGCAACAAGTCGCCCAACTGGTAGTAGGCGCGCGCCATCTCCAGCCGTGCACCGGTAAAACCGGGATCGGACATCAGCACGCGCTCGAAGGCGAGCGTGGCGAGGTCGGGCTTGCCGCTGTCCAGTGCGGCAATGCCAAGGAGGTAGTCGAAACGCGCCTCGCCCGCGTGCGCCTGCTCGTAGCCCCGGAGCAAGGCATAGGCGCGCTCAGGCTCGCCCGACTTCACCAGCGCATCGGCATCCTGCAACGCGTTCTGATAGGCCTCTTTCTCCGCCGCTGCCGCCTGCGGCGCCGGCGCTGCAGCCTGCGCGGGCCCTGCGCTGCACCCGAGCACCCATGCTGTCATCACCAGGACAGCCGTTTCACCACGTCCCATGCCAGCCTCCCCCAATCGACTGAAGCCACTACGGCCGCGCCGCGTCGTTGGCACAGCCGGTCTGCGCGGCCATTATGCACCTTTCTTTCGACACGGGACAAGCCCCGGGGTCTCGGTTGTCGCCTGTATTTTCAACTCTTTTTTCGGGCAGGCCGTTCGGCCGGCGGGCATCAGGAACGAGGGAAGGGGGCAGCCGCGGTGATCGGCGGAAAGGAGGACAGAAAAAAGCCCGCGCGTGCGGGCCTTGTTTTGCTCTACCGTATGGTAGGCGCGATTGGACTCGAACCAACGACCCCCACCATGTCAAGGTGGTGCTCTAACCAGCTGAGCTACGCGCCTGCGAGGCTGCGCATTGTACCCGAACTCCGGGTTGCGGGCAAATCCTGGGCGCTTTCAGCAACTTTGTCGACCGAGGGCGACAGATCAGCCCGCGCTCTGATGCACGACCTGTCCGCCCGCATCCAGTACGCGCACGGTTACCGGGATGCCGTGGCGCACGCTGTCGGTGACCACGCAGAAATCCTCGAACTGCTCGGCGCAGTGCGCGAGGCGTTCGACCGTTTCACCCAAGCGGATCTCGACATCGAAGCCACCCACGCGCAGCCGGCCTTTTTCATTGCGCACCATGTGGCCTTTGACGCGGGCGACCACCTCATGCGGATCCTGCTTGAATTTATTCAGGCAGAACAGCAGGCTGGCCGAAAGGCAGTTGGCCACCGCAGCGGCGAGCAGGCGCGAGGCGTTGGGGCCGCTGCCCTCGCCGAGCGGCGCCGGCTCATCCAGCAGCAGATCGGGCACACCGGAGAGGTCGAAATCGACGCTGAACCGGTACCCGTCCTGGCGCGCCAGCTTCAGCGTGAATTCCATACCCGGCATGGCGACCGGGCCCCTAGATTTCGCGGCCGACTGCGGCGGCGATGGCGCCCAGGGTACCCATCAGGTTTTTCAGTTCCTGCGGAGACAGGGCCTGGTCGGCATCGCACCAGGCGTCGCACGGGCTGGGGTGCATTTCGATCAGCAGGCCGTCCGCGCCCGCGGCCACGGCCGCCTGCGACAGCGCCGGCACCATCCACGCCTTGCCGCCGGCATGGGAGGGGTCGACGATCACCGGCAGGTGGGTTTCCTTCTTCAGCACCGGAATGGCGGTCACGTCCAGCACGTTGCGGTAGTAGGTCTCGAAAGTGCGGATGCCGCGCTCGCAGAAGATGATGTTGTGGTTGCCGCCCGCGGCGATGTATTCCGCCGCCATCAGCCATTCGGAGATGGTGGCAGACATGCCGCGCTTGAGGATCACCGGCTTGTTGGTACGGCCGACTTCCTTCAGCAGGTCGAAATTCTGCATGTTGCGGGTGCCGATCTGGATCACGTCCACATCGTACTGGTGGAACAGGTCGAGCTGGCGCACGTCCATCAGTTCGGTAACGATGGGCAGCTTGTAGCGGTCTGCCGCCTTGCGGAAAATGTCCAGGCCCTCGGCACCCTTGCCCTGGAAGGTATAGGGGCTGGTGCGGGGCTTGAAAGCGCCGCCGCGCATCAGGCGGCAATTTGCTTCGCGCACGTATTTTGCGGACAAGTCCATCTGCTCCTGGGTCTCCACCGAGCACGGCCCGGCAATGACCTGCACCTGCTTGCCGCCCAGCGGCACACCAGCGATGCTGATTACAGTGCTTTCCGGGTGCGATTCGCGCGAAACTATCTTGTATTGCTTGGCGATGTGCATCGCCGATTCCACCCCGGGCAGCGGCGTGAACATGTCCGGATCAAGCGAACGTTCGTCCCCGATCGCGCCGATCACGGTGCGCTCGATGCCGCGTGAGATATTGGCCTGCAGTCCGGCCGCCTCCAGTTTTTTCACCACCGCGCCGATCTGCTCGTCGGTGACATTCCTGCCCATTACTATGATCATTTTGCTTCCTCAATCGCCTGCTGCAGTGCAGCCAAAAATTTTTCGTTCTCCGCTTGCGTGCCGATGCTGACGCGCAGGTATTCGGCCATGCCATAGTTGGCCACGGGACGCACGATGACGGCCAGTTCCAGGAGGCGCCGATAGAACCTCATGCCGTCGCCCACTTTGAAGCTGATGAAGTTGCCGTAGGACGGAATATATTCCAGCCCCATGCGGTCCAGCCCGGCGGTGATCTGTGCCATGCCGCGCCGGTTCATTTCACAGGTCTGGCGCACAAACGCCTCATCCGCCAGCGCCGCCACGGCCGCGGCCTGCGCCACGCTGTTGACATTGAATGGCTGGCGCACGCGGTTCATCATGTCCGCGACCTGCGGATGGGCGAAGGCGTAGCCCACGCGCAGGCCGGCCAGGCCATAGGCCTTGGAGAAGGTGCGCGACACGATGAGGTTGGGGAATTCCGCCAGCCAGCTCACCGAATCGTAGCGGCACTCCTCGGGCAGGTATTCGTTGTAGGCCTCGTCCAGCACCACCAGCACCTCGGGCGGCAACGCGCGCATGAATTCGAGCAGGTCGGCCGCACTGAGGAAAGTGCCCGTCGGGTTGTTGGGGTTGGCGATGAACACCAGCTTGACGCGTTGCGCGACTGCGGCCTTCAGCATCCCGCCAAGGTCGTGGCCGAAGTTGACCGCTGGCACTTCGATGCCCGTGGCACCCACTGCCTGCACCACCAGCGGATAGACGGCGAAGGCGTGCGCGGAATACACCGCGCAGTCATCGCCGGTGAGAAAGGCGCGCGCGGCCAGCTCCAGCATGTCGTTGGAGCCGTTGCCCAGCACCATGCAATCTGGCGTCACGCCATAGCGCTTCGACAGTGCATCCTTCAGCTCGAAGCCGTTGCCGTCGGGATAGAGCGCGATGGTCTTGATCGCCTCCAGCATTGCCGCGGTCGCTTTCGGGCTGCAGCCCAGCGGATTCTCGTTGGACGCCAGCTTGACGATGCCGCTGATGCCCAGCTCGCGTTCCAGTTCGGAAATGGGCTTGCCCGGCTGGTAGGGCGCGATTGCGCGTATGTAGGAAGGTGCGAGTTCGGAGTAGTTCATAAGATTCGGTAAGCCAACATGGATCCGGAAAACGGCCGCGGGCGTCTCCCTAAGCGGCGGCTGGATAGGAACCCAGCACCTTCACGAAAGCAGCCACCTCTTTCAGCTTCGCGAGGGCCGCAGCGACGGGCTGATCACACTGGTGTCCCTCAATATCGACGTAATACACATACTCCCAGAGTCCGGAACGCGCGGGACGCGATTCCAGCTTGGTCATGGATACGCCCTGCTCGGCCAGCGGCCCGAGCAGGGCGTGCACCGCGCCCGGCCGGTTGGGCGCGGACAGCACCAGCGAGGTCTTGTCGCAACCGCTGGGCGCGACTTCCTGGTCTCCTATCACCAGGAAGCGCGTGGTGTTGCGCGGATCGTCCTCGATGTTCCCGGCGCGCACCGGCACGCCGTAGCGCTCGGCCGCCGCCAGGCCGGCAACCGCGGCGCTCTCCGGCTCGGCGGCGGCCCGGCGCGCCGCCTCGGCGTTGCTGGAAACGGCAACGCGCTCGATACCCGGCAGGTTCGCGTTCAACCAGTTGCGGCACTGCCCCAGCGATTGCGGATGGGAATACACGCGCATGATCGCGGCCTTGTCGGCCTGATGCGACATCAGGCACTGGTGCACCTGAAGGGCGACCTCGCCGCAGACCTTCGCGGGCGTCACCAGCAGCAGGTCGAGATTGTGGCCTATCATGCCTTCGCTGGAATTCTCCACCGGCACCACGCCGTAGCTGGCGTTGCCGCTTTCGACCGCGCGGAAGATCTCGTCGAAGGTGTCCACCGGCAGACCGCTTGCGCCGCGACCGAAGCGTTTGCGCATCGCGGCCTCGCTGAACGATCCTTCCGGACCGAGATAGGCCACCACCTGCGGCGCCTCCAGTGCGCGGCACTGCGACATGATCTCGGTGTAGAGCTGGGTCACGGCCTCGCCGGACAGCGGGCCGGGGTTGGCCGCGCATAGCCGGCGCAGCACCTGCGCCTCGCGCTCGGGGCGCAATACCACGCCGCCGCCCTTCTCGTGGCCGATCTGCTGTGCGAGCCGGGCGCGCGCATTCAGCAGCCGCAGCAGCTCATCGTCAATGCGGTCGATTTGGTCACGATATTGTGTCAGCTTCTCGCTCATTGCTCTTCCAGGGGGAGATTGCGCACCTGCAGCACGCCGGGAATGGCCGCTATCTTGTTGATCACCTCGTCCGGAACCATGCTGTCCGTGTCTACCAGCGTATAGGCGACGTCGCCGCGCGATTTGTTCACCATATTGTGGATGTTGATTCCCGCTTGCGCCAGCGCGGTGGAGATCTGCCCGAGCATGTTGGGGACATTGGCATTGGCGATGGCGAGCCGGTAGGCAGACTCGCGCGCCATGTAGACATTGGGGAAGTTGACGGCGTTGAGCACGTTGCCATGCTCGAGGTAGTCGCGCAGCTCATCGACCGCCATCACCGCGCAGTTGCCCTCCGCCTCCTGGGTGGACGCGCCCAGATGCGGCAGCGCGATCACGCCCGGATTGTTCTGCATCCTGGACGCCGGGAAATCGCACACATAGGCGCGCAGGTGGCCGGTGCCCAGCGCGGCGAGCACGGCATCGCCGTGCACGACCGCATCGCGCGAGAAATTCAGCAGCACGGCGCCCGCCTTCATCGCCCGTACGCGCTTTTCATCCATCAGGTTCCGCGTGGATTCCAGCAGCGGCACATGCAGCGTGACGAAATCGCTTTGCCGCAGCAGCTCTTCCACGCTGTATGCCTTTTTCACCTGGGAGGGCAGACTCCATGCGGCGTCCACGGTGATCTCCGGGTCAAAGCCGATGACCTGCATGCCGAGGCCGATGGCCGCATCCGCCACCAGGCGGCCGACCGCGCCCAGGCCGACTATACCCAGTGTGCGGCCGCGCAGCTCCATGCCCGCGTATTGCTTCTTGCCCTCTTCCACCTGCTGCAGCAGGACGTCGTCGTCGCCCTTCAGGCTGCCGGTGAAATGCAGCGCGGGCACAATGTTCCGCGCGGCGAGCAGCATCCCGGCGATGACCAGTTCCTTGACGGCATTGGCATTGGCGCCCGGGGCGTTGAACACCGGCGCGCCGCGCTCGCTCATCACCTTCACGGGGACGTTGTTGGTGCCCACACCGGCGCGTGCAATGGCCAGGACTGAACGCGGAATGCGCATTTGCAGCATGTTGTGTGAACGCACCAGGATGGCGTCCGGATCCGCGATGTCACCGCCGACGGCGTAGCGCGCAGCAGGAAAGCGCGCCAGGCCCGCGGCGGAAATCCTGTTCAGCGTCAGGATCTGAAAAGTCCTAGCCATGCTGCTTGGCGAATTCACGCATGAAGTCGGCCAGCGCCTGAACGCCTTCGAGCGGCATGGCGTTGTAGATCGAGGCGCGCATGCCGCCCACCGAACGGTGTCCCTTGAGCTGCAGCAGCCCGCGCGCGTCGGCCTGCCTGAGGAAATCGGCGTCGAGCGCGGAAGCCCTGAGGGTGAAAGGGACGTTCATGCGCGAACGGTCGGCCGCATTTACCGGGCAATTATAAAAACCGTTGCTGGCGTCAATGGCGTCATACAGGATCTTCGCCTTGGCGATATTTGCGCGTTCCATGACGGCGACGCCGCCGTTCTTTTTCAGCCACTGGAACACGAGGCCTGCCATGTAGATGCCGTAGGTCGGCGGCGTGTTGTACATGGAATCGGCATCGGCGTGGACTTTGTAATCCAGCATGGTCGGCAGGCGGTGATCGGCATGACCGAGCAGGTCGTCGCGCACGATGACCACGCAGACGCCGGCCGGCCCGATGTTCTTCTGCGCACCGGCGTAGATCAGGCCGAACTTCGACACGTCCACGGGACGCGACAGAATGTTCGAGGACATGTCTGCCACCAGGGGGACGTCGCCAGTATCGGGCACCCAGTTGAACTCCACGCCGCCTATGGTCTCGTTTGCCACGTAGTGCAGGTAGGCGGCCTTCCCGTCCAGCTTCCAGGTGTTCTGCGCGGGGACATAGGTGCAGTTCTTGTCCGATGCGTCCGCCACGACGTTCACCTGGCAGAATTTCCGCGCCTCGGCGATGGCCTTTTTCGACCATTCGCCGGTATTCACGTAATCGGCGGAAGGCTTGCCGCGCAGCAGGTTGAGCGGAATCATGGAAAACTGCAGGTGCGCGCCGCCCTGCAGGAACAGCACCTTGTAGTTTTCCGGGATACCCATGAGCTCGCGCAGGTCGGCCTCGGCCTGGGCGTGTATGCCCATGTATTCCTTGCCGCGATGGCTCATCTCCATTACCGACATGCCGCTGCCATGCCAATCCGGCAGTTCGGCCTGAGCTTGCAGCAATACGTCCTTCGGCAATACCGCCGGTCCCGCGCTGAAGTTGAATATCGCCATGGCTGCCCTTTCCCGTTTATTCCGATTCAGATTCAGGCTCCGCTTCCGATTCGGCCACCCGGCTCATGCCGGCAAGCTTGTCGTCCTCGCCCAGGTTCATCAGGATCACGCCCTGCGTGGCGCGTCCCATCTCGCGGATTTCGTCGACGCACATCCGGATCAGCACGCCGTTGGTGCCGATCAGCATGATCTCGTCCTCAGGGTTGGCGAGCGTGGCGGCGACGACCTTGCCATTGCGCTCGGAGGTCTGGATCGCGATCATGCCCTGCGTCCCGCGCCCGTGGCGCGTATATTCGGAAATGGGCGTGCGCTTGCCGTAGCCGTTTTCGGTGGCAGTCAGCACGCTCTGCTGCTCGTTTTCCGCCACCAGCAGCGCAATCACCTTGCCGCCCTTGGCCAGGTTCATGCCGCGCACGCCGCGCGACGCGCGCCCCATGGGCCGCACGTCGTTCTCGTCGAAGCGCACCGCCTTGCCCTCGTCGGAGAACAGCATCACGTCGTGCTGGCCGTCGGTGAGGGCGACGCCGATCAAGTAATCGCCATCATCGAGGTTGATGGCGATGATGCCCGCCTTGCGCGGATTGGCAAAATCAGACAGCGGCGTCTTCTTCACGGTGCCGTCCGCCGTGGCGAAGAAAATGAACTGTTCTTCGCTGAACTCCTTTACCGGCAGGATGGCATTGATCTTCTCGCCCTGCTCCAGCGGCACCAGATTGACAATGGGCCTGCCGCGCGCGGTGCGCGCGCCCTGCGGCACATCGTATACCTTGAGCCAGTAGACCCGTCCGAGGCTGGAGAAGCACAGGATGTAATCGTGGGTGTTGGCGATGAACAGGCTGTCAATAAAATCGTCCTGCTTGGTGGTCGCGGCCTGCTTGCCGCGGCCGCCGCGCTTCTGCGCCCGATACTCGTCCAGCTTCTGCGCCTTCATGTAGCCGCCGTGCGACAGGGTCACCACCACGTCTTCCGGCGCGATGAGGTCTTCCATGCTCATGTCATGGGTGTGGGTGACGATCTCGCTGCGCCGCGCATCGCCGTATTGCGCCTTGATGGCGAGCAGTTCGTCGCCGATGATCTGCGTCACGCGCGCGGGCTTGGCCAGGATGTCGAGCAGGTCGGCGATCCGGTCCATCACCTCGCGGTATTCGGCAACGATCTTTTCCTGCTCCAGGCCGGTGAGGCGCTGCAGGCGCAATTCGAGTATGGCCTGGGCCTGGGCCTCGGACAGCATGTAGCCGCCCTCCACCAGGCCGAAGGCCGGAAGCAGGCCCTCCGGGCGCGCACCGTCGGATACCCGCGACAGCATGTCTTCGACCAGTTTGGAGTGCCAGGGGCGCGCCATCAGCCCGCGCTTGGCGTCGGCGGGAGTGGCCGCGGCCTTGATCAGGGCGATGATCTCGTCGACGTTGGACAGGGCAACCGCGAGGCCCTCCAGGATATGGCCGCGCTCGCGCGCCTTGCGCAGTTCGAATATGGTGCGGCGCGTCACCACCTCGCGGCGATGGCGCAAGAAGGCGTCGAGGAACTGTTTCAGGTTCAGCAGGCGGGGCTGGCCGTCAAGCAGCGCCACCATGTTCATGCTGAAGCTGTCCTGCATCTGGGTATCCTTGTACAACTGGTTCAGGATCACCTCGGTATTCTCGCCGCGCTTGAGCTCGATCACCGCGCGCATGCCGGACTTGTCGGACTCGTCGCGGATCTCGGAAATGCCCTCGATGCGCTTGTCGCGCACCATTTCGCCGATCTTCATCAGCAGGTTGGCCTTGTTCACCTGGTAGGGCAGTTCGTCGATGATGATGGCTTCGCGGTCGCCCTTGCCTATGCCTTCAAAGTGCACGCGGGCGCGCATGACCACCCGGCCGCGGCCGGTGCGATAGCCTTCCTTGATCCCGGCGGTGCCGTAGATCAGCGCGGCGGTGGGAAAATCCGGCGCCGGCAGGATCTCGATCAGCTTCTCGATGTCGAGCTCGGGATCGCTCAACAGGGCCATGCAGGCGTCCACCACCTCGGACAAGTTGTGCGGCGGAATGTTGGTGGCCATGCCCACGGCGATGCCGGAGGAGCCATTGACCAGCAGATTGGGGAAGCGGGCCGGCAGCACCAGCGGCTCCTGCTCGGAGCCGTCGTAGTTCGGCCCGAAGTCCACGGTTTCCTTGTCCAGGTCGGCAAGCAGCTCATGGGCGATGCGCGCCATGCGGATCTCGGTGTAACGCATGGCGGCGGCGTTGTCGCCGTCCACCGAGCCGAAGTTGCCCTGGCCGTCGATGAGGGGGTAGCGCAGGCTGAAATCCTGCGCCATGCGCACGATGGTGTCGTACACGGCGGTGTCGCCGTGCGGGTGGTATTTACCGATCACGTCGCCCACAATGCGCGCCGATTTCTTGTAGGCCTTGTTCCAGTCGTTGGACAGCTCGTGCATGGCATACAGCACACGGCGGTGGACCGGCTTGAGGCCGTCCCGTGCATCAGGGAGCGCGCGACCGACGATGACGCTCATCGCATAGTCGAGATATGACTTGCGCATCTCCTCTTCGAGGCTTACCGGGAGGGTCTCTTTTGCGAATTGATCCATGTGTGGCATACCCCATCCATCGCCAGCTTCAGGCGGTAAAAACAGCCTGTGATTTTACCATGCCGGACCTTCCCCGACCAAACCCAAATTACCCGACCAGATGGGGAATTGCTGGCAAATACGGCCCGGATTTGCTACAGTCGGCGCGAACATCCGCAATCCGCACGTCATGACCAACGCCGACCCGACAGAACTGGAAAAATTCAGCCAATTGGCCCACCGGTGGTGGGATCCGACAAGTGAATTCAAGCCCTTGCACGACATCAACCCCTTGCGTCTGGGCTACATCGACCGCATTGCGGCGCTGGCCGGAAAAACCGTGCTGGATGTAGGGTGCGGCGGCGGCATCCTGTCCGAGAGCATGGCCGGCAAAGGGGCGGAGGTGACGGGCATCGACCTGGGGGACAAGGCCCTGCAAGTGGCAAAACTCCACCTGCTCGAAAGCGGCGCCGAGGTGGAATACCGCAAGATTGCCGTGGAAGCGCTGGCGGAGGAACAGCCAGGACGCTACGATGTGGTGACCTGCATGGAGATGCTGGAGCATGTGCCGGATCCGGCCGCGGTGGTCGCGGCCTGCGCCAGGCTGGTCAAGCCCGACGGCCATCTGTTTTTTTCCACCCTGAACCGCAACCCCAAGTCTTACCTGTTTGCGGTGATCGGCGCCGAATACGTGCTAAAACTGCTGCCGCGTGGCACGCACGACTATGCAAAATTCATCAAACCGTCGGAGTTGGCGCAATTCTGCCGCAACGCCGGTCTGGAAGTCAGCGACGTCACGGGCATGAGCTATAACCCGCTGTCCCGCGAGTACTCGCTGGGGCACGACACCGACGTCAACTACATGATCGCCTGCCGCCGTGACATCGCCTAGGTGTTGAATTGCAGCAGGCTATTCCCGGTGCCGCCAAGCACGCGGATTAACCGGATAATCAATGACTAAAGCGGTTCTATTCGACCTCGACGGTACTTTCGCCGACACCGCGCCCGACTTGGGGGCGGCGCTCAACCATACGCGCGCGGCGCGCGGACTGCCGCCGATGGCGCTGGACGAGATCCGTCCCCAGGCCTCGCACGGCGTGCGCGGCTTGTTCAAGCTGGGTTTCAATATCGAGCCCGGCCATCCAGAGTACGGCGCGCTGCGGGAAATTTTCCTCGACTACTATGCCAGCCACATCTGTGACCATACGCGCCTGTTCGGCGACACAGCAAGGCTGATCGAGGAAATCGAGCGCCGCGGCATGCGCTGGGGCATTGTCACCAACAAGCCGCACCGTTTTACCCTTCCGCTGATGCAGGCGCTGGGCTACGCGGAACGTGCCGCCTGCCTGATCAGCGGCGATACCTGCGCCCGCGCGAAACCTTACCCCGATCCGCTGCTCAGGGCGTGCGAGATCATGGGGACGGCCGCTGCGGATTGCGTATACTTGGGCGACGATGTGCGCGACATGCAGGCCGCGCGTGCCGCGGGCATGCCCGGCATCATCGCCAGCTACGGCTATGTTGGTGAAAACGCGACAGTGGAGGGATGGCAAGCCCAAGGCAGCATAGATTCGCCGGGTGAACTGTTGCAGTATTTGGGAAATTCTGTATAAGGGTAACCTGTATATGCAATGCGCCCTCCGGACAACATGAAGGGCGACAATATGCCGGACGCGAAATGACGTCCGGGGGGAGGAGCGGCTCAACGCACTGCGGCGCGCCGCCTCATGAAATCAGGAAACCGGATGAGCACCGCCGCACTATTGCGCTTCATCAAACCGTTCGTAACCGCGATCCTCATCACCCTGATCGTGGTGATGCTGATCGGCGCGATCTACTTCACCTCGCTCGGCAGGGAATGGGTGCTGTTTCTGCTTGGAGTGCTGATCGCCTCCGTCGTCGGCATGGCCAGCCGCGCCTCGCGCGCAGAGTGGATGCTGATGCGCCGCACCGCGCAGGTGACCTCCCTGAAGGACCGCCTGGAGCGGGAAAAGACACGGCACAAAAAAGCCGTCGAAAACCACCGCCAGGCGGTGACGCTGCTGCGCCAGACCGAGCACGCCTTCAGCCGCCTCATCCCCCACCAGCTGGTGAAACTGCTGGACAAGGCCAGCATCCTGGACGTCAACCTGGGCGACCACGCGGAGCGCAATCTCACGGTCATGTTCTCGGACATCCGCAATTTCACGATGCTCTCCGAAAACATGACGCCGCAGGAGAATTTCAACTTCCTCAACTCCTACCTGCGGCAAATGGAGCCCATCGTCATCACCCACCGCGGCATCATCGACAAGTATGCCGGAGACTCCATCCTCGCCCTGTTCCCGCAGAGCGCGGACGATGCGGTGAGCGGGGCGATACACATGCTGGAGAAGCTCGACGACTACAACCTGGGCCGCGGGCGCGCGGGCTATGAACCCATCCAGATCGGGTTCGGGCTGAACACCGGCATGACCATGATAGGCACGGTAGGCGGCGTAAGCCGCATGGAAGGCACGGTCATCGGCGATGCGGTGAACCTTGCCGCCCGCATCGAGGGCTCGACCAAGCTCTACCATACGCCCCTGCTGATCAGCCAGAGCACCTACTATGAGCTGGAAATCCCGGAGAAGTACGACATCCGCTTTCTGGACCGGGTTCGCGTAAAGGGAAAGCGGCAGCCGCTCTCCCTCTACGAAGTGTTTGACAACGACCCCATCAAGCTGCGCGATGGCAAGCGGCTGTCCAAGGCGAAATTCGAGGCTGCCGTCGCCCGCTATCACCTCAGGCAGATTCCGGGCGCCATGGAGCTGCTCAGGGAGTGCCTCGAAATCGCCCCCAAGGACATTCCGGCCCGCATCTACCTCACACGCTGCGAACAATTCCAAGCCACCGGCCAGCACCTCACCACCGGCGAACTCAACAACCACATGGAATGGCGCGATGCCTTCCAGACGGGCATAGAGTCAATTGACCGGACCCACCGGCAATTGTTCGGCAAAATCAACGACCTTATTTCCGCCTTCGCGGGGCAAGATTTCCCGAGCGCGCGGGTCATCCTCGCCTATCTTGTCAGCCACCACGAGGAGAGCGAAGACGAGGAGGCCCGCCTGATGCGGCAGTACGATTACCCCTTCATCGACAGCCACCTCAGGGAGCACCGGCGCTTCAAGAAGAAATTCCTGGAGCTCAAGGACGAGGCGGACGCCGGAAAGGCGGACCAGGCCTATATATCGTTCCGTGCCCAGGTTCTGCTGTTCGACTGGTTCACCGGCCACATCGCTCGCATCGACCGCCATGCGGGCCGCCATATTGCCAGCGCACGGCATCTGCCGATGCGCGTGGCGTAATCCATCGCGACGGCGAACAGGCCTGGCGGGCACCCGCCTTGCGCGGGAACTTTCCCGCCGCCATGGACTCTTATTGCGGTACAATCCGCAAGGTTTGACACCGAAACCGGGGGCGACCTGGCTTCGACGTGGGTTGCAAAGCAGCGCAGGGCATACCGAGGACCCGCTACCTCGTAAAAAGCTGGAAACCAAATAGTCGCAAACGACGAAAAGTACGCTCTGGCCGCCTAAGGTCAGACCTCACACCCTGCTGTCCGTGGAGGGGCTCGAAGCCGCAAGGCTGAGATGAGTGAGGTCATTTACACGGAATCGTGTCGCGCAGGGCCACTTTGCACGACATTAAATTTAGGTGGCTCGTTCGTCAGCAGCCCGCCGGTTGGCGTCTGGCGGATCAAATTCAAATAACCAGGCTAAGTATGTAGAACTGCCTGTAGAGGGCTCGCGGACGGGGGTTCAATTCCCCCCGCCTCCACCATTTGAACGTCCGAAGAAATTCGGGGAAGTACTAAAAGCCCGTGAATCCACGGGCTTTTTTGCTTTTATTCGTACGCCGCCATCCTATACCATCCATTGACAACCGGGGGCAACTGGGGGCAACATTCGGGGCAACTGACTTCCACGCATAAGGAACTGCCCCCAAAATGCCGCTGACAGACACTGCCATACGAAACGCCAAGCCTGCTGAAAAGCCTGTTCGCATGTTTGACGGTGGCGGCCTCTATCTGGAAGTTGCCCCCAGCGGGGGCAAGTGGTGGCGCCTTAAATACCGGATCGATGGGAAAGAAAAGCGCCTATCGCTCGGCGTCTACCCGGATATTTCCCTGAAGGACGCCAGGGAGCGGCGCGACGAGGCCCGCAAGCTAATCGCGAACGGCGTGGATCCGTCTGAAAACCGCAAGGCGGCAAAATCTGCCAGGATCGAACGCGCCGGCAACAGCTTCGAGGTAGTAGCCCGCGAGTGGTACGCGAAGAACGCGCCCACCTGGGCAGAGAATCACGGCATGAGGATCATTCAACGGCTGGAGCGCGACATCTTCCCGTGGTTGGGCGGACGGCCCATTGCTGAGATCTCGGCCCCGGAGCTGCTGAAGGTGTTGCGCCGGATCGAGGACCGCGGCGCCGTCGAAACCGCACATAGGGCCCTGCAGAACTGTGGCCAGGTGTTCCGTTATGCAATCGCCACCGGCCGCGCAGAGCGCGATCCTTCTCCGGACCTCAAAGGGGCGCTGCCGCCGGTGAAGGAAACGCATCATGCCGCCATCACTACGCCCAAGGAAATCGGCGCACTGATGCGAGCGATCGACGATTACAAAGGGCAATTTGTCACCAGGTGCGCGCTCCGCCTCGCTCCCCTGTTCTTCGTGCGCCCGGGAGAACTGCGCAGGGCCGAGTGGGCGGAGTTCGACCTGGATAAAGCTGAGTGGAACATACCCGGCGAACGAATGAAGATGCGCGAGCCGCACTTGGTGCCGCTGTGCGCCCAAGCCGTAGCGATCTTGCGCGAGCTCCACGCGGTTACTGGCGGCGGCAAGTACGTTTTCCCGGGCGCGCGCACCAACGGCCGCCCGATGAGCGATAACGCAATCCTCGCCGCGCTGCGGCGCATGGGCTTTGCCAAGGATGAAATGAGCGGCCATGGTTTCCGGGCAATGGCCCGCACCATCCTGGACGAAGAATTGCACGTTCGCCCGGACTACATCGAGCACCAGCTCGCCCACGCCGTGAGAGATCCAAACGGCAGGGCATACAACCGCACTGCGCACCTCGCCGAGCGCCGCAAGATGATGCAATTGTGGGCGGATTACCTGGACAAGCTGAAAGCCGGCGCCGAGGTCATTCCCTTGCGCGGAGAGGCCGCCTAATGTGCGATTTTTACTCGGTGCATATCAAAAACACTTGGGGCAAGTTGGGGCACTTGGGGCACCGCGTATTTATTGGGTTTGCGCCGCCCCAACTTTTCGTAATGGAGTTGGGGCAGTTGGGGCAACATATCCGGAGCCGTTCGCGCAAGTGCGGATTTTTGCGCGCGAAGTAGATTTCCTGCGGCCCGCATCATCGCGCGCCGCGAAAAACGTACCCATGCGGATCATGGGAAAGCAGCGGCCCGGGTGAGCCAACACCCGGGCCGCCTAACCACAACGCGATACCTGCTAAGGAGGTAAGCATCATGGCTGACTGCAATTCTACAGTAAGGAAGTCCACGGAAGCGCCGGAGACGCAGAGCGGAAAATATCCGGTGAACGGCGCGCCTTTCGCTGTCCGCCGCAACGAAGAGGCGAAAGAATCTCCGTATCCGGAAATATGGGAGGTCAATGACGCGGAGGGGAATGTCTTTGCGCGCGTCCCTGAGGAGGAGGCAGCGAAATATATTTCCGAGAGCCTGAGGGAACTCAAGGAGCTTGATTGCCTCCGGCTAGATCCCGGGCTATCCCTGCTCCGCGCCTCAGACACGCTGGACAAAGCCATCTATCTAGCCGAGTTTATCCAGAGCATAACCATAAACAATGTCCGGCCGGGCGATGGGCTGCTGCTGCAGCCGGCGCAACTCAATGGCCTGCACCAGGCGCTACAGGCCGTGATAGACGATACCGCTGCGGCGCGCATGCTGATTGAAGGCGCCAGGGGGCGGCTGTAGACGGTTGGAGTTTGATCGAGTTTGCCACCCCTAGCCCGGCCAGGCGAACGGCGGAAACCTTCACCGCCTGGGGTGGCCCCTCTTGAAGGCTGCACTTTGAAGGGGTGCGCGATGGATTACCCGTGGTTGCCTTTATGGGCACGAGATAGCTTCCGCCACATGGAAGAGGCCGGCAATTTGTCGGACCAAGAGCGCAAGCTTTTTACGGATGATCGCTTGGAGGATTTTTGGCGCGCAGCGGACAAGTACGTATCTGAAAGGCTCGGGAATGGGGACGATGAGCTCGGCGGCTGGCTTATCGGCTCGATCATCGCCCCCCTGCAGCTGCATGGAGGTCCGATTCCTGCCGGCCGCCTGTCGAAGAAGACCGAAATTCGACAGCGGCAAAAGAATGCGGATGCGCTGTTAGACGAGGCTGCTGATCTGGCCTCCGACTTGGTGAGAAAGCTATGGGAGCTCGAGAAATCGACTAATCTTCGCCCGCACCCGCTGGATGGATATTTGAATACCATCCGCGATCTCGAGACAGAGTTGCGAGAATATCCGAAGACGCAAGAACTGTTCCAAGATGTCCACGGAATGGCAAGCCAAAAGAGCAGCTGGCGGGACTGGATGCGGGAAGCCGACCACAACCTGCAGACAATGCGCCGTGTGCGCCCTGGCGATCTCCGCATGCGTGAGAAGCACTGGGTCGCCTTGGCGCAAGTTCTATTCGGCGGCCACATATCCCGCGATGCCGTTAAGGCCGCGTTGACTTCCGTCAACGGTTAGGCCTCGCGTTGGTACTATTTCCACGCATTATGCTGACACAATAACCCGTAGCACACCCCCCTGACGTACGCAAGAATCCATCCCAGTCCGCTGGAGTTGCAGCGGACAGCAATTAATGCGGAAAGGATGGAAAACTATGCGGCTGCTCAAACTTCCCCAGGTTTTGGACCTCACGGCTACGTCCAGGACTACCCATTACAGCAACATCAAGACCGGGCTGATGACTGCCCCTGTCCCCTTGGGTGTCCACTCTGTTGCCTGGCCGGAACACGAAATTTCTCAACTTATCGCGGCGCGTATTGCCGGGAAATCCGATGAGGAAATCCGGCAAATCGTACGCGACATGATGTCCAAGCGTGGTTCCCTGCTGTAGCAGCGACTGGCCGGAAGAGCGCCAAAATGAGCACAAAGAAAACCTCACCGCATGCCGGAGGGCTTCGTCTTGCGTTGTCCCCCCTGAAAGAAGTAGGGCACGAAATTGTCGCCGACATGGAGCGTATCGACTCCGGGCGATGCTGCGGCGCCTGTGGAAAGCCTTTTAATGCGGCGCGCAAGTGGCACGGCTTGGCGAGGATAACCTACGGTGGCGATCTCGTCGTTATGTTCAGCTGGAAATTATGCAGAAAATGCACCCGAGAATCACGTGGGAACGGGGGCAAAGTCCCTGACGCATGCCGCCTGAAGGCTGAGAAAGAATGCCGGGAACTGCAACTGGCGATGGCCGAAACGAAGGGAACGGCTTAGCGATGGAGTATATCAGGCAGATTGCAGAGGGCGCCCTTGCGCGCTTTGACGAAATCATGAGCCTCCTAGGGCTGTCAGGTGGAAGGAACCAGGGCAAGGAATATTTGCCGCTGAACCCCAAGCGGAACGACCACGCCATGGGCAGTTTTTCGATCAACCGAAACACCGGCGCATGGATGGACGGGGCCACCGGTGACAAGGGCGGTGATCTTGTCGCTCTGGCAGCGTGGGTGTGGGAGGTAAAGCAGGGCGAGGCTGCAACGCGCCTCGGTACGCACCTTGGCATGCCTAGGGCGTCGAAACGGGGCGCTGCTGCGCCGGCGCAGCGGGAAGGCGCCGGCGCATCGGCCGGGCCTCAAAACCGCGATAGCGGACCGCGTCGCAAGCGGGAAGGGGCGCAATGCGTAATGCCCGTGCCGGGCAACGCCCCGTCCGGGCCAGATGCTCATCCAAAGCACGGCAAATGCTCGGGGCGCTGGGCATACAGAGCCCCGGACGGCGCGGTTATGTTCTATCACTGGCGTTTCGACCCCAAGCGGATAGGAGACCGGAAACAATTCGCGCCCCAAACCTTGTGGCGCGACGAAAAGGGCAAGCTGTCGTGGGAATGGAAAGCGCCGCCCGCCCCGCGGCCGCTCTTTGGGCTTTACGAGCTGGCCCGCCAGGACGATGACCCTGTGTGCGTCGTTGAGGGAGAGAAGGCGGCGGACGCAGCGTCGGAACTGCTCCCTCGATGCGCTATCGTGACGTGGCAGGGCGGAGCTCAGGCGGCAGATAAGGCGGACTGGAAGCCCCTGCGCGGGCGCGCGGTGTGGCTGTGGCCAGACAATGATGATCCTGGGCGCAGCGCAATGCAAAAGGTGGCTGCACTCGCTGCCGCCGCGGGGGCGACTTCGGTGCACCTGGTGAATCTCGCCATGTTCGACAGGCTGCCAGGTGCAGACGTCTGCACCCCGCTTCAAAAGGGGGATGATGCTGCAGACCTGGTGCAGCGCGGCTGGACAAATCTGCATCTTGCCCAGCTCGCACAATCCACCGAATTCCTGTTGCCGCCACCTGCAACGCCGGATGGGCAGGCGGCCACGGACGGCGGAGACCCGCGGGAGATCTCCGAATCCAACTCCCCATTTTCTCTAAAGGACGATGGGGTGTACTACTTCGGGAAGAATGCAGAGGGCGACACCTTGCCCCCGATGTGGATCTGCTCGCCGCTGGAAATTTGCGCCACGACCAGGGACGCGAAAAACGAAAGCTGGGGGCGATTGCTTGAGTTCGCTGATTTGGATGGAAACCGGCACGCATGGGCTATGCCTATGGAGTTGCTAAAGGGTGACGGCGCCGAATATCGCGGCACGCTGCTGTCCATGGGCTTGCAGATTTCACCTTCTGGAAAGGCCCGCAACCTGCTCACGCAATACATTCAAACCGCGAAAGTGGACAAGCGCGCGCGCTGCGTCGAGCGAACGGGGTGGCATGGCCGTGTGTTCGTGCTCCCGGAGGTGACGATAGGCGAAAGCGATGAACGCGTGCTATTTCAGTCCGCGACGGCAACGCCAGGCGCATTTAGGCAAAAAGGAAACCTCGCAACCTGGCGCATGAACGTGGCGTCAATGTGCGTCGGGAATTCTCGGTTGCTGTTTGCCGTTTCAACTGCATTTGCTGCGCCGCTGCTGCAGCTATGTGGAATGGAAAGCGGTGGCGTTCATCTGCGGGGCGATTCTAGCACCGGAAAGACAACCGCTTTGCGCGCAGCCTCATCCGTGTGGGGCGGATCGGAGTATCTGCAGCGATGGCGCGCGACCGACAACGGGCTAGAAGCCCTGGCGTCGCAACACTCCGACTGCCTGCTGGTGTTGGATGAACTTAGCCAGGTGGACCCGAAGGCCGCCGGCGAGGCCGCATATATGCTTGCCAATGGAAGCGGAAAGGCGCGAGCCAACCGAAACGGATCGCTGCGCGACCCCGCCAATTGGCGTGTGTTGTTTCTGTCGAGCGGCGAGGCAGGCTTGGCCGAGCATATGGCAATGGCCGGAAAGAAGCCAAAGGCCGGCCAGGAGGTGCGGCTCCTTGATATTCCCGCAGATGCCGGCGCGGGCATTGGCATGTTTGAAGATCTGCACCAATACGCCAACGGGGCAGCCTTCTCAAAGGCGATCACTGACGCCTCGGCCAAGCACTATGGCGTAGCGGCGATGGCATTCCTGGACAAGCTGGTGGCACATGGGGACAGGATCAATGAATGGGTCAAGAAGGCCCAGCGCGAATTTGCGCAGTCGCACGTGGGGAACGATTCGGGCGGCCAAGTGCATCGCGCTGCGCTGCGTTTTGCACTGATTGGCGCGGCGGGAGAGATGGCCACCAAATGGGAGATTACTTGCTGGGAGCCGGGTGCCGCGATGCGGGCAGCGCAGGCTTGCTTTAGCGCATGGCTTGCGCAGCGCGGCGGCGCCGGCAATCTTGAGGAAATGCAAATGCTCGCGCAGGTGCGCCGCTTTCTGGAGTTGCATGGCGAGGCACGCTTTACTGATTGGGATAGGCCTGTAAGCAATACCGACTCACACCCGCCGCGCACGATCCAGCGCGCCGGGTACCGCAGGCATGTTCTCGCCATGGACGATGGCGGGATAGCCATCTATCTGGAGAGCGGTGAGCGGGCGGTGCACACCGAGTATTACATCATGCCTGAAACGTTTAAGCAGGAGGTATGCAGCGGCTTTGACTACCGCGCTGTTTGCAGATTGCTGCAGACCAACGGGATCCTTCTCACCGAGGGCGCTAGTTTCACACGAAAGGAGCGGCTACCCGGTGGCGAGGGAAACGTCCGTTGCTATCGGGTGACCCACAAGATTTGGGAATACGGAATTGCATAGAAACGCGCCACCACAAAGTGACATTTTTTGCCATGAAATGTCGTTATTTAAACCCCATAAAAACCAATGGATTGTATTTTTGAGAGGAAAAAAACCGCTAAAAATCAGACACGAAATTGCGGACATTTCACCCCATGAAATGTCCGGATGTTTTTCGCAAAATTATGTACCTAATCCATTTTCTTAACTCGCAAATAAGGTGATCTCATGAAATTCCGCATCAGTGCAAACCCAACATTCAAGCATCCGGTAACGCTCAAAACACAGGACGGCCAGCAAGTCGAGGTCACTTTTACTTTCAACTACATCAAGCCTGCGGCGTTCATTAAGTTCACGGAAGACTGCAAGCAAAAGACTATCGGCGACGTGCTGAAGGACGTGATTGCGGACTGGGGCGATGCGTTTGAGGATGCCGATGGCGCGCCCATGGCTTACAGCAAGGAGGCACTGGACGCGCTTCTGGCCGAGTACTACATCGGCTACGACATTTTCGCCGGATTCATCGAAGGCATGCGCGGAGCCCGCGAAAAAAACTGATGGACGCCGCACGCGCCTGGGCGTGCGGCGTCAAGGCAAGCAAGAAAAAGGAAGAAGAGCAGCTCCGGCGCCAGGCCGAAGATTGGGGGATGCAGTCCGACGTATTCCGGGAGTTGCCCGGGGAAGGCAGCGCGGACGATCCGGAAGACTTCGAGATCTTCGAAGACAACAGCGAAGCCGTAGAAACCTTCCTTTGTTGCAGCGGCCGGTGGCAGATGTGGCCGAGCGGCCGATACAAGGCTCTCGACCATGCCGCCTTGGGCGCGAGCATGGGCATGCTGGGCGTAGAGAATCCGCGCGCCGTCTATCTTGATGTCCAGATCATGGAATCGGCGGCGCGCGATGAACTGAACAGGAGGAATTAAACCGTGGCTGAAAAAGACAACGAAGCAAAGATCAAGATAACCGCGGTCGATGAGACCAAGGAGGCGATCAAATCGGCTAAAGAGGGATTCGAGAAGCTCAAGGAGCACGGCGAAAAGCTGAATGGCATGCTCGGCATGCTTCTGCCCGCCATTGCAGGCACCGAGTTTACCGAGATCATCATGGGCTCGGCCGAAGCGGCCGACAAGATGGGCAAGCTGGCCCGCACTTCCGGCATGACGGTAGAGTCGTTCAATGGCCTGTCCTACGCCGCCCGCCTGTCCGACGTGGATACCCAGACCTTCTCCAAGAGCATGGAGAAGCTCAGCAACTACATGGGCATGGCTCAGATCAAGGGTGGCCAGCAGGCCGCCATGCTGCAGGCCCTGGGCATCACCGCCAAGGACCCCGAACACGCCATGTATCAGCTCGCGGACGCGATGAAGAACATCGAGGACCCGGCGCAGCGCGTGTACGTCGCGCAGCAGCTGCTGGGCAAGGGCGGCGCGGCCATGATCCCGGCGCTGATGGAGGGCGGCGACGCCCTGCATAAGCTGGCGGATGAAGGCCGCGCGCTCAATCCCGTCACCGCCGAGTTTGCCCGCCAGTCCGAGGCGATGAACGACAACCTCTCCCGGCTCAAGGCCGAGGGCGAGGGCACGGCCACCGTGCTGGCGGAGGGCATCGTCCCGGCAGTCAATGATCTCCTGCAGGAATTCATGGACCTCGGCGGAAGCGGGCACGAAGTGGCGCAGGTCATCGGCGAGGGTATCGGCAACGCCCTGCGCGGCGTCGCGATCGCGGGAGGGGCCGCCGTCCTCGTATTTCGTGAGGTCGGGAATGCCGAGCTATTTATGCTTCAGGCAAGTGCGGATCTGCTGAGCGGGGACATCGAGGGCCTGAAGGACACCATGGCGGAGCGCGCGCAAACCGCGAAGGACGCGCTGAACGACTACGACAAGTTTCGCGACAAGGTCCTCGGCGTGGGCGCTGCGAGCGAAGAGATGGGCGAGAAAGGCAAGAAGGCCGTCACCGACCTCTCGCACGCGGTCGGCGTGGGCAATACCCAGATGGACGGCATCATCGCCCGCATCAAGCAATCCACCGAGCAGATGGGCCTGGCGTCAGAGTCGGCGAGCAAACTCACCGAGACGCAGAAAATGCGTAGCCAGGTGGACAAGCTCGTCGCCTCAGGCATGCTCACGCTCAACGCCGCCGAGCAGAAGCACATCGATCTGCTGCTCGCGCAAATGGGCGCCGCCGAGAAGCTCAAACAGCATCACGATGCCGACATCGCCGCCCGCAAGGAAGCGCAGAAACTGGCCGACCAGGCCGCGTCGCAGACCCGCACGAGCATCGATCAGATGGAGTTCGAGAAAACGCTCTATGGCAAGTCGGCCGAGGAGGTGCGCAGGCTCACCGACGAGCACAATGCGGACCTCAAGGCGCGCACGGCCATCGCTGCGCTGATGACGAACGACAAGCTCAAGGATCACCCGGAGGAGATCCAGAAGGTCACCGATGCCATCATGCGGCAAGTTGCTGCGGAGAAGGCGCTGGCAGTCTCCAAAGAGCGGCAAGATTTCAATAAGAAACTGGACGCGCAGGATCCAGCGAAGACCGAAATGGCGCGCTACAAAGAGCAGTTGAAAATGCTCGACGCCTACCATGAGCGGAAATCGATCACCGACCAGGCGTATGCCGCGCAGGAATATGAGGCTGCACTCTCGCATCAAAGCACGATGATTTCGCTATTCGAACAAGGCAAGCTCAGCGAAGAGCAGCTTGACAAGCTCGGCTGGGATCTCAAGTTGCGAGGCGAGTTAGATATGATGCAGAAGCTGGTCAGCGCCGGCGCGGAGCACAGCCGCGCACTGTTCAACATCAATAAGGCCGCCAAGCTCGCGCAGGCCGCGATCACCTTGCCGTCCACCGTGATGGACGCGTTCGCCGTCGGCACGTCTCAGGGCGGCCCTTGGCTGGGCGCCGCCTATGCCGCGGTCGCCTTCGCGGCTCAGTCGGCACAGATCGAGGCCATAGCCTCCGCCCAGTTCGGCGGCGGCATGGCGGGGGCCGCGCCCAGTGCTGGCGGTAGCGTCTCCGGTACGGCGCTTCCTGGCCAGGCGGCGAATCCCAACATCATCGCCGCCGCGCCGCCGCAGACAATGCCGGCAGGGCAGGCCGCGGCGCCTGCGCGCCAAGTGAACATTACGCTCAGCGGGACGGATTTCTACTCGGCCGCCGCGGTGCGCGACCAACTCATCCCGGCGCTGAACGACGCGCTGGGCGACGGCGTCATCATCAACGTCAACCAGGGATAATCCGTGCCTGCGCCCATATTAAACAAACACAACGAGGAAACCAAACATGAGCAACGATAAGACCGCCTACCATCGCGCCCTTTCCACCCTGGATAGCCTGAGTAGCCAACAAGCCACTGCCAAAGCCAAACAGCACGAACACGCGGAGCGTCGTAAAACGCTAGGGGAAATGCGGAGCAAGCTGGAATTGAAGTTGAATGAGGTCCGCATGCAAAATGTGCGCGGACTCGCCAGCGGAAGCGCGGTGAATTTGGCGAAGGATGAGGTTGCGGCTATTGCCGTAGACCTGTTCGATCTGGATGCTAAAGAGCGAGCCGTTCGCGATGCATTGTCCTCCCTGGAAACGGAAATACAGAAGCAAAAGGGCGTTGTGGCCGATTGCCTGAACGCCTGCTGTATGGCGGATGCGGAAGGCAAGGAGGCTTCCTTGCGCGATGACAAGAAGATACGCCGCGTGCTTGCCGATATTTATGCGGCGTATGTGGCCGCCACTGATCCCCGGCTTGGAGCCCCGCTGGGGGCGCGCATTAGCTGGGATGAGATCTTGCTGGGCATGTTCCCCGAGCCGGAAGGAGGCGAATTCCAGGATACCTACAATGTCTACGTCGAGCGCCTGCAGGATGCACGTTAGGCCGGAAGCGATCCCCCCGGCGCGGTTCATGCATAGAATTTATCCTGTGGTGCCGGCTCCTGTGTATGAGCACCGCATAGAAATTCTGGCCTATCACGAAGCCGGACATGCCGCTTTTTGCGAGATAGTAGGTATTCCTTACACGGCGATCGAACTAGAACATGATCGTGGCCAGGTCCTGCTCGACAACAAAGCAATCATGCAGGCTGGGGAGAAGTTGTCTCAACCAGGCTTCGCACTTTCCGAGGACGAAGAGAAGCGATATGCCTGCCTTGCCGTGGCAATGTATTGCGCCGGCAAGCAGGCAGAGCTTCTATTTTTGGGGCTGCCGCTGGGCGGGGTTATGATGTTTGACGGAGAGGATCACCGAATCGCAAGCGCCTTGCTGCGTAAGCAATTCGGCAGCATCGCCCCGCTTGGCTTCTGCCAACAGCTCGCACGCAGTGCGTTATCACGCAGGTGGTGCAGGGTTGAGGGACTTGCCGGCCAGTTGCTCAAGCAGCGAATTATCGCCACCGGTTAATCGAAGACTGCAGGAGCCACGCCGCGCCGCCGTCAATAGCCTGGGCCTAGGCCAACGGCGCGCAGCCGCTCAAGCAGCATGCGACTCCTGCGGGCCAGCGCCAGCTTGCGCGAGTCGGCGGCCGACGTTAGCGGCCTTCACCGCGTGATACGGATAGAAACGTCGTTAATTTCAATAACCATCGGACGATCTGGCTTTATCAACTGCCACTCTGCCTCGATGAGCGACATAGCCTCTTTCAGCCTGACTACATCGCTTGGTTCCTGGCATCGAAGATGAATTCGATGAAGGAGCTTTCTATATTGCCCCTGAGTAATCTGAAGGCGTTTCGATATTTCCTTGAAGTCTTTATCGTGACTTACCAACACGTGGCCTGCCTGCGAGCAGGCGACCGCGATTATAGAATCGGCTGTCGTGGTAAGCATTACGTCCCTGAGGCGGGTTACTTGGTGTCCACATCCCATTAGGTAGCGTCCCACCGAATCCGGGACATTCTGATCTGTAAAGAAAGGAATGCCGGCGCTTGCTTCCATCTATGCAGCGGCTTGACCTGGCTTATATGCAATCGCTGCTTCGATGTCTGCCTCGGCAAGATCAGGGTACTCGCTGAGAATTTGCGAAGTGGTATACCCGGCCTTATGAAATCTTTGGATTGCGGCAACCGTGATTCTCGTTCCCGCAACTACCGGGGCATTATGGCTGATGAACCGAGATCGCTCGATCTTCCCGAGGCTCGCTTGCACACGCACGTTTAATTTCTCAATATCCCTCTTGGCATCTTCAATGACAGTCGCCAGCAGCATAGTAGGAACAACGTATTGCTGGCTGACGATTTCCTGCGGCAGCTCGCTATCCGGGTCTATCCAGATTACGCGCTTTCTCAGGGCATAAAGGCGAACGCCGGTCCACTTTCGTTCGTCTCCGAGTTGTCCAAGCTTTTCGCTGACCTCACGTAGATGCTGAAGCGGTACGTCATATTGATTTCTGAGGACATTTAGGACGCGCAGAGCTGCAACGTCGAGGAATGAATATACCCTGCTGAAGGGCGCCCTTCTATTATCCGCCGCAAACATGGGCTGATAGAAATTGGTGCGATCCCAATACCGGAGCTGGGAAATTGAAACCCCAGTGAGCCGCGCGGCCTGCTCTTCACTGAACGCGGCTATTATGGCCCCGGCGTCACCCATTCTTAATCTCCGTTTGTTGCGCATCATCGAGCCAGGGGCAAGATTCGTAGCCGCGGGATATTTATGGCATCCACCCGCCCGGGCCGACATACTTTAGCGCACCCCCCTTCAAAACACAACGCGTGGAGCGATCGCGCGGTGGGTTATAGCCACAGTGCCCATATCCGCCCTCAAGCTATGCAAATCGGCGCTGTTGCCCGTCGGCTTAATACAAGCGTCGCGCACGGCATCGCACGTAGTAGGATGTCGTGCCCCAACTGCCCCAACTCCATTACGAAAAGTTGGGGCGGCGCAAACCCTGTAAATACGCGGTGCCCCAAGTGCCCCAACTTGCCCCAACTGTTCTTAGCAAGGGGGAGGCCGCGAATGTTCCGGCGCGCGTGTGTTATTTGCGGGCAGAGAAATTCAATTCGCGCGAAAAAAGTTGACTTAGTCAACTAGATGCAACGGGTCCTTTTGGGGAAAATCGCGTCCGGGTACGAAACGGCGCGGGAAACCGCTAGGTTATGAGTTTCAAAAGTAGGTCAACCCGGTCAACTCTGCCAAGAGAGTCGAGACAGGGAGGCACGGATCACGTGCCAGCGGTCTAGACGTCTGCACTTACCCGGCGTGATTGGGGGCAACTTTGGGGGCAACATTGGGGCGCGAACGTCGCAATACCCTATATTGACGCGGCTTGCAGCTTCAATTTCGGTAGACCCCGCCCCACCAATAATACCCCCAACGGGGTCCAGCGCCGTCCAAGAGACGGCGTTTTTTATTCATGCATCTGGCGAAGCACGAGCAAGTGCCACGCGGGCGGGCGCCGTGCCTGGCTGGGTGGACTGTGGCCTCAGTCATAGCGCCACGCTGACGATGAATGTCGAGGGAGACTGCTTTGTCGCTTCCACCGCGCCAGCAGACGCCGGGATTGAAGCGCCACCGCAACCCGCCGGAAAGTGGTGGCCCCTATCCGGAAAACCGCTGGATAGCGTGTTTCTGAATTTGCATGCGTTTCCGAATTCCGTGCTGTCACTCTGCGGCGCCAGGCAGCCGGTTTTCCAAGAGCGCCGGCACATACCAGACGCAGACCAAGATTTCCGGCGGCGCGGAAGCCATCCTGCACATGCGGCCCGTTAAAATCGCCCCAATCAGTCATCCTCCTAACGGATGGGCCATTTCTGCTGCCCGGGCCGGCCGGAAGAGCGAGAGTTGCGCTACCAGCCGGAGCTGCTAAATGCCGGATTGCCGACCGCCACCGGAACGTACTGGATGCGGACGGCGAGTTGCGCCCGCACCGACAGCCTTTCTTCCTCTACGATCTGGATGATCTCCTCGGTCCGCAGGCGGACGAAATAGCCGTCTGCCGTGTGCTCTACGTTGATATAGATAAGTTCGCGCCACTGGGTGTATTCGGGTGCGTTGGGGTGCAGCCAACTGGCGGTCGAGTGCACCCATTGCACCCGGGCGGAGCATGGAACGCTAACAGAAGGCTCTTCGGGCAGCTTGATCGTGACGTATTCCGGCATTTTTCTTACAAAGGCAACCGAGACCGCGTGATCGACCGAACGGAAGGTGGATTTTTTCCAGGAGGTCTTGGCCTCGGGCGGAATGCCCACATCGCTGGAACAAAACACTTCGCGGGGAAATTCCTCGGCAATGCCGCGCACGTACACGGTGTCCGTATAAAACGAACCGCGCAACTCGGCGGGAATGACCGAGTCCATGAAACTTCCGTCGATTACCACTCCGTGCGGACGCGCAAATTCGTTGAGGCGCGATGCCAGGTTGAGCGTTTGCCCGGAGTAGTCGACGACACCGCCGTCGGAGTAAAGGCAAAATGCGGTGCCGCGCGCGATGCCGAAGCCCACGGCGTCCGGCACGGCGTAATTGATCATGGCGTCGTTATTCATCATGGTGGGGAAATCGCGCACCACGTCAAGGCAGCTCTTCAGCACGGATTCCGCCACCTGGTGGAGATTGTCCTCCGAATAGCGGAACAGGAGCAGGAGGCCGTCACCCGTGGGCTTCGCGAAATCCGTTTCCACGAAATATTCTTCCAGCAGCTTGACGAAGAAGCGCTTTGTAAACATGGCGATATCCGGCGCCTCGTGCTTCCTGCAGAAACTGGAAAATCCGCGAATATCGCATACGACGGCAATCACGAATTCGGAACGCCCGTTTGCATTCTTGAATTTGTCGATCAGGGCGGTGAGCATTGTGTTCCTTCTCCCGGTGTTGGAGGTGCGCCTGGCGGCGGGAAGATTGCCTTAAGTTGTTAATCTAGCAGCAATCTCGTGGCAAGGAAAGGCACCGCGGCGCGACCAACCCGGACATGCGCCCGCCGGCCACCGACCTGGAAGATACAGCAGCGAGATTGCCCGTTGCCATGGCGGCGCATTCAAGGGCACAATCCGGGTTCTCCCACGAAGATCCATTAACGCCGGCCATGAACAAGACCCTGTTGCTGCTCCTCGCCCTGCTGCTGCCCGCCGTTGCCTCGGCTGCAGACTGGCTGGCGCTGGGCGCCATCCCTGAGGCCCATGTCTTTGTGGACGAAGGCAGTCTGCAGGTGATTGGTGACGATGCCGTCATGGCCCGCGTCAAACTTGTCTATAACCGGATTCAGCCAGCGCAGACCATCAGCCAGGGAAGTCCGTTCGACAGCTCGATCAATCAATACTATCTGGTCTGCAGCACGCAGAAGTACCAAGTGCTGGAATTGACTGTCTTTTACAATAACAAGCAGGTCGGTTCGTTTCATGCCAACCCCGACCCCGCGCGGATGGACCAGGCCCAACTGGGCACCGGGATCATGCTGCTGGCCCGGAAGGTCTGCCCCAAGCTGAAACCCGGCCCGGCGCACACCAGGGGCGGCTAGCGCGGGGCGGCCGGCGTTCAGATTACAGCGCGTAATCCACGGTCAGCGGCGCGTGGTCGCTGAAGCGCTGATCCTTGTAAATGCTGGCCGCTTGCGCCGCCGCCGCAATGCCCGGCGTGGCGATCTGGTAGTCGATGCGCCACCCCACGTTCTTCGCCCAAGCCTGCCCGCGGTTCGACCACCAGGTGTAGGCTTCGAGCTCCGGATGCAGTTGGCGGAAGACGTCGACAAAGCCCGTTCCGTCAAACAATTCAGTCAGCCAGGCGCGCTCTTCCGGCAAAAAGCCGGAATTCTTCTTGTTGCCGCGCCAGTTCTTGAGATCGATCTCCTTGTGCGCGATGTTCCAGTCACCGCACAGAATGACCTCGCGCCCGCTCTTGCGCAACTCGACCAGGTGCGGCATGAAAGCCTCCATGAAGCGGAATTTCACCGCCTGCCGCTCCTCGCCGCTGGAACCGGAGGGCAGGTAGAGCGAAACCACGCTCAGGTTGCCGAATTGCGCTTCCAGATAGCGCCCCTCGGCGTCGAATTCCGGCATGCCCAAGCCCTCGACGACGGCATCGGGCTCGCGAAGCGAGTAAATGCCGACGCCGCTGTATCCCTTCTTTTCCGCGCAGTGGAAGTATCCATGGCGGCCGTCAGGCGCCAGCATTTCCGCAGTGAGATCGGGAAGCTGCGCCTTGAGCTCCTGAACGCACACGATGTCGGCATGCTGTTCCCGCATCCAGGGAAAGAATCCTTTCGTCGCCGCGGAGCGGATTCCGTTCAGGTTGAGACTGATGACGCGCATGAGTGTTTTCCTGCGTGAAAAACTGCCATTATAATGGCGAATCTTTACTTCATTACCGCGTCCCGAACCGTGCCTCAATTTCATCAGGATTTCATTCGTTTTGCCATCGGCCACGGGGTGCTGCGCTTCGGCGAGTTCAAAACCAAGGCGGGGCGGTTGTCACCGTATTTCTTCAACTCCGGGCTGTTCCAGGACGGCGCTGCGCTGCGCGAACTGTGCCAGTTCTACGCGCAGGCCATTCTGGCTTCGGGCGTCGAATTCGACATGCTGTTCGGCCCGGCCTACAAGGGGATTCCGCTGGCAGCGGGAACCGCTATTGCGCTCGCGGAACAGGGACGCAACGTGCCCTACTGCTTCAACCGCAAGGAGGCGAAGGACCACGGCGAAGGCGGGATGACCGTGGGTGCCGCCCTGCAGGGCCGGGTGCTGATTATCGACGATGTCATCTCCGCCGGCACATCGGTGCGCGAATCGGTGCGGATCATTCGCGCCGGCGGCGCCACACCCTGCGGCGTGGCCATCGCGCTGGACCGCCAAGAACGCGGGCAGACCGACAAAGGCATGGCCGAACTGTCCGCGGTGCAGGAGGTGCAGCGCGATTTTGGCATCGACGTCATCGCCATCGCCGGCCTGAACGACCTGCTGGCGTATTTGCAGGGCCATCCCGATATGGTGCAAAATCTGCACTCAGTCCAGTCTTATCGAGACCAATATGGAGTCCAGCATGTTTAAGTCAAGAATGCTCTTAGTGTTTGCGCTGCCCCTGGCATTGTCCAGCATGCCAGCGGAGGCCAAGCTCTACAAGTGGGTGGACCAGAATGGCGAAACTCATTACGGCCAGACCATTCCGCCGGAATATGCGGATCAGAAGAAGGTGCAGATCAATAAGGAAGGCATGGAGGTCCGTCAGAAGCCCAAGGCCCCCGCCGCCCCCGGCAAACCCGCCGCCCCCGCGCAGAAGACGCCTGAGCAGATCCAGCAGGAGCGCTACGATAACATGCTGCTGGCGACCTACGCCAACGAGGGCGAGATAGATGATCAGCGCGATCGCAGCCTGCAGCTGATCAATGCGCGCATCAGCGGTATCCAGATGCAGTTGAAATCTGCCCAGGACGACCTGAACGGGTACAAAAAGGAAAAAGCGCCGGCGCGAGATGTTGCCCAGGCAACGCGGCGCGTTGACGCGCTCAAGGCGCAGTTGGCCGACGCCGAAGCCGACGCGGACAAAGTCAAGGCCCGCTACGCAGCCGACAAGAAGCGTTACCACGAATTGACAGCCAATCCGCCCCAGCAATAACCGGCCAGCTTGGGGGTGCAGGCATCGGTTTAGCCGGGGCGCACCCGGCTTCTCCATCGCGCGCGGGGTCAGCGCCGGCGATCGGTCGCGATTTGCCGCGCCTATTCCCCAAACAGCGCGCGGATCGCGGCCTCATCCGGCCGCACCACGCCTTTCTCGGTGATCAGCCCCGTTACCAGCTCCGCCGGCGTCACGTCGAACGCAGGATTGCGTATGTTCACGCCGTCCGCCGCCCAGCGGCAGTCGCGGAATCCCCTCACCTCATCCGCCGGGCGCTCCTCGATAGGAATGTCGGCGCCGGTCGGAATTCCGAGATCGATGGTGGAAAGAGGACAGGCAACATAAAACGGAATGTTATGGCGCCTGGCGAGTACGGCCACCATATAGGTGCCTATCTTGTTGGCCACGTCGCCGTTGGCCGCAACACGGTCGGTGCCGACCACCACTGCGTCCACTTCGCCCCGCGCCATCATGAAGCCCGCCATGTTATCGGTGATGAGGGTTACCGGAATGCCCTCCTGCACCATCTCCCATGCGGTGAGCCGCGCCCCCTGCAGGAAGGGACGGGTCTCGTCAGCGATCACCGAGACCTTCTTTCCGGCCTCGACCGCTGAGCGGAAAACGCCCAGTGCGGTGCCCCAGCCTGCCGTGGCGAGCGCGCCGGCATTGCAGTGCGTGAGCACACGCGCGCCGTCGGCCAGCAGGGCCGCGCCGTGAGCGCCCATGGCCTTGTTGACGCGGATGTCCTCGACGAGGATCTCGTGGGCCTCAGCCAGCAGGCGCTGGGCGATGGCTGGGGCCGGCTGGTCCCGTACCGCTTCCAGCACCGTGCGCATGCGCTTGAGCGCCCAGAAAAGGTTCACCGCGGTGGGCCGGCTGGCCGCCAGCACCGCAAATCCCGCCTCCATGCCGGTCTGAAATTCCGCCGCCGGCCTTGCCTGCAAGCGCAGCGCCTCCAGCGCCACGCCATAGGCCGCGGCAACGCCGATCGCGGGCGCGCCGCGCACCACCATGCTGCGTATGCCCTCGGCAACGGACGCCGCCGAATCATAGGCGAGATACTGGAAGACGGCCGGCAGCACGCGCTGGTCTATCATCTCCAGGCTGGCGCCGGCCCAGCGCAGGGTTTCGACCTTCATCTCAGTCACCCTCGAATTCGCACAGGGCGAACACCTTGTGCGCGTTCTTCTCCAGGCGCGCCCGTCCGCCGATGTCCGGCAGGTCGATGACGAAGGCGCATTCCACGATTTTTCCGCCGATCTTCTCGATGAGTTTGCAGGCGGCCTCGGCGGTTCCCCCGGTTGCGATGAGGTCATCAACCAGCAGCACTCTTTCGCCCGGAGCGATCGCATCCGTGTGAATTTCAATTCGATCCGTCCCGTACTCGAGTTCGTAGTCGTGGCCTATGGTCTCTGCGGGAAGCTTGCCTTGCTTGCGTATGGGCACGAAGCCCTTGCCGAGCGCGTAGGCGAGCGGCGCGCCGAGGATGAAGCCGCGCGACTCGATCCCTGCGACCTTGTCTATCTTCACATTTTCATAGCGGCGCACCAGCTCCTCCACGGTGATGCGCAGGCCGACCGGATCCTTGAGCAGGGTGGTGATGTCGCGGAACATGATGCCCGGCTTGGGGTAGTGGGGTATGGTGCGAATTCTGGATTTGATGGTCATATCTCGTGTCTTCCCGAATTTCCTGAATGAAACTAGCGCGTCAGCATGCGCCCGGCGACCGCACTCAGTTGCGCAGCAACGGCAGGGTCGCGCGCCTCGGGCGCGGTAATGGTGGCGTGCGTCAGCGCGCTGCGGCACCCGCAATCGCCGGCCGCCACGTCGGCGCAGATGCGCGGCGCGGCCTGCTTCACCAAGGCGCGCGCACGGTCGGCATTTTCCAGCAGCACCCTGACGATCTGGTCGACCGTCACCGCATCGTGGCCGGGGTGCCAGCAATCGTAGTCTGTCACCATGGCCACCGTCGCATAGCACAGCTCCGCCTCGCGCGCGAGCTTGGCCTCGGGCATGTTGGTCATGCCGATCACGTCGCAACCCCAGCCGCGGTACAGCTCCGACTCGGCCAGCGTGGAAAACTGCGGCCCCTCCATCACGAGGTAGGTGCCGCCGCGCACCACGGTGATCCCCGCTTCGCGCGCCGCCAGTTCGAGG
>DATFUZ010000045.1:0-17354 GCA_035260545.1 Gallionellaceae bacterium | reverse complement strand
CGATGGCTGCCGCCTAGATCACGCCACTGTTCCGATCTCAATCTTGTTTCTGGCGCTCGCGATTGACTGCGATCACAAAACGGCCTTGCGCCCCGGCCCAGCTACCATTGCGCTGGCGTTTTGACACAGTCTGTGCCCATTCCAGACGTTAGCGTTGCGCGAAAGCGGTCGTTTTTCGGGTTGAATGGTGCGTAACGACACCCGTAGTGCAAGCGCTAAGACATTTGCCTTGTTACTCCCATCCACCAGGATGATCTGAACAGCGGGACGAGGATGCCAAGCACGGTAATTGGCAATACCAAGTTAACCAGATTCCGCAGGTGATACCAATCGTCAGGAACAAAGCCCAAAAGTACAGACGCCAACGTTCCATGTGAAATCCACACTAAGACACCCACCGGCATTGCGATAGTTTCCAGGAACACAACTGCGAATAGCACGGAAAAAGATAAGCTTCGAACGGACTTATTTACCGCGAGCGTCGCGACGCAGACAGCAACAACATCCCCCCATCCATACTCGTCAAACGGCCAAATAAACATTACTGCGGTCATAACAGCAAAGAAAACCGCATATGCGATGACTTTCGTCCTCATCTCCCTTGTCCCGCCCTCTCAGTCGATGCCATGGCGTCAAATGCGATTGATGCTCGCGTTTAGAGATTGACTCAAAAGTTCCGCTCCTGGGACGAAGCACTCATCCCGCATATTTCCGTTGTTGCAACTTAAGCGGACCGATTGTACTCCAGTCCGCGATCGGCAGTGTCGTGCCCTGAGCGGACGTGAGGCTTTTTCGAAAGCGGCCGCTTAAAATGGGACGCTGATGACTTCAAGTAGCTTTTCTATTTGTGTAGCGCGGTAAGCGGTGTCTTTCCTGCGGATGTCGGAATCGGCTAGGTAGTGCCAGACGAAGTGTGGTACCGAGTCCGCCAATCCTGCGTCACCATCCAGCATGCGTCTAATTGCTTCAGCTTGCCTGTCCCAGCCGGAAACGTCTTCGGGATTGGAGACTTCCATCGCGGCGGCAATTTTCAGTGCGGCGACCAATGCTTTGAATTTGTCAGAGTTGGTAATCTCAAGATGGAGCAGCTTTTTGAATGACAGGGCGCGTCACTCCTTGCGCTGGCGCGCGGCAAACCTCTGATTGGACTTGCGCCGTATCACGCGCTGGTCAGTGCCTTCGGGCAACTTGGGCTTGAGCGAAATGTTCCTGATCGCATCGCTTTTCGACGCGCGGTGTTCGCGCACCGCGGGCGCGAGTTGCTCCAGCGACAAATCGATCAGCACGTGATCTTTCTTCAGGCGGCACTCCGCGAGGCTTTGCTTGATGGCGAGGATGCGCGCTGCATGGGTGGCGTTCTTCTTGTGGCCGGACACGATGTTCAGCGCGTACGGCGACAGCGTATAGCCGCCATCCTGCGCGATCACCAAACCGAATTGGGAGCACCGATAAAACGCCTCGGCAAATCTTGCCGCGACAGGAATATCTCCGCTCACCAGATCGAAGGCCGCAACGATCTCAAGCAACGTTGCCGGACGGCGCTTGGCGGCAAGCGACAACGCCAGCAAAAAGGGGGCATCGAAATCGTAGTCTGGACGCATCGGGGAGCCTTAAAAAGAATGGGAGAAATCAGCCTAGAGAGCAGGTGCGAGAGTTTAATGGCTTGCGGGGAAAAAGGGCGATGCCTCCCGCATATTGCCGCTATTGCGGCACAAGCCGACCGATTGTACTTCAAACCTGGATCTGCTGTGTTGTGCCCAAAGGCGACATGACGGGTTCACGAAAGCGGACTTGGCGCGGCAAGAGCGAATGTCCGTTAAAGTTTATATGCCGCCCTCACAACCGATTCATAATTTTCGGCCGCGAATTCAAATGGCCCTATCGCGATGGGTTGTGGATCTTCATAGCCATTTTCATAGGCGAAATCACCCCAGACGTAAGAATCCTCAGTCTTGGTGATCTTGCATCCGAACGCTCCACAGCCAATATCGGCACATTCCGGGCAGACGTAGATTAGGCTTCTACCGGATTCTGTTTCGGGCTTTTCTTGCAGAAGAAGCTGCTTCAGGCTGTGCTCATTTAGCTTGTGCCAACCTCTCGCGAAACAACCCAAGAAGTCTTTGTGCCCACCAAGTTCTTTGACAATCCTGTCGAGCATGGGATTACCGTCGATTACGAAATCACATGAGTAGCTCTCGTGAACTGTCACTCTCCCGTTTTCTTGATGGCCTTTTCTGAACAGGACCTTAAAGTCTAGTACGACCATTCCTCAACCTATTACCCGTTATTCGTCCGCTTTGCGCAGACCCCTCTATCGTCCGTTCATGGGACAACTCGGTCATCCCGCATATGTCGAATTTATGACGAGTACCGGACGGATTGTACTTCAATCTTAGGCAAGCAGCCGCGAGCCCATTAGGAAAACATCCGGCGCAATGCCCTTTGGTTATCGAGACCTACGCGGGCTACCGGCCTTCAGTCCGGATGAATACGATTTACCATGGATTGAGCCTGCTTCAGGAAGGGGGTGAGGATCGATGGTTCCGGGACAAATTTACGATAACAACTTTCAAAAGCGGCCATACCGTTTTCGCGAATTCGATCCGGTGCTGCTCTCAGATGATTTTCCAGGTTCGCGTCATGAATTACTTTGCCGTTACTGGTCGCATCCCTATAGATGCCAACTGCCCTATCTGCTCTCGCATCATAGTTTTTCCATATCTTGCTGCACTCCGGAATTTCAGGTGCCTTTACCTCCCCGGACATCGTGAAGCGCCGATTCCCGATCCAGACATCGACGGAGATCATATTCGGAGGAAAGGGTCCGTAATCCTGTGCCGCTTCATAGAGGGTGGCATAAACGAAGTCCTGCCCAACGGCCTTCTGCACAGGCAAGACCGCGAATACATCGGGGTCGTTAGGAATGACGGACATTGCATAAAGATCTTCCATGCTCGACGGCGGATGGGATGGATCTGCCGAAAAATTAATCAGCAAGCTGGCTGTTGTGACAGTGAGTGACTTATGGTCGGAACTGCCATAAGCCAGACCATCCAGTTTGTCACATGGAGTTTCACCATCCTCGTCAGGAAGAATTGTAAGGCCGCCTTTACCTGAAAAGCCATCGACGTTAATCGGCCCTATAATCTTCTCGGTAGGTTCCTGCAGTGCATCAAGCGGACTGTAGTCGGTATATACCCCTTTATCTTTGATTGACTTACAAGCCGAATCGCGCAGCTTTAGATAATTCGCCTCGGCGGAAGAGATCACCGGAATAGGTGTTTTTGTACCCGGCTCTCCCGCGCACGCAGTTCCGCTCAAAAGCAGTGCGGCAGCAAGGAAAATACAGTTGGCCCTAAAATGCATTTTTACCTCTTTACATGAAATTAAATCAATGAAGCCCGCATAGGTCCGATTTGCGTAGCGTAATCGGACGCATGTCATTCGCCCCGCACGTCCACATCTGCGTCGCCACACCAACCCACAGGATAGGCACCAGCCCGCGTAGCTCGTGGCCTGGGCTTCGCCTTGCCCAGTCCCACCTGCCGCCTGAGGAGCGCTTCCGCCTTACGCGCGTTGAGCCGGTCTGGTGATTTAATGCGCATAGATCAGGGCGACCGCGTTTAGCCAGAGCAGGCGCAGCCCGGTGCCCACCATGACAAAGCCCCAGCAGGCGAGATAAAGCCCGGCGGCGAAGGTCATGCCGCGCGGTCGCAGCTTCCGCGTTTCCCTTGCCATCGCAAGCAATATCGCCCCCAGCGTCAGGCTGGCGAAGATCGTCTCCAGCAGCGCCGTGCCATAGCTCCCGTTCTCCAGCATGGCTGAGAGCACCCACAGGCTGGCATAAACCGCCAGCCTGCGCGAGGGCTTCTTGCGCGGCGCTTCGGCCACTGCCGCATCAATCATGGCCGCGCTCGCTGCCAGCGGCGGGTGGTCCACGCCTGAGCTTCGCGCCTCAGTCATCGTTCGACGCCTGCGGTATGGGCGATGGGTTGGGGATTGCGGGCTTCCTGCAGTTCTTTTTCATCATGTGCACGAGATAGACAACCAGGTTGGCGGCATCATACGGGAGGATAGCCCAAAAGAAAAAGCCCGGCGGGAGGCGCAGCGAGCGCGGGACGTGCTGAGGCACGAAACGCATCGGTCGCGGTATCGAACCCCCAGAGTCCTGGCTGCGCCCGCCAGGCATGCGCCGAAAAATATGCTCGCTGCATCAGCACCCTCGTTTTGTGACAGGCTTGTCGCATGGGAAGCGGAACACTATACTCTGCGGCTCGGGAGAACACGCCGGATCGCGGGTTCAAGATCGGGCGTTCAATAAAGGGGGAACACGTAATGCGTTATCGCAAGCTTTTCTACGCCTGTCTGGCGTCTGTCACCTTGCTGAGCGGCTGCGCCAGCTCAAGTCCACCGCGGGATCTGGATGATCCCACCAATTCCCTGTATTTCGGCCATATCGATATGTCGGATGCGCCTGGCGGCGTGAATGCCGCCGATGTCGAGCAGATCGCGCCGCCGACCAAGTTTCCTTACTGGAAGCCGGGCCTGCGCAAGGGGCTCTTCTGTCTTGCGATTTTGCCGCCCGGTTCCTACCAGGTCACGGATTTCTCGGGCGGGGATATGGTGTACGACTTTCCGCGGCAGGGCAATCCGACCTCCGTCCGCATCCGCAAGCCCGGCATTTACTTCGTTGGCTCGTACAAATACGTCCCGGTGAAGACCGGATTCTTCGAAGGCGCGAAGTTCGCCATCAAGCGGGTGAACAAGCCGACGGAGGCGGAGCTGCTCAGGCGTATTCTGGAATATCCTGACATCCAGAAGTCCGCCTGGAAGAAGAAGATCGAAGCGCGTCTCGCGCACCTGCGCCAATGAGGCCGGGCATCTACAGGGCGGCGGCCGCCCTTTTGCTGGCCGCATTGCTCAGCGCCTGCGCCGGGCCGCCGCGCCTGCCGCTGAACAAGCTGTCCGAGGCGAAGCCGGGTGAGACCATCGTCGTCGGCCGTGTCGAAATCGTACCGCCGCTGGCAGAGAACGAACAGAAGCTGACGGTGGGCAGCGGATACCTTAAAGACCAGCTGATTCTGATCACCAGCGACAAGTTTCGGCGCCTGACGGCCGAACCAACGCCGGGCGAATACACCGGCCGCATCGAGGCCAGGCTGGACAAGGACTTCACCGTGCGCAGCAGCAACAAGCCGTTCTATATTCTTGCCGGCGGCATAATGACCAACGGAGAGGACGGCCAGATGGCCTGGTTTCCCGGCGGGCTGGAAGTCCCGATCCGCCCCGGCGACAAGGCGATCTACATCGGCACCCTGCGCTATTACCGGAACGAGTTCATGGACGTCAAGAAGACGGTCCTGGTGGACGACTACGCCCGGGCGAATGCCGAATTCAAGAAGACCTACGGCGCTCGCTACTCGCTGCGCAAGGCGCTGGTCAGGCCGGTCAGGTAAGCACGCGCTGCCCGGGCAGCGCTCAGTGCTGCTGCTCCGCGATGTGCAGGTTCATCTCGTTGCCCTGATGTTCATGCTCGTGCTGTTTCTTCATGCGCTTGGCCGCGCGTTTTTCCTTCGCGGTGTGCAGCGGTTTCTTCTTTTCGTCCTTGGTGAAGTGGCGTGAGTGTGACATGGCTACGCTCCTTATGGTCGTTCAAAAGGAAAACTGCCCATATGACGGGTCATGGAAAAATCCATGCTGTCACGCTACGCCTATGGTGCGCGCTTGTCCAGTCGGGTGGAGGAGGGGGGCTTGACACGCCTTGCGGGGCGCGCCTCGCCTCACCACGCCGACCGCTTGTAGCGGTATATCCGGAAGCCGTTGCCCTGTTCGTAGCCGTCCTGCTCCCAGCCGCGCGCGAGTATGCGGTCGGTGATGATCGCCATCGCCGCCCCCATGGTGTCGTTCAGGCTGTCGGCAATGGGCAGGGTAAAGGCCTCGGCGCTGCCCTTGTGGGTGTCTATCGCCGCGAGCGCTTCTTCCACGGTGGTGCAGGGTCTGACGTTCATGTGCGCCTCCTGGGCGGTCAGCGGAGCCAGTCGCACCGCCGCCGTGGCGTGCACATCCGCGCGGTGCGGGAATACTTGCATCTTCGGGGAGAGGTGGGTGTATATGCGCCGCGCCGTGCGCGGCTTGCCCCCTTGCGGAAAGTATAGCGCATCAGCGCACTGGGCGCGTCACCACCTCCACATCGGGCAGGTGGTCGAACACTTCCTCCACCGTCCGGTATGTCGTCAGCGTCGCCACCACGATGGGCAGCGGCTCGGGCCAGATCTCGGGCAGGGTGCATTCGCCGGGCTTGTCGGCGGGGTAGGGCAGCGCCTCCAGCGGCGGCGCGCAGTCCGCATGCAGGCCGGGCTTTTCGCCGCGCGGGTCCATGCGATACCAGCCGTAGCCGCTGAGGTAAGCCGCCGCCATGCCGTGCAGGTAATACTGCGGCGGCTCCGTGGGCGCGGAGAGGCGCTGGTAGCACAGCCCGGCGGGGATGGCGTTTGCGCGCAGCAGCGCGGCCAGCAGATGCGCCTTGGCGAAGCAATAGCCGGTGCCGTGCGCGAGCACGTCCGAGGCCTTGCAGGTCACGGGGTTGCGGCGGTGGTCCCAACTGTGCAGGATAGAATCGCGCACGTAATGGAAGCAATTGCGCGCCGTCTCCACCTCCGTGCCGCAGCCTTCTGCCAATGCAGCCGCCCTGGTAGAGACCAGCGGGTCTTCCCAGTCGATATAGGTGCTGCTCGCGAGATAGGGGGTGAAGTCGGTCATGGCGATGCCGCGTTCGCGCTTGTTGGGCGGATTATGATGCCACCGTTTGCCGGCGGCCGAAACAAAAAAACAGCCGTACGCAGCGGCTGTTTTTTCGGCGGCCCCGGTGCGGCCTAGCGCGATTCGAGGCCCGCGCAGGAACTGCCCAGCCAGCGCGACTTGCTGTCCGCATGCAATTTGAATCCGCTCGCGCCGTTCACGTCGGTGACGGAAACGACCTCCGTCGGCGACTGCGCCTCCACCTTGATGTGCGCGTGCGACGCATGCGGACCGGTGCAGGTGATCTCCACTTCCAGGCTGGTCGCCGTGCGCGAGAGGATCTTCTTCTTGCATTCCGGGCGGTCCGGATTGTCCGCCATGAGTTTGTCCATATTGTCGCTTGCCTTCAGGCAGCTCTTGTTGTTGGAGGTCACCGGCTTGCCCGCGCGCATCGCCAGCATTTTCTCTATCATGGCGCGGCGCTCCGGCGGCAACTGCGCCATTTGCTCCTTGGTCGGCCGGGGCATATCGGCGTGGGGCAGCCCGCTCATGGTGCTGGTGACGGTGGTCTCCCACGCGCCGGGCTTGGCGCCCAGCGGTGTTGCCTGCACGCAAAGCGGTGCGGCGGCCAGCGCCAAGGCGCAGGCGATCGAACGGTTCAATTTCATGAATTCTCCCTGTTGGTATTATGGGCGCGGCGATGTCCCGCGCAAGATCGGTGCGCGCGGCCGGACAGCCGGCGCCGGATTATCATAGGGGATTCGCCCCGCCTCGGCAATGCTCGCCGCATATCGCAGACATGCCATGCCCGCAGCCTCAGGGCGCGAGGCTGCCCGCCGCGCGTTCAGCGCCGCGCGCTGCGCTTCAGATAGCCCCAGCCCGCGCCCAGCACCAGGCCGCCGGTGTGCGCCCAGTTGGCGACGGGGCCCAGCAGGCCCGTCCAGCACAGCGCAAACCAGCCCAGCATGATGAGCACCGTGTGCTGCGTCAGCGTGATGCCGAAGCGCGGGTTGTACTTGCCCTGCATCCACACATAGCCGAAGAATCCATAGAGCACGCCCGACATCCCGCCGAAATTCGGGTTGCCCGTCAGCAGGTATTCCGTCAGGTTGGAGCCTATGCCCACCGCCAGCGTAAAGCCCAGCACAAAGCGGCTGCCCTTGAGCTGCTCCACCAGCCGCCCCAGATCCCACAGCATGAACATGTTGAAGAGCAAATGCATCGGCCCGAAGTGCAGAAAGATGGGCGTCAGCAGCCGCCACACCTGGCCGGAAAGCGCCGAACCGAAGCCGCCCTGGAACGGCCCCGAGATCTTCAGCGCATCCACCACCGGCCCCGGCTGCCCCAGTCCCGAAAGCAGGGCCACCACCACGCAGATCGCGATCAGCGCGCTGGTCACCGGAAAATAGCGCAGCCACGCGCTCACCACCGGCGGCAGGCCCGCGCGCCGCGGCAGCCAGTCCGGGCGCGCGTGCGGCTGGCGCCGTTCAGGCCGCGACTTGCGCGACGAATACCAGTCGTAGAGATACATCCCGAGCAGAAAGCCAGCGATGATGACGAGGAGTTCCATATGTTGTGAGACAGCGCGCCGCTGCGAATCGAAGTAAGGAAAGGCGGGCCACAACCCGCGCCGCCATCATAAAGAATGCGTGCGCGCCTAGCAACTACGGAAACACCCGGCTGCGTGCCCTTGATTTCCGGTCCTCGCCCTATCATCCGCGCCAGACCTCAACGACGCCCGGCCTTCAGCCGCACCGAGCCCCATGCCTCAATTCACCCTCATCGAAACCACCGTATCCGACAAGGCCGAAGCGCTCATGCCCCTGCTGCGCGCCCACGCGCAGGAACTGGCGGATGCCTCCGCGCTGAAGAACGCCGCCCCGAACTGGGAAGCCTACCGCGCGCTTGAAAACACCGGCGCGCTGCTGGCCATCGTCGCCTATGCCGGGGAGGAAATTGCAGGCTACGCTACCGCCTTCATCGGCGGGCATCTCCATCATTCCGGGCTGCGCTATGCCCACAGCGATGCGCTGTATGTCGCGCCCCCGCACCGCCGCGGCGGTCTCGGCCTCGCGCTCATCCGCGAAGCCGAGCGCGTGGCCAGGGCAAAGGGCGCGCGCCTGATGCTGTGGCACGCCAAGCCGGATACCGCGCTGGAAAAAATCCTGCCGCGCATCGGCTATCGCGTCGAAGAAACCGCTTTCTGCAAGGAGATCTGAGATGGGATCAGCCGTTCCCTATGTCGCCATGTTCGCCGCCAACGCCATCCTGTCGGACATGAACCAGCCCGCCAAGCCGCCCACTCCGCCGCCGCCTCCGCCACCCCCGCAGGCGGCGAAGATGCCCAGCGTGGCCAGCCTTTACGGCGCAATGGGCGGCGCCGGCCAGGCCGGCGGCCCCGGTGGCAATGGAAAGCCGGGGCCGGGCCAGACCTTCCTCACCGGCAGCAGCGGCGTGGACCCCAACGCGCTCACGCTCAACAAGCCCACGCTCCTTGGAGAATGAGATGAGCCTACCCTCGCAAAAACAGCAAGTCATCACCCGTCTCGGCCAGCTCAAGGCCGAGCGCGCCACCTGGCTCGCGCACTGGCAGGAAATCTCGCTCTATCTCCTGCCGCGCAACGGCCGCTACTTCGTGCAGGATCGCAATAAGGGCTGGAAGCGCTACAACAACATCTACGACAACACCGGCACCCGCGCCCTGCGCACCCTGGCCGCCGGCCTGATGGGCGGGTTGACCAGCCCCGCGCGGCCCTGGTTCCGGCTCACCACCTCCGACCCCGATCTGGCCCGGCACTACCCGGTCAAGCTCTGGCTGGCGCAATCCACACGGATCATGCTCGACGTGTTCCAGAAGTCCAACACCTATCGCGCCCTGCACGGCATCTACGAGGAACTGGGCGCCTTCGGCACCGCCGCCTGCGTCGTCGCCGAGGACTACAACACCGTCATCCACCATTACCCGCTCACCGCCGGCGAATACTGGATCGCCACCGACTGGCAGGGCAGGGTGTGCACGCTCTACCGCGAATTCGAAAAAACCGTGGGCGCGCTGGTCAAGGAATTCGGCATCAACAACGTCAGCAGCACCGTCAAATCCATGTACGACAGCGGCTCGCTGGACAAATGGGTGACCATCGTGCACGCCGTGGAGCCGCGCGCCGACCGCGACCCGTCCAAGAAAGACGCGAAGAACATGCCGTGGAAATCGGTGTATTACGAGCTGGGCGGCGACCCGGACAAATGCCTGCGCGAATCCGGCTACAAGACCTTCCGCGTCCTCGCCCCGCGCTGGGCCGTCGCCGGCGGCGACGTCTACGGCAATAGCCCAGGCATGGAAGCCCTGGGCGACATCAAGCAACTGCAGCAGGAGCAGCTGCGCAAGAGCCAGGGCATAGACTACATGAGCAACCCGCCCCTGCAAGTGCCCTCCAGCCTCAAGAACCGCGACATCGACAGATTGCCCGGCGGGATTACGTTCTACGACCCCTCCGGCGTCCAGCCCGGCATCCGCAGCATGTTCGAAGTCCAGCTCGACCTCAACCACCTGCTGGCCGACATCCAGGACGTGCGCGGCCGCATCAACGGCTCCTTCTACGCCGACCTCTTCCTCATGCTCGCCAACGACGTGGACACGCGCAAGACCGCCACCGAAGTCGCCCAGCTACAGGAAGAAAAAATGCTCATGATAGGCCCCGTCCTCGAGCGCCTGCACAACGAACTGCTCAGCCCACTGGTGGACATGACCTTCGATGCCCTGCTGCACGGCCACGTCTTGCCGCCGGTTCCGCCCGAGCTGCACGGCCAGGACCTCAACATCGAACTGGTCTCCATGCTCGCCCAGGCCCAGCGCGCCATCGCCACCAACGGCATAGACCGCTTCGTCGCCAACCTCGGCCAGATCGCCAGCTTCAAGCCCGACGTGCTCGACAAATTCAACGCCGACGAATGGGCCGAAATCTACTCCGATGTGCTCGATGTCGACCCCGAACTCATCGTCCCCGATGAACAAGTCGCCATCGTGCGCCGCCAGCGCGCCCAGCAGCAGGCCGCCGCCCAGCACAGCGCCATGCTCAACCAGCAGGCCGACACCGCCGCCAAACTCGCCAACGTTCCGACGCAAGGGGGCAGCAGCAACGCCGCCAGCGACGTGATGGGCATGTTTTCCGGGTACGGCGGGTGAATGGAGAGAAGGGTGCGTTGTCTGTCATGCAAGCGGATCGTAATTCCGCTGAACATCAGGCGATCTTCCCGAATCCACCCTCAATTCTGATCCACAGGTATGGCAAACATATATACGACCAAATTCGTCAGCAAGACGCGTCTGGAGGATGGATTTCTTGCCGTCATTCACGCACTTTGCACAAAGCAGATGCGGCGGCTCGCCGTTCTCCATGCCTGGCTTCAGCGCAAAAGCGAAAACACCCTGTCCGATTGGCTGAAGCTGATAACGCTCTATCTCACGGTCCCAGTTTTCAGACTCCATGATTTGCTTTTCAAGGTCGCCTATCTTGCGCAGCAAAGACGTATTTTCAACCTGCATTGCGTGGACGCTGGATTGCAGTTGAATGAAAGCCTCTTGAAATTTTATCAATTGGGCATTGCGCTTTGCCTCGTCGGACATGGATACCATGTCCTTAACCAGCTTAGGAAGCTCGATTATCAGGGAGATGACTGACGACGGTTCCATGGTGATTCGTTCCGGGGTGTAGGTTGAACATTCTAGCACCGTCCGTCATGTGACGCGCAACCTCGCTTCCTGCAGCGAGGGTCACGCTGCAATAGCGGGATAAGCGTCTCGTTTCCCTCAGATTTTTTCAACCCGACGAAAGGAGAATCACCATGGACCCCTTCCTCAGATCATCCCAATCCCTGCCCGTCGAAAGCGCGCTGGCCGTCTCCCCCTCCGACACCGCCGACCTCGCGCCGCCCTCGGGCGACCCGAACAAGGCCACGCGCGCGCTGCTCATCGGCGGCGCGGGCACCGCCCAGGTGGACATGGCCGACGGCACCACCGTCACGCTCACCTTCCCGGCCACCGCCTGCGGCCTCATGCTGCCCATCGCCGTGAAAAAGATCCACGCCACCGGCACCACCGCCACCGCCATCGTCGCGTTTTACTAGGAGAACCCCATGGCCAAGACCACGCAAGCAACAGCAGCCCAGCCCGATGACAGCGCCATCACTCTCAGCCTGAGCGAAGCACAACTCAAGGCGCTCGGCCTCAACAAACTGCCCGCGCCGGGCGCAGAAGTGCAGCTCCGCGCCACCGCGAAGGTAACCGCTCCTGGAAAAGCGGCCAGTCCGGTCAAAACGTCCAGTCCGGCCAAAGCCGATAGCGCCTCCGACACCGACCACGATGGCGACCAGGATGGCGACCAGGATGCCGGGGACTATGCCCAGGGCGGCGACACCGATGCCGACGGCGCGGAGCAGGGCGGCACCGGCGAAGACCGCAAGACCGCCGCGCTCACCCTGCACCTCACCGGCCTCACCCTCACCCAGCCGCACAAGGCGCCGGACAAAGTGCTCTACGGCAGCGGCGACTAGGTCCGGACGGCGGCCATTCCCTTTACATGGCAGTGGCCGCCGCTATAATCCCCGCAGGCTATCATGTGCAAAAGGGGAGCATCATGTCGGACGAAGCCGGATTTGCCGTACCCAAGGAGAGCCTGAAGAAGCTCTACATAATATACGGCCTGAGCGGGGTGGGGATCGCGCTGGTCTTCCAGCTCGCGCAGCCGAAATTCAGCTTCGGCCAGTTCGCGGGCGGCGCGCTCATTCTCCTCGGAGCCCTGGCCTTCGCCTTCTATGTGACCGTCACGACCAAGGTCATCTTCCTGTCGGCAGAAGGCATCAGCGGGCCGGGCGCGCTGGGGCGCCGCATCAGCTTCGTCTGGTCTGATAACGTATCGGTGCGCAGCGCGGTGTATTCGAAGATGCCCGGCCTCGCCATAGAGGATAAAGGCAGGAAACGCATCACCTTCCCGCTGGCCATTGCGCGCCACCCGGAATTCCAGCACACGCTGCGCCGTCTTGCGCCGCCTGGCCATGCGCTCCTCACCGCCATCGACAAGTTGCAGTAACGCCCAGGCCCGCATTGACGCGCATGTAAGAAAGGACTAATGTAATTTCCGAGTGTGTATTCCTGAATTCCGGTTAAGGGAGGTGCATATGAAGTACCTGACTGCATTACTCATTCTTCCTGCATTATTTCTGCTTCCGGGGTGCCAGAGCGCGCCGCCCGAGCCCGCCGTCAAGTCCGACAACCTGACCGTCGGCACCGTCCAGAAAGAGATCCGCATCGGCATGTCCGGCGCGGATGTCGTCAGCGTGCTGGGCTCGCCCAACATGGTAACCACCGACGACAAGCGCCGCGAAACCTGGGTCTACGACAAGGTCGCGACCGAGAGCGTGTCGCGCTCCGACACCGGCTGGGTGTTCGCACTCATCGCGGGCGGCCGCTCCAGCACGGCTTCCAGCTCCACCACGCAGCGCACCCTGACCATCATCATCAAGTTCGACGAGAACGGCAAGGTGCGCGACTTCGCCTATCATTCGTCGAAGTTCTAGCGGACCGGCGCGAGCGGTCCGGTTGAGTGGAGGAGCATCATGGGTGGAGCGCATCCAGCGCGGAAAACGCCGGTCGGCGCCAGGCCGCCGTTGAAGCGCAGGCGGCTCGGGCGCCTGCTGTTGGCGGCGGTGCTGCTGCCCGTGCTCGCGCTGACCGCCTGCCAAACCCCGCCGCCCAAGGACGCCTTCCTGCTTCCCGGCAGCACGGTGGAGGAGCGGGAGATGCAGTCGCGCCTGTACGAAACAAAGGACGAAGTGAAGCTCATCGCCGCGGGCATAGGCGTGCTGCAGGACATGGGCTACTCCATAGACGAGACCGAGAAGAGCCTGGGCCTGGTCACCGCCTCCAAGACCGTGGACGCGCGCAGCAATGCGCAGATGGCCGGCGCCGTGGCCGTGATCCTGCTGGGCGGGAATCCGCCGCCCATAGACCGGGCGCAGACCATACGCGTCAGCCTGGTCACCACGCCGTCGCAACTGAAGAAGGGCGAGTTCATCGCCCGCGTCACCTTCCAGCGCATCATCATCAATTCGGAAGGTAACGTCTCGCGCGTCGAGACCATCAACGACAAGAAGATCTATCAGGAATTCTTCGAGAAACTCTCAAAATCCGTCTTTCTGGAAGGGCATCATTTATGAAAACGCGCAAGATACTGCCCCTGCTGTTGCTGGCGCTCCTGGCCGGATGCGCTGCGCCGCCCGAAAGCCACATCCTCGAAGGAGAGGAGCAGGTCAAGCTGCGCGCCATGGAAACGCGGGCGTTCGACACCAGCGACAAGAACGCGGTGCTGCGCGCCGTCATCTCCACCCTGCAGGACCTGAGCTTCGTCATCGACAAGGCCGACGCCGACCTCGGCACCGTCACCGCCACCAAGCTCAGCGGCTATCGCATCCGCATGACCGTTACCGTGCGGCCCGGGGCCGGCAAGCAACTGCTCGTGCGGGCCAGCGCGCAATACAACCTGAAGCCGATCGAAGACCCCGAGGTCTACCAGCGCTTCTTTGCCGCGCTGTCCAAGGCACTGTTCCTGCAGGCGAACGCGGTGGAATGAGCACGGCCGCGGCGGCCGCACGCCGCCATACCGTTGCGTGGTATGATTTTTTTGAAAAAGCAGCATCAGCAGCACATAAGGCATCAACACCGAGAGGGGGTGCGACCATGAGCGCATTGATTGAAGTGATGGACCGGCTGGACCGCAGGCTGCCGCTGGCCGGTGAAGTGAAGGCGTTTCAGGACCTGGAAGAGGTCATCTGCGCCTTGCAGGAGGAACTCGGGCACGGCGTGCGCCTGCAGAGCCTGGACGATGGCAGTGTGGAAAGCCTGTCCGACGCGCAGCGCAGACTATTCGAGACCATCGTCTACCTGCAGGGAGCGTGGATGCTGCTGTCAGACATCGCCAGCGACGGCGTCTACTCGATCTTCTACAAGTGCACCGGGGAAGAGATCGAGCTGTGCCGTGCGGCGCTGAGGCGCGGCGATGAGCCCTTGCTCGAGCTGTTCGAAGAGGCCTACAGCCTGGTGGCCGGGCAGCTCGACATCGTACCCGACGCCAACATCATCGCGCGGCGGCCGGAGGAATCGCCCTATGATCTGGTGGACAGGGAAACGCTGGCCCGCCTCGACGACATCGAGAACCGCATAGAGGCACAGCGCATGGAGGCCATCGAGCGGCTGATCGCCTGTTATCACCGGGCGCGCTTCACGCGTCCAGCGTGATGTGGGTCGTGTCCTCTGCGAGATTGGCGCTATTGCTCACCAGGCGGTAGACCACGCCCGTCACCAGCAGCGCGGCCAGCAATAGCCCGTATGCCACGGGGTTCATCGACTGCATGCCTGCGTCCCGGGCGGCGATCGCCTCCACCGGCTGCATGATGATCTCGCGGATGATGGAAATCATCGCCACCACCACGAACACCCGCGCATAGACGCGGCCGGTCTGGATGTAGTCGATCTCGGCGGAGATCAGCGTGGACAGCGTCCACAGGATGAACAGCGAGCCCAGCGCCTGCAGGAAGCCCTGGGCAGCGTTGCCGGTCTGCCAGGCGTGGAATATCTTCACGCCCACATCCCAGATCACCATCGCGCAGGCAATACCCAGCGCTAGCGCAAGCAGCAGGTGCATCAAGCGGTTGAACCCGTACATGCCTGCGATCAGTCTTTTTTCGAACATGGATTGCCCCCGGTTTTTGGCGCAGCGCTCTTGGCATGGGCTGCGCGGCGCCATTATCGCGGCAAATCAATAAAAGGAAAAGCGGCTCAAAAAAAACAGAAGCGGACGCATGAAAAAAAGGCCTGAAGGAACAGAGGAGGAGGAGGAGGAGAGATTCCTTCAGGCCAAGGGGGAGTCGAGTTTCAGCGGCAGAGCCGTGGCTTGCGAGATGGCGCGCGCGAGGTCCCGCACCCAGCCCGCGTCGCGCGTCAGTTCCGGCCCGTGGTAGGTCGGGTCGAAGAGCACGATGGGGTCCAGGCTGTGGATGATGGGCACCGCCCCGTCGTCGCGCCGCTGCAGGCGTACGCCCCGCCACAGCCAGGAAGAAGAAAGGAAGCCATGCGCGCAGGAGAAGTGGGAGTTCGCGAATCGCCGCCATGGCCCGACATAGCATCGCCGGAGCGCGGTTTCACCGGCCCTGAAGCGGCCCACCAGCCTGCCGCGGCGCCACAGGCGAAGCTCGCCCTCATGCTCGGCCCACACGATGGAGGCGCCGTGGATATACGGCGCCGAGCAGGAGCCGGCGTACACGCGCATTTCCGTGCGGAGCGCCGCGATCACTTCCTCGCGCGCACCGGGCACCAGCCATGCGTCGAGCACGAGCTTCACGCGGTTTCTGTTCTCCGCGAAAAAGAGGGTGTGTTCCGGCTGTCCCTGGCGCGAGCAAGCAGGGTTGTATGTCACCACCAGCGTATGGTGCGGGCGGCGGGCCAGCAGCGCCAGCGCGGCGCTGCTGCTCATCGGCTCTTCATTACATATGTGCAGTGTATTCATCGCAGCCGTCCGAACTTTCATTTCCTTCTGTCATGGAACAGTCGCCGCTGCATGATCTTCCCTGCCGTGCCATGCAATTCGTGGTCGCGCAGGGGATGCAATCGAGTGGAGCGCAGTATAGACAGCGCACCTCGTTTCTGTCACCTATCAGAACTGATAGGTGGGAGTTGAACCTGGGTGTGAATGGGTAAGCTGCAGGATATGCCGATTGGCTAATTTGAAGCATGCGGCCCTGTGCGGCCGCATGCGAGCGTCATTTGCAGTTCTGTTTGACGGTGATGTTGTACTTGTTGCGGGTGGAGGCGCTGGGGATGTAGAACTCCATGATCTCGGGGAAGGCCGTCGAGCCGTCGCTGCGCATCGCGTGCTTGATCTTGCGCACGCGATAGCACAGCGTGATGTTATGGCCGCTCATGTAGGCGCGCCCGCTGGTTTCGTCCACCACCTGCGTGGCGTTGGATTGCACCACCACATGCACCAGGAAATGCAGTTTCGCATCCCACGAAACGATGGGCTTGTTGTAGGCGTCGGCAGGCATATAGAACGCCAGTCCGCCGCTGATCACCCGCATCTTTACTTTCACCGGCTTCGCCATCGCCGGCAGCACACAGGCAGCCAGAACAATTGCGACCAGCAAACGCAGCAGCGTTGGCGCCGGCTTTGCCTGTTTCATTTACTTCTCCTTCCGGATATATCGTGGATTTATAATATTTCTGCGTGCAGCATCTGCCGTGATGTAAAGCATATGCGCCACGTATGGCTCATTATAGTCCAAGGCGCGCAGCCCCTGCGGCGCTATGCGGAATTAACCACAAAAATTTCCCGGAACAATCGGCATCCACGCATCGCACCGCCGCGCGCGGCGCAGCGCCCGGATCAGAAGCGCGAACCCGGCTGCGCGAGAAAGGCCACTTCCTCCGGCGTCGAGGCGCGGCCCAGAATATCATTGCGGTGCGGATAGCGCCCGAAGCGGTCTATGATCGCCTTGTGCTTCTGCTCATAGTCGAGCGCGGACGCATTGCCCAGGCGCGCGAACAAAGCATCGGCAACACGGTGGAT
>DATFUZ010000044.1:0-33173 GCA_035260545.1 Gallionellaceae bacterium | reverse complement strand
GATGCGCCTTGATGGCGAAGGACATCCCGACCAGGCGCGCACTCATCACGTCCAGGCCGGTGGTCTCCGTGTCCAGGCTGACCAGTTCCGCCTGCATCAGCTTGTGCAGCCATGCGTCGAGCTGGGCCTCGCCGAGGATGGTCTCGTAACGTCCGCTGGCCACTGTTGCGGCCGGCGCCGCCGTCATATCGGCCGCCGGTTGCGGCGCCGCCGCTTTCGCGGCCGCAGGCTTGGCCGCCCCCCCGCCGTCCAGTTCGCGCAGCCAGCTCTTGAAACCGAAGCGCTCCAGCAAAACGCGCATGTGTTCCGTATCCTGCGGCGGCGCAGCGAGTTGGTCGAAATGCAGCGGCAGCTCGACGTCGCACTTCACCGTGAGCAGCGTGCGCGCCTGCGGCAGCCAGTCCAGCGTGGCACGCAGGTTGTCCCCCACCACGCCCTTGATTTCGCCGGCATGCGCGATCAGGTTGTCCAACGTTCCGTATTCGGCCAGCCATTTCACCGCGGTCTTGGGGCCGCACTTGGGCACGCCGGGTACGTTGTCGACCGCATCGCCGACCAGCGCCAGATAGTCGACGATCTGTTCCGGCCGCACGCCAAACTTGGCTTCCACGCCTGCCTCGCCCAGCTTTTCGCCGGAGTCGGTGTTCACCCACAGCACGTGCGGATTCACCAGTTGCGTAAGATCCTTGTCGCCGGTGGAAATGATGGTCCGCACGCCCTGCGCTTGCGCCTGATGCGCGAGGGTCCCGATCACATCGTCCGCCTCCACTCCGTCCACCATCAGCATGTTCCAGCCGGACGCCCGGACAGCCTCGTGCAGCGGCTCGATCTGCATCCGCAGGTCGTCCGGCATGGACGGCCGGTGCGCCTTGTACTCCAGATACAGGTCGTCGCGGAAGGTCTTGCCCTTGGCGTCGAACACGCACACGCTGTAGTCGGAGGGGTATTCGCTGCGCAGCTTGCGCAGCATATTGAGCACGCCGTATATCGCGCCCGTGGGCTCACCCTTGGGACTGCGCAGGTCCGCCTTGGCGAGGGCGTGGAATGCCCGGTAGAGATAGGATGAGCCGTCAACCAGCAATAGTGTCTTCATGTGTTTATTCAGTTCCCTGAGACGCCCCCGCGCTACCCGGCCCGCGCGATCGCGCTGCCTTTCCATCCGGCTATTATCTCAGAATTCACCCGGTGAACGCGGCGCAAGCTCGGAACTCGCGCCATGTGCTAACATTCCCGGTTATTGAATCATCTGGGGCGCGCGGCGCCTTTGGTCATGCAAAAGCAAGCTTCCATACACATCCTCGGCATCTGCGGCACCTTCATGGGCGGCATCGCCGCCATCGCCCGGCAGGCGGGCTACCGCGTCACCGGATGCGATGCCAACGTCTATCCACCCATGAGCACGCAGCTCGAGGCCCAGGGGATAGAGCTGATAGAAGGCTTCGGCGTGGAACAGCTGGCGCTCGAGCCGGACGTGTATGTAGTCGGCAATGTGGTTTCACGCGGCAATCCGCTGATGGAAGAGATCATGAACCGCGGCCTGCCGTATATCTCCGGGCCGCAGTGGCTGGCGCAGAACATCCTGCACGACAAATGGGTGCTGGGCGTGGCCGGCACCCACGGCAAGACCACCACCTCTTCCATGCTGGCCTGGATCCTGGAGTACGCGGGGATGAATCCCGGTTTTCTGATCGGAGGAGTGCCGCAGAATTTCGGCATCTCCGCGCGCTTGACCGAGTCGCCGTTTTTCGTGATTGAGGCGGACGAATACGATACCGCGTTCTTCGACAAGCGTTCCAAATTCGTGCATTACCATCCGCGCACGGCCGTCCTGAACAACCTCGAGTTTGACCACGCCGACATCTTCCCGGACCTGCAGGCCATCGAGACTCAGTTCCATCATCTCGTCCGCACCGTGCCCGGCAATGGGCTGATCGTGTGCAACGGGCGCGAGGAATCGCTTGCGCGCGTGCTCGCGCGCGGTTGCTGGACGCCGGTCGAGAAATTCGGCTGTGGCGACGGCTGGCACACAGGCGATGCCGGCGCGGTCATGCTGCTCGACAAGACGCAGGGCGCACTGAAGTGGGACCTGCTCGGCGAACACAATCGCATGAACGCGCTGGCTGCCGTTGCCGCCGCGCGCCACGCCGGAGTGCCTGCCGCTCAGGGACTGGCCGCGCTAGCCGAATTCAGAAACGTGAAGCGGCGCATGGAGGTGCGCGGCGTGGTCCATGGCATTACGGTGTACGACGACTTCGCCCATCATCCGACCGCAATCGCGACCACCCTGGCAGGGCTGCGGCACAAGGTAGGCAAGGCGCGCATCCTCGCCGTGCTGGAACCGCGCTCCAACACCATGAAGCTCGGCGTGATGAAGGACGCGCTGCCGGGCAGCCTGGCCGACGCCGACCGCGTGTTCTGCTACGGCGCCAACCTGGGGTGGGATGCGGCGGCCGCTCTATCGCCGATGGGCGAGAAGGCGATAGTCAGTCAGGACCTGGGCGAACTGGTGGAAGCAATCTGCGCCGAGGCAAGGCCGGGCGACCACATCCTGGCGATGAGTAACGGCGGTTTCGGCGGCATACACGAAAAGCTGCTCGCCCGCCTCGCGCGCAAAACAGCAGATTGTTTAGAGTAAGTTCCCCGAGTTGCGTTTGCGCAACGCAAGGCTTTTTTTCAACCCGGGAATCACTATACTGGCACCACTCTTCCGCAGAGAAGAGGGGGAGGACGACGTGGTTGTTGAATTTTTCGATAACTTAATTTTCGAGGGAAAGCCACCATGAAAAAAGTACTGATTGCCTCCTTGCTGTCCGCGATGTTTGCAGCGCCCGCATTCGCGGCTGCGCCCGGCCCTTATATCGCGCTTGACCTTCAGAACTGGAGTGCGTCCAATACCGGCGCGCTGGGCAACCCCAGCGTCGGGCTGCGTATCGGCGGCGGCTATCGCTTCACCGAAAACTGGGGCGTGGAAGCCAACTATGCACAGAGCGGCAAGTCGAGCTCGGTGTTTGGCGCCGACTACAAGTTCACGGCGTTCCAGGTTGCGGCAACCGGCACCTACCCGATCAACCCGCAGTTCGATGTCTATGCCAAACTGGGCGTGTCGGCCAACAAGTTCGACTCCACCCCATCGGTCGCGAACAATACCAAGACCAGCCTGCTGTATGGCGTGGGCGGCCAATACAACATCAACCAGCAATGGGGTGTCCGCCTGGAGTATGCAAACCTGGGCGACACAACCAACTTCGCCGGCGGCAACCAGGTCTCCGCTTCGACTATCTCGATCGGGGGCGTGTACTCGTTCTAAGCGGCGCAGTTCTGGATCAACACGCACGGGAAGCCGGTTTCAACCGGCTTTCTTTTTGCCTGCGGGCGCGTGCCGTTACGGGCGATACAGCGGGTAGAGCCGGGTCTCCAGCTTTTCCACGCGGCTCGCGAGCAGCGTGGTCATGTGCTCAAAGTCGTATTTGAACTGCACTTCCGTCAGATGCGTGGGTGGATAGGCGATATAGGCGTCCACCACCTTGAGTACTTCATAGCCGATCTCGTTCATGCTCCGGCGCACTTCAGCAATGAGGTCGGCCGCCTCCGCGTTGTGCGCAATGCGCGGCTGAAGGTAGGCATAAAAGCGCGCGTTCTCCATGGCCACATGCGCCTGGAAAGCCAGGTTGAAATGGGTAAGCAGGTGCTGAACGTCATCGTACCGGGATTCGGCCGCGGCCGTCTGGACGGCGGAACAGATGCGGAGCAGCTCGCGGTGCCCGTTCTCGAGCGCGGCAATCAGGTCGGCGTCGTAGGCAACGCGGCCTGCCCGTGTGGCCGGCTGTTCCGGCTCGGCCGCAGCTGCGGATTCAGGTGGCTCTGCATTGCGACGGCCCAGCAACCTTGAGAACAGCCGCATGTCATCCCCCCTCTGCCTGCCGCTCGACTGATACACTCAGGTGATAACCGTCGGCTGATCGTGGCCGGTACGGCGGCGCAATTCGGATATTTCCATGGCAATCGCAATCAGGTCCGCGAGCATCTCCTGCGCGTCGAGGCTGTGGCGCGCGGCATCGGGCTCGAACGCCTCGAGGTAGATGCGCAGGGTGGCGCCCACGGTTCCCGTGCCCGAAAGCCTGAACACGATGCGCGACCCGTCGGCGAACAGGATGCGCACGCCCTGGCCGCTGCTGACGCTGCCATCGACCGGGTCGGTGTAAGCGAAGTCGTCGCAGTTGGCGACGGTATAGGTGCCGAATTTTTTGCCGGCCAGCGCACCGAAGCTGGCCTTGATATGCTGCATGATGCCGGCGGCTGCGGCTGCAGGCAGACTTTCATAGTCGTGGCGCGAATACACGTTGCGGCCGAAGCGCGCCCAGTGCTCGCGCATGATCTGCTCCACCGGCTGGTGCCGCACCGCAAGAATGTTCAACCAGAACAGCACGGCCCACAAGCCGTCCTTTTCGCGCACGTGGTTCGAACTGGTGCCGAAACTTTCCTCGCCGCACAGGGTTACCTTGCCCGCATCCATCAGGTTGCCGAAGAATTTCCAGCCGGTCGGAGTTTCATAGCAGGGAATGTTCAGTGCCGCCGCGACCCGATCCACCGCCGCGCTGGTGGGCATGGAACGCGCCACGCCGGCAAGTCCGCCTTTGTAGCCCGGCGCCAGCATGGCATTTGCGGCAATTACCGCCAGACTGTCGGACGGGTTCACGAAGAATTTGCGTCCGAGGATCATGTTGCGGTCACCGTCGCCGTCCGAGGCGGCGCCGAAGTCCGGCGCGTTGTCGCCATACAGGATAGCGACCAGGTCGTGCGCATAAGTGAGGTTGGGATCGGGATGGCCGCCGCCGAAGTCCTCCAGCGGGACGCAATTCATCAGGCTGTCCGGGGACGCGCCCAGGCGCTTGCCAAGGATTTCGAGCGCATAGGGCCCGGTGACTGCATGCATGGCATCGAAGCGGATGCGGAATCCACCGGCGAGCAAGCCGCGTATGGCATCGAAGTCGAACAGCGATTCCATCAGCTCGGCATAGTCCGCCACGGGGTCGATCACTTGCACCGTCATGTCGCCAAGCATGTGCGCCGCCAGCCTATCCAGTGGAACTTCGGGACCGGATAGCGTCTTATAGCGGTCTATGGTCTCGCTGCGGGCGTGGATGGCCTCGGTCACCTTTTCCGGCGCTGGACCACCGTTGGACATGTTGTACTTGATGCCGAAGTCGCCGTCGGGCCCGCCCGGATTGTGGCTGGCTGAGAGCACGATGCCGCCCAGAGCCGCGCGCTTGCGAATGACACACGAAGCTGCAGGCGTCGACAGGATGCCGCCGCGGCCCACCAGCACCTTCGCAAAACCGTTGGCAGCCGCCATCTTCAGGATGACCTGGATCGCCTGGCGGTTGTAATAGCGGCCGTCGCCACCCAGCACCAGGACGGCGCCGGACGGAATCTCGATGCTGTCGAAGATGCTCTGCACAAAGTTTTCCAGGTAGCGCGGCTGCTGGAACTCGGCCACCTTCTTGCGCAGGCCGGAGGTGCCGGGCTTCTGGCCCGGATAGGGTGTGGTGCTGACGAGAGTAGCGTCCATGCGTAGCTATTGGTCCTTATTTCGGGAAACCCGCCGCATCGAGCTCATTGCCCCAGGCGGCGGGATCGAAGCCCCTCAGCCATTTGCGGCCGACCGTGAGTACCGGCAGGGCGTCCATGCCCGAGGTCTTCTTGAAATTGTCGAAGTCCTGCACGGTTCTGATGACGTGTTCGGTATACGGCACCCTGCGCTTTTCCAGGTAGGCATGCGCCTGCTGGCACAATTCGTCGCAGCCCACAAAAACATACAGCGTCACCGGAAAACGCTTGGCGGCCATTCGCGCTTCGTAGGGAATGTCGGCGGCGACGGCGGATGCGGGCTCCTGGGACTGCACATGGACCTTGATGCGCTCGGCATCCTCGGTCTGCGGGTAGTCGCCATAGTGGACGACGCCGTTCTTGTCGACCCAGCGATACAGCTCGCCCGCCTGCAGAGTGCCGATCATCGCAAGCATCGCGGCCAAAATCAGGATACGCTTCATAGGCTCACCTCCCTTGACTTCACGCGGCTTGCGCCGGCTCCACCAGTCCGCTGTGGCGCAGCAGCGCATCCATGCTGGGCTCACGTCCGCGGAACGCCACAAACGATTTCATTGCGGGACGCGAGCCGCCCATGGCGAGAATTTCGCTGCGGAACTGGCTGCCAACCGCGGGATTGAGCACGCCGCCTTCCTCGAACAGTCCGTAGGCATCCGCGGAAAGCACCTCTGCCCATTTGTAGCTATAGTATCCCGCCGCATAGCCGCCTGCAAAGATGTGCGAGAAGCTGCAGGGGAAGCGATTGAAGCCGGGCGGGAAGAGCACCGCCACCTCCCGGCGCACCTCGTCCAGCAGTTGCAGCACGGTCTTGGCGCCGGCCGGGTCGAAGTCGCCGTGCAGACGCATGTCGAACAGGGCAAATTCGATCTGTCGCAGGGTCTGCAGGCCGCTCTGGAAGTTCTTGGCGGCGACCATCTTGTCGAACAGCGCGCGCGGCAAGAACGCGCCGGTTTCCGCGTGGCGCGTCATGTTCTGCAGGACATCCCACTCCCAGCAGAAGTTTTCCATGAACTGGCTGGGCAGCTCCACGGCATCCCACTCGACGCCGTTGATGCCGGAGACACCGAGATCTTCCACCTCGGTCAGCAGGTGGTGCAGGCCGTGCCCGAACTCGTGGAACAGGGTGATCACCTCGTCATGGGTGAACAGTGCGGGCTTTCCGCCCACGGGCGGCGAAAAATTGCAGTTGAGGTAGGCGACAGGTGTCTGGATGCCGGAAGCGACGCGGCGGCGGGTGACGGCGTCGTCCATCCACGCCCCGCCGCGCTTGCTGTTGCGCGCATAGAGATCGACATAGAACTGCCCGATCAGCCTGCCGCCGGCATCGATGACATCGAAGAAGCGTACGGTTTCATGCCATACCGGCGCCCGCGACGGCTTGACGGACAGCCCGAACAGGGTCTCCACCAGGCGGAACATGCCGGGCAGCACCTTGTCCTCGGGAAAATACTGCTTCACTTCCTGGTCGGAAAAGGCGTAGCGTTCCTGGCGCAGGTGTTCGCTGACGTATGCCACATCCCACGCCTGCAGGTCCGGCAGATTCAGCCGGTCGGCGGCAAACGTGCGCAGTTCGTCCAGATCGCGCTGCGCGTAGGGGCGGGCGCGCCGGGCCAGTTCGCGCAGGAATGTGATGACCTGGTCAGGGGTGTCGGCCATCTTGGTGGCGAGCGAGAGTTCGGCGTAGCTGGCGTAGCCCAGCAGGCCCGCTTCTTCCGCGCGCAGCCTGAGGATGTCGGTCATCAGCGGCCCGTTGTCGAACTTGCCGCCGTCGAATTCGCTGGCCCGGGTGGCGTAGGCGCGATACATGCGCTCGCGCAAGGCGCGGCTGTGCGCGTATTGCATCACCGGAAGGTAGGACGGGGCTTTCAGCGTGAACAGCCAGCCTTCCTTGCCCGCTTCCCGTGCGGCTTCACGCGCCGCCTGTTGATCGTCTTCCGGCAAGCCGGCCACGTCCGCCTCGTCCTCGGCCAGCCACGTATAGGCGTTGGTCGCATCCAGCACGTTGTCGGAGAATTTCGAACTCAGCGTCGAAAGCGCTTCCTGGATTTCGAGGAAGCGCGCCTTTTGCGCCTCGGGCAGTTCGGCGCCACCGAGACGGAAGTCGCGCAGTTCGTTCTCGATGATCTGTTTGCGGGCGCCGCCGAGCGCAGCATAGGCGGCGCTGTTGCGTATTGCCTTGACCTTTTCGTACAAGCCGTGGTTCTGGCCCAACTCGGCATAGTACTGTGTGACCTTGGGCAGGTTGGCGTTGTATACCTCGCGCAGTTCCGGGCTGTTCATCACGGCATTGAGGTGGCCGACCTGACCCCAGGCGCGCGACAGGCGCTCGTTGGCGTCGTCCAGCGGCTGCATGAAGCCATCCCAGGTCGGCGCGTTTTCATCCGCAAGCAGGCGCGCGACGAGGTCGCGGTTTTCCGCCAGCAGTTGCTCAACCGCGGGGGCAATGTGTTCAGGCCTGATGTCGGCAAAGCGCGGGAGGCCGCTAAAGTCCAGCAGTGGGTTCATGGGATCTCGGTCGGTTAACGGGAAAAAGCGATATGTCCTTCGACTATGGTGTGGCGGACCCTGCCCTGCACGGTGTAGCCGCTGAAGGGCGTGTTCTTGCCCTGGCTGCGCAGGGCGGCCGGTTCTACTTTCCAGGCGGTGTGCGGGTCGAACACGCAGACATCGGCATGCGCGCCCGGGGTCAGGTGACCCATGGTCACACCGAGCAGGTGCGCGGGATTGCAGGTGACGCGCGCCAGGGCGTCCAGCAGCGGCATCTTGTCCTCTTCGGCCCACTTCAGCACCAGGGGCAACAGCAGTTCGACGCCGGTCGCACCGGCTTCGGCTTCGGCGAAAGGCCGTTGCTTGGCATCGTCATCCACGGGGGAGTGATCGGAGCAGATTGCGTCTATGGTGCCGTCGAGCAGGCCCGCACGCAGAGCAGCCTTGTCGCGCAGGCTGCGTAGCGGCGGCATCAGGTGGCAGTTGGAGTCGAAATAACCGATGTCCATTTCGGTCAGGTGCACGTGGTTCATCGATACGTCGCAGGTCACCGGCAGCCCGGTACGTTTGGCGGCACGCACCATCTCCACGCCCTCCGCGCTGGAGACGCGGCAGATGTGGAGGGTGACGCCCGTTGCCTCGGTTAGCTTGAGCATGGTGGACAGGGCGATGGTTTCCGCGGCCACGGGAATGGCAGGCAGGCCGAGGCGGGTGGCGACTTCGCCGTCGTGCGCCACGCCGTCCTTGGCGAGGAAACTGTCCTGCGGCCGCAGCCAGACGCGGTAGCCGAAGGTGGCGGCATACTGCATTGCGCGCAGCAGCACGCGGGTGTCGGTCAGCGGCGCATCGGCCTGACCGAAGGCCTTGCAGCCCGCCTCGCGCAGCTCGGCCATCTCGGTCAGCTCCGCGCCCTTCAGGCCGTAGGTCAGCGCGCCCACGGGAAACACGCGCGCCTGGTTGAGTGAGCGCGCGCGATGCTTGAGCATTTCCACCAGGCCGGGTTCATCCAGCGGCGGGTCGGTGTCCGGCGGGCAGGACAGGGAAGTCACCCCGCCTGCCAGCGCGGCGGCCATTTCGGATTCGAGCGTGGCGCGATACTCGTAGCCGGGTTCGCGCAGGCGCGCGGCGACGTCGACCAGCCCGGGAATCACGATCAATCCCGTCGCGTCTATCACCTGGTCGGGCACAAAGCCCGCCGGTGCTGCGCCGATCGCGGCGATGTGCTTGTCGGCGATGAAAACGTCCTGTTGCGCGTCTATCCCGTTCTGCGGATCGATCAGGCGGCCGTTCTTGATCTGTATGTTCATCACACCCCCGCCAGTATGGACATGACCGCCATGCGTACGGCGATGCCGAAAGTAACCTGCGGCAGGATGACCGATTGCTTGCCGTCGGCGACGCTGGAATCGATCTCGACGCCGCGGTTCATGGGGCCCGGATGCATCACGATGGCATCGGGCCTCGCCAGCGCGAGGCGTTCCGGGGTCAGCCCGTAGTACTTGAAGTATTCCTGGCGCGACGGCAACAGCGCGCCCTGCATGCGTTCGTTCTGCAGCCGCAGCATCATGACCACGTCCACGTCCTTCAGCCCCTCGGCCATGTCGTTGTATACGCGCACACCGAGCTTCTCGACATGCGCAGGCAGCAGCGTCTTGGGCGCGATCACGCGCACCTCGGGCACGCCCAGCGTTGTCAGGGCATGGATCTGCGAGCGCGCAACCCGGGAATGCATGACGTCGCCGACGATGGCCACGCGCAGATTATGGAATTCGCGCTTGTAGTGGCGGATGGTGAACATGTCCAGCAATGCCTGGGTCGGGTGGGCGTGGCGGCCGTCGCCGGCATTGATGACGTGGATCTCCGGCCGCACGTGCTTCGCGATCAAGTGCGCGGCGCCGGCGGTGTAGTGCCGCACCACGAACATGTCGGCATGCATTGCACACAGGTTGTCCACCGTGTCGAGCAGTGTCTCGCCCTTGCTGGTGCTGGAGGCGCCGATGTTGAGGTTAACCACGTCCGCCGAAAGACGTTTGGCCGCGATCTCGAAGGTGGTGCGGGTGCGGGTGCTGTTTTCGAAGAAGATGTTGAACACGGACTTGCCGTGCAGCAACGGCACCTTCTTGACTTCGCGGACATCGGCCGCTTCGACGAACTCGGCCGCCCGGTCGAGGATGCCACGCAAAATCGGCGCAGGCAGCCCGTCGGTGGTCAGCAGGTGCTGCAGCCCGCCCTGCTTGTTAAGTTGTGGATTGTTCATGCTCTGATTCCCGCCGCGGGTTCCTCCAAATATGCCTGCAGTATCTCCTGGGCCGCCACCTGGTCGAGCAGGGGCTTCTGGTGGATGCCGCGAATTCCGGCCTCGTTGAGCCGCGAACTCGCGGCGGTCGAAGTATAGCGCTCATCGACCAGGATCACAGGCAGTCCGAAGCGTCCCTTGAGGCGGTTCGCGAAGCGCTGGCACAAGCGGGTCAATTCGTGCGGACTGCCGTCGTCATTGCACGGCAGCCCCACCACCAGGGCCGCCGGGTGCCATTCACCGATCAGGCCGGAGATGGCCGCGAAGCGCGGCGCGTTGCGCTCGTCCCGTATGGTCAGCAGAGGCTGAGCGGTTCTCGAAATGCTGTTGCCCACGGCCACTCCGATGCGCTTTTCTCCGAAATCAAATGCCAGCAATGTACCTTGCAGGGGTATGGCGGCCGCGCCCTCAGGCATGGCCGGCATCCTCCGACAGTGTCGCGTAGTCTATGCCGAGCAAAGCCATGGCGGCCGGCAGGCGTTCCTCGGCCGTCATGCCGAACAGGATCTTTTCCGACATGCTTCCGCGCGCCTCGACGGACAGCCAGGCATTCTGCGACAGCTCTTCCTCAAGCTGCCCCTGGGACCACCCGGCATAGCCCAGCGTGACCAGCAGGTTGTGCGGGCCCGTGCCTTCGGCAACCGCCTGCAGAATATCCTTGGAGGTGGTAAGGGCGATATTGCCGGCAACCGCCAGGGTGGATTGCCACTGCCCGGTGGGCTCGTGCAACACGAAGCCGCGGTCGGTCTGCACGGGGCCGCCGAAGTGCACGGGCATGTCGCGCAGTTCGGCCGACTCCAGGGGAAGCTGGATCTGCGCGAACAGTTCGCTCAGGGTAAGGCTGATGGGGCGGTTGACCACGATGCCGAGCGCGCCCTGCTCACTGTGCTCGCAGACGTAGGTCAGCGATTTTGCAAAAACCGGATCTTCCATGGCCGGCATGGCAATCAGGAAATGGTTGCTCAGGTTGAGTTGCTGCATGGGCGCTATTGTAATCCCAATTGCGGGTTTCCAGTGAGCCCGCCGCGGCATGGTATGGCGCCACGCACGCCGGCCCCGGGTGCGCAGATGCGCGCGCGCCCCGGGTTAGCGGCCCGGCTTGTCGACGTATGAGCTGATCTGCTGCAGCAGTTCCTCTTCCTGGAAGGGTTTGCCGAAATAGGCATTGACCCCGAGTTCCAGCGCGTAATCGCGGTGCTTTTCGGCGGTGCGGGAGGTGATCATCAGTATGGGCAGATTGTGCAGCTTGGGATCACGGCGGATCTGCCGGGTCAACTCGAATCCGTCCATGCGCGGCATTTCCACGTCCAGCAGCATCACGTCCGGAACGATCTGGGTGAGTTGCTCCAGCGCATCTACGCCGTCCTTTGCCGTGGCGACGTCGTAGCCGGCGCGGGCCAGCATGCGGCTGGTCACCTTGCGTACGGTCAGCGAGTCGTCTACCACCATGACCAGCGGCATGATCTGCAGCACCGGTGCCTCCTCCAGCTTCGGCGGACGCGGCTGGACGGGCGCGGCTTCGCGGGCGCGGGCAATGCTGGGCTGGGTGAGGGCGACGGGGTTGAGAATCAACACCACGCTGCCGCTGCCGAGCACGGTTGCGCCAGCGATGCCGGGCATGCGGGATAGCTGCGGCCCGATGTTCTTGACCACGGTTTCCTGATTGCCCAGCAACTCGTCCACCAGCAGCGCGATGCGCTGCTCTGCGCTATGCAGCAGCAACACCGAATTCTGCAGGCGGCTTTCAGGCACGTGCGAGTCGTCGCCAAGCAGGTGCGGCAGATGCTTGAGCGGGTAATGCCTGCCCTGCCATTCGACTTCGCCCACGTTGTACGCTTCTTCCAGCGCGGCGGTCTTCATGTGCAATACCTGCTCCACCATCACCGAGGGAATCGCATATTGCTCCTGGCCGACGCGCGTCATCAGCACCTGCGTCACCGCGAGCGTGAGCGGCAGCCGGATGGTGAAGCGCGTACCCCTGCCGCGTTCGCTGCGCACGCTGACCTGTCCGCCGAGGCTGGTGATTTCGTTGCGCACCACGTCCATGCCGACGCCGCGCCCGGAGATTTCGGTGACCGCCGCGGCCGTCGAAAGACCGGAGTGAAAGATCAGCTGGATGGAATCTTCATCGCTGAGCGTGGCGTCGGCGGGCACCAGCCCGCGCTCGACTGCGCGCCGGCGCAATGCTTCAAGGTCTATGCCGGCGCCGTCGTCCACGATATCGAACACCACTTCGTTACTTTCCTGGGTCAGCGCGACCTGGATCTGGCCGATGGCCGATTTGCCCTTGCGGTTGCGGTCGTCGGGATTTTCCAGGCCGTGCGCCACGCAGTTGCGGAGGATGTGCTCGAACGGCGCGGTCATGCGGTCCAGCACGTTGCGGTCCAGCTCGACCTCGGTGCCGCGGAGGTCGAGGTTGGCGCGTTTGTGCAGTTCCTTGGCAGTCTGGCGGACGATCCGGTACAGACGATCGCTGATCCCGGAGAACGGCACCATGCGGATGGCCATCAGGCTTTGCTGCAGTCCGCGGTTGAGGTAGGCCTGCGCCGACATCGCGGAGGAGGCTTCATCCAGGTTTTTCAACAGCGTCTGCTGCACGGTCTGGACGTCGTGCACGCTCTCCGTCATGAAACGCGTGAGTTCCTGGAACCGGGTGAAGCGGTCGAACTCGAGCGGATCGAACTTTTCGGCCACATCCGACGCCAGTATGCCGCGCGCCTCCATTTGCGATTCGGCCTGGATCTCGAGCTCCCGCAATTGGCGGCGCAAGCGGGCGACGCTCTCATTCATGTCCGAAAGGCCGGTGCGGAAGGCACGCAACTCGGCCTCCAGACGGGACCGGGCCACGCTGATCTCACCGGCATCGTTTACGAGGCGGTCAACTGTTTCGGAACGCACGCGCAGCATAGACATTGCGCGTTCGGCGGCCGTTTCGGTCCGGGTTTGCGCCGCCGGCTGGTCCTCCGGCGCGGCAGCCGGAGCCTCCTGCTGCGCCGCCGGATTCGCGGCTTCCGGCGCGGCGGCGGCCGGAGCGGCGGGACTCTCCTCGACTTCGTGCGCGCCGCTGCGCAGGCGTTCCAGCGCGCTGGTGATACGATCAAGGTAAGTGTCGAGTTCGTCCCACAGCAATTCGTTGCGCAGCGCCTTGTTGGTCCCGGTCACCACGCGGTCTTCCATGCGGTGCGTCAACTCGCCGAGGCGCATCACGCCGGCCATGCGCGCGCTGCCCTTGAGGGTATGCAAGCCGCGCTGCAGCTCGTTAGCGAGCTTCGTGTTGTCGGGATCGTCGTGCCAGGAACGCAGCGCTTCCGAGATCTGGCTCTGCAGATCCACCGATTCCTCGAGGAAGATCGGCAGGAGCTGGCCATCGATTTCGTCGCGGATGACGCGGTCTTCGACGTATTGCCTGACGCGCTCCCCCTCTTCGGACGGCGCTTCGGTCGCGGGAGCCTCCTGCGCTGCCGCGCCCGTTTCGGGCGCCCCGGACGCCGGGCCGGCCGCAGCCGGGGCAACTTCCTCAGCCGGGGCAACCGGCTCCGGCGCGGAAACCGGGGGGGCAGCTGCGGGCACGGCCTGCGCCGCGCGCGGCACGGTGGTCGCGCCCCAGATGACCTTCTCCATGGGCGGCTCTTCCGCGACCGGCAACGCGGGAACTGCGGCGGGCGCGGCGGCGGGTGGCGTAGCCGGGATGGGTGCCGCCTCACCGGTGATGAGGGCATCCTGGTCGGCCTGCAGCCGGGCAATCAGCTCGGGCTGGGCTTCCGGGCCCTGATAGTTGCAGATGTCGAGGAACATGGCGTCCAGCGTGGCAATGGCTTCCTCGACCAGCGCGGTCTGGGCCGGCGTCAGCGTGAACACCTTGTCTATGCGTGCTTCCAGCCACATCTCAAGTGCACGCGAAAGGTCTGCCACTTCCTCGAAGCCCATGGTCCGGTTCACACCGGCGAGCGTGTGGGCCGCCCGCATGAAGTCGTAGGCGATGACGGGGGGCGTGGTCGCGCGCAGTTCCGCGAAATAATTTTGCAGCTTTGACAGGTTGCTCGCACACTCTTCGCTGGCGATGTCAAACAACGAGGTGGACAGGCTCACCTTGCCTATCGTGACCATATCGGCTTCGCTGCCCGGCATTGCCTCCTCCGCGGAGGGCGCCGGCACGGCAGATGGCTCGGCAGGCTCCGGCTGCGCCTGGACATGCCGCTCCCGCGCAACAAGCGGGGGTTGCGTCACATCCAGCGAGGGCGGCAGCCACTCCGAAAGGGTGCCGGCCAGCTCCAGCTCTCCCGCGACCGAAGGTGCGGCGGGCGCGTGCAGCCCCGCCAGGTCAGGCATGGCAAATTCCACGGCCGCGAGCTCGGCTTCGACCGGCCCTTCGCTGGAAACGTCGAGGGTGGAGGGCAGCAGGCCCTCGAGGGAAAATGGCAACTCGACGTGTTCCGCGTTCGCCTCTTGCGGCACTGGCTGGGCCGGCTGTTCCTCGCGTAGCGGTTGCCGTACGTCCGATGTTTCCGGTTCGCCTTCACCCAGACCGAGGGAGTCGAAGGAAACGGCCGCCACTACTTCGGCGGGCGCTGGCGCAGGCAGGTCTTCGCCATTCTCGATGCGCTGGGCGGCCTCCACCAGCGGCGTGGTGTTGATCAGTTTTCCACTGTGGGTGCGCAGGGAATCGACCCAGGCGTGGAACAGCACTTCGGCATCGGCGATGAACTGCAGCAAGCCGGGCGTGGCGGGCTTGTTGTCCTGCAGCCACTTGTTCATCGCGCGTTCGACCGCCCATGCCACATCCCCGAGGTCGTTCAGGCCCACCATGCGGCCGCTTCCCTTCAGGGTGTGGAATCCACGGCGCATGGTAACCAGCGGCTCCATGCTGTCGGGGTGCAGCTGGCTCAGCCCGAGATTGGTGCGCAGAATGGCGAGAACATCCTGCGCCTCTTCCAGGAAGACCTCGAGCATTTCGTTGTCTTCGGGGGCGACCGCCTCCACGGCCACCGCGGAGAGTTCGCCACCCGCCGGCTCCGCCTCGACGACGGCCTGAACCGGCGCCTTGGGCGCGAAGCTCCCCATTACTCTTTCGAGCACGGCGGTATCCGGCTTGTGCACATGCCCCAGATCATGGACATAGGCGCCCAGGGCGCTGATGGCCTGCGCCACGGCGCCCATATCGTCCTGGGTTGCGCGGCCGCCGTCAGCATACCGGCTTACCGTCTCCCGCACCTTGGACCCAAGCGCTTCTGCCGTATCAAGCGTGAGCATGTGCAGCCCGCCCTGCACGTGAGTCAGCATGCGCACCAGCACCGGAAGTTCCTGGCGCTGATCCTGGTCCGCGAAGAATACGTTGAGTTCCTGCTCGACATGTTCGAGATTGTTCTGCATGGCTTCGGCCAGCAAGGGAACGATTTCGCGCTGCACCATCTCGCAGTACAGGGGCACCAGTTGCGCGGCGTCGGGCATTTCCGCCGGCACGTGCTGCAGGCGCTGTCCGAGCATGCGCACCTGTTCGTGGAACAAGTCGCCAAGGTAGGCGTAGTGGGCGACACCGCTGCCGAGCAAAATGAGCGCCATGGCCAGGTCGATGCTGATCCGCTTGCGGTATTCCGCGTCGTCGACATGCACCGCGGCGGCGTGGATCTGCTTGCACAGCAATTGCAGGGTATTGCGGTCCAGGCGCTCGGAGAGGACCTGTATCTGCTCAGTCAGGTGACCGAGGGAACGGCACGCCGCCTCGTCCTGCATGACGCACTTTTCCCAGGTTTCCTCGGCCGAGTTCATCAGGGGCCGCATCTGCTCCAGCACCTGCGCGGTTTCGCCAGGAGGCAGCGGCGGTTCGTCGGGCAGGTAGGCGTCCAGCGCGTAGCATTGCTTGATTTCCTCGACCGTTTCACTGACCGCGTGGCTGCTGGCGACGAGGTAAAGCATCTCATTGAGGGTCGCGCGCTGGTCGACTTCGGTGCCGTCCATGAGCGCCTTCATGCGCAGATCGATGCGGCCAAGGAGTTTTTTCGCATTTAGCTCGGGTGGCAGGCCATCGTAGTACATGCAGTCGAGCAGGCCCGAGGCCACCCACCAGAATGCGCGCTGCTGGGACGGCACGCAGGCCATCACCTGCAGCACGGCCTCGTGCATCGCCTGCAGGGCGTCGGCGGGGCTGTCCTGGCGCAGCCATTTCAGCAGCGCCAGCTGGTACCTGCTGCGCGCGGCCTTGACGTGCGCTTGCGAATCGCGCTCCTGCGGAATGTCGACGATGCGCGCGGGCAGCATCACCTCGAGGTTGGGAAAGAACAGGTCGACGGCGAATGCGGACTCGATGCCCCGCGCCTGCAGCAGCTCCTGATAGGGGTCGAACAGGCGCAGGGCGGCATTGGGCGCCCCTTCGGCCAGCGAATCGAGAAAGTGGGTCAGGATGAGCAGGGCGCGCTGCAGCACCTCATGGTGCATGGGCGACGGCCGCAGGGTATCTGCCGCGAACTCTCCCAGCAGCTTCTCGATCTCGCCGCAAAACACCAGGGCGCCGTCGAGCGAGAGCATGCGCAGCACGGCATTCGCCCGGTGCAATTCCCCGATGGCCTCCTGCAACAGCGCGGCATTCTCGGCGCCGCCGGCGAAGTATTGCTCGAGCGCATTGCCCACCCTGTTCAATGCCTCGTCCAGCGCCGGCTTTACGGACAACAGGGGCAGTGCGTTAAATTGTGCGGATGATGTCATTACGTACTGTCAGCAGGGCTTACAGTTTGAAGCCGGAAACGGATCCTTTCAAATCTGATGCCAGCGACGCCAGCTCGGTAACGGAATCGGCGGTTTTCTTGGTGCCCTCCGTGGTGCGCTCCGTCAGGCGCAAGATCTCCGCCATGGTCGCCGCCACTTCCTGCGCCATGTCCGTTTGCACCTGGGTGGACACCGAGATGCTGCCGATCAGGTCCGCAAGTTCGTGCGAAACCTGCTCAATTTCGCGCAGCGCCTGGCCGGCTTCGTCGGAAAGCTTCGCACCTTCCACCACACCGGCCGTGCTTTTTTCCATCGCGGCCACCGCGTCCTGGGTGTCGCCCTGAATGGTCTTGACCAGCGCACCGATCTGCTTGGTCGCCTCGGCGGAGCGTTCGGCCAGCCGCTGCACTTCTTCCGCAACCACGGAGAAGCCGCGGCCCGCTTCACCGGCGGAGGCGGCCTGAATGGCGGCATTCAGCGCCAGCACGTTGGTCTGTTCGGTAATATCGGAAATCAGGTCCACGATATCGCCGATCTCCTGCGAGCTTTCGCCCAGGCGCTTGATTCGTTTCGCGGTCTCCTGAATCTGGTCGCGGATGGTATCCATACCCGCGATCGCGTTGCGCACCGCCATGGCGCCCTGCTCCGTCACCTCCAGAGTTCGCTGCGCCACGCGGGCGGACTGGGTTGCGCTGGTATCCACCTCGCGGATGGAGCGGGTGATGAGCTCGACGGCCTCACTGGTGTTGCGCAATTCCGTGGCCTGCCGCTGTGCGGCTTTCAGCAGTTCCGCCGAAACATCCTGGGCGCCGCCGGCCGCGTCCGCCACCAGGTCGGAGGCGCTGGTTACGCGCGACACCAGCTTTCTCAGTTCGTCCGTCGTGTAGTTCACGGAGTCGGCGATGGCGCCGGTAATGTCGTCGGTCACGGTTGCACGCACGGTCAGGTCACCGTCGGCCAGGTCAGACATTTCGTTCATCAGCAGCAGAATCGCCTGCTGGTTCCGGCGGCTGGTGGTTTCCGCCTCGAACGCGCGATGGCGCGCGGCGTCCAGGTAGATCTTGCCGAGCAGCAGCAGCGCGAGCAGCAGTACGGCCACCGCCGATGCTGCGGAGTAAGTGGTCCAGCGATTGGAGAGCTGGTGGGAAATCGTGTCGCCCAGAGCCGTGGTCGCGGAGATGAACGCACCGTGTGCGGCAATACTTGCCTCCTGGAACAGCGTTTTTTCCGCGGCCTTCGCCGCGAGCAGCTGGGGAACCTGGCCGATAATGGCTTCCACCGAGTTACGGTAGATGCTGAAATCGTCCGATACCTTCTGCACCGCCGAACTCGACTTGTTGAAGGCCTGCAACTGGGCGTCGGCATCCTGCACGTCGGAACCCAGCGCCGAAATCATCTCCGGCTGCAGGTTCGCGCTCATCATGTTGGCCACGTCGTGGTTCAGGCGTTCCATCATCATGGCGAAGCGAGCGACGCGCGCGGGGTCGCCGCCGCCCGTGGTGGCCATCTGCGGAATTTCCTGGCGCATGATGGGCGTCAGGTCGTTCACGGCAGCCACCGCAGAGAGCACGGTCTGCACACCGGGGCGGCCGTCAATCATGGCCTGCGCGCCTTCGAGGTTGCGCTTGATCACGGGCATGATTTCACTGAGCTTGCTGCGTCCGGCGCCGGAAAGCGGCGGTATCCCGGGACGGCCGTTCATCAGGGTGTTCACGATTTGCTGGATGGCGGCCTTGTCACCCGGCAGCGCCTCAATAGCGGTCTGGTCGCCCTGCACCGACATACCGGCATCCTTTGCAAGACGCTGGGTAAGCAGCTTCAGGTCGCCCGCGAGTTCGAGGTAGCGCGCGCCAAATGAGGTGGTGCGATAGTCCAGATAGGCGGACCCCAGCGCCACGACCAGCGCGCCCACCGCCAGACCGCCGACCACTTTGAGCTGCGTGTCACTGGAGAGCCTGCCGATCAGGGGCAGCGGAACGGTGTCGGCCAGGCCCTTCTTGGCTGCCCCTTTTTGCCTAAAGGCCGCCACCTTGGGCGCACCTCCCGCGTCAGTCTTGGAGCCGGATGATTTGAAGGGTAATTTGAATGCCATCTTAGTTCTCCCTGCGGAATACGCGCGGTATCCCGGCTTGCCTAACGTCCAATCTGTAGAAAATCATCGCTCTGAAGCAAAGCCGGAATATCCAGCGTGCGCCAAACCTGCCCCTTGTCGTCGCTCAGCCGCATCTCGCCGGCTACGCGGGTCTTGGTCCAGTTCGCGCTGTCGCGCAGGCCGATTACCCGCGGCACCAGCAGGCCGGCATTGAAGGCATATTTGTCGGCAAGCAGCAAAACGCGGTTGCTCTGGCCGCGCAGGGTATCGCCCATGCCGTTGAACGCCGAGATGTCCGCAATGCCGTAAAGTTTGCCGCGGACGTTGGCCACGCCCAGGAACCAGGGCTTGGCCAGAGGCACATGCGTCAAGGCAGGCATGGGCAACACTTCGGAAACGTCGCTCATCTCGATCAGCCAGTTTTGCCCGCCAATCTGCACACCCAGCGCCGCGGCCTTGCTGGTGACGCCGCCGCTGGTCTGCACCTGGATGCGGTTCAGCACACTCTGCTGAAACTCGCGCAAGCTGAAGCGCTTTGCCATGCCTTAAGCCGCCTCGTCGCCCGTCAGCCGAGGGCGGTGATCTTGGCCAGCAGATCGGCGCCATCCACGGGTTTTACCAGGTAATCCTTCGCGCCTTGGCGGGCGCCCCATACCTTGTCGGTTTCCTGGCCCTTGGTTGTCACGATGAAAACGGGAATATGCTGCGTCGCCGGGTCCTGCGTAATCGCCCGGGTTGCCTGAAAACCGTTCATGCCGGGCATGACCACATCCATCAGAATGAGGTCCGGCAACTCGGTCTTGGATTTCGCCACTGCGGTTTCACCGTCCTCGACGAATACCACCTGGAAACCCTGTTTGGTCAGCAACTCGCCCAGAACATGGCGCTCGGTTGCCGAATCGTCCACCACCATTATTTTTTTTACTGCCATGATCACTACTCTCCTTTCTTGTTCTGCACTTGTGCAATAACTGCGTCTATCAGGCTCTTCTTGCTGAATGGCTTGGTCAGATACTGGTCCGAGCCGACCAACTGGCCACGCGCACGGTCGAACAGGCTGTCCTTGCTGGTCAGCATGACGACCGGTGTATTCTTGAATTCAGGGTTGTTCTTGATCAGGGCGCAGGTCTGGTAGCCATCCAGGCGCGGCATCATGATATCCACGAATATCACGTCCGGCTTGGTGTCCACGACTCTGGACAAGCCTTCAAAGCCGTCTTCCGCCAACACAACCTGACACCCTGCCTGGGACAGGAAAATCTCTCCGCTGCGGCGTATCGTATTGCTGTCGTCGATGAGCACCACCTTGATGCCCGTTAGCGGCAATCCGTCACTCAATTTGCGATGCCTCCCCTGATTTTTTGTGCATTTTACCTGCGCCGGCGCGGCACCAAAAGGTCTAACGCTTACAGGATACTACCGTATTTATAAGGAAATGCGAAATGGTTTCCCCGGACTGCGCCGGGGTTGCGCGCCTACCGCAAAGGACCGTGGCCGGCAAAGACTCCGGCTACCGCCGGGGGCCTTGCGACGACGGCCCCGCGCCACCTTCCGGCGCGCCGCCAAGGAATCGCAACACGCTGATATTAAACGTTTGCTAGGAGCCATCCTTCCACTTGATGGAGCAGCCGATGCTGGGAATCTGCTCGCGCGGGCCCTCTCCGGTCTGCGCCACTTGCACCATGGCATCGAACAGGTCACGCGCGGCGTCGCGTGCGGTTTCCTTGCGCGAGGCGTCGAGACGCCCGCGATATTGCAGTTCAAGCTTGCTGTTGAACCCGAAGAAATCGGGGGTGCAGACGGCGCCGTAGTCCTTGGCGACCTGCTGGGTTTCATCGAATACGTAGGGGAAGGGGTAGCCGAACTCCGTGGCGACCTTCTTCATGTTATCAAACGAATCCTCCGGGTAGTCGGCCGGGTCGTTGGACATGATCGCAATGGTGTTGATGCCGTATTCTTGCAGCTCACGGGCGTCGCGTATGATGCGCTCGCGAATGGCCTTGACGTAAGGGCAGTGATTACAGATGAACATCACCAGCAGGCCATTCCTGCCCATGGCGCTTGCGAGGGTGTGGCGCTTGCCGTCCACGCCCGGCAAGTCGAAGTCGCGCGCCGCCCAACCGAAATCGCAAACCGGCGGTTGCAGGCTGACCATGATATTGCTCCTGAAAAAAATTGAAGGCCGTTATATTATCACGCACTGCGCACTCATCGAACACTGCCATGCCCGCCCCCCGATTTTACTGTCCCGATCCGCCCGCGCCCGGGGGCACGCTGGAACTGCCGAGCGAGGCCGCGCATCACGCCCGGCGTGTTTTGCGGCTGCGGACCAACGACGCGGTGCAGGTATTCGACGGCAAGGGCGCGGCGCTCAACGGCAAAATCTGCGAGATCGACAACAAGCACGTGCTGCTGCACGAACTCCAGACATGCATCGCGGACGCGGAACCCGCACTGCGCATCGTGCTGGCGCAAGCGATGTGCGGCAGCGAAAAGATGGACTGGGTGATGCAGAAGGCCACGGAGTTGGGGGCGACGGAGATCGTCCCGGTGCAGACCCAGCGCAGCGTGGCGCGGCTGTCCGGCGAGCGCGCGGATAAGCGCGCCACGCACTGGCGCCAGGTGGCGATCGCCGCATGCGAGCAATGCGGCCGCAATACGCTGCCGCTGATCGGGCCGCCGCGCGAACTGGGCGGCTGGCTGACGGAGGTGCGCGGACTGGAGGCCGCGCGCTTCGTGCTGTTGCCGGAAGGGGATTCCGCACTGGGGCGGCAGACGCCGAAGCGGACGGTCGTGCTGCTGGTCGGACCCGAGGGCGGCCTGGATGACAACGAAGTGAAGATGGCGCGCCTTGCCGGATTCATCCCCGTGCGCATGGGGAATCGCGTGTTGCGCACCGAAACGGCGGCGATGGCCAGCCTCGCGGCTGTGCAGACCCTGTGGGGTGATTTCAGTTGAGGCACCGCAGCCCCGTGGGGCATGCGGCAGCCGTTATTATCGAAAGGAGAAATGCCATGATCCGACTGATGTGCCGCGCTTTCCTTGTGACCTTCGTCCTCGCCGGCCTAGGGCTGCCCGCCCTCGCGGGCGAACCGGCGGCGGCGCCGGACGCGCGCCCGATCTACTGGAACATGCCCGAGGGTGCGGCCTTGCGCGCCCGCATCCCCGCCGACGCCGACTACTGGCAGCTCGCGCCCAACTTTTCGGCGCAGCAAACGCAGAGCTATTGCGGAGTCGCGACCGCGGTCACGGTGCTCAATTCACTGCCCATCAAGCGCCCGGTCGATCCGGCGTATGCGCCCTACGCCTATTTCACCCAGCGCGATTTCTTCAGCCCGGAAGTGAGCCGCGTCATCAGCGCGGAAACCGTCATGAAGCAAGGGATGACGCGCGAGGAAATGGCCCGCACGCTTGCCACTTATGGAGTCCACACCCGCTCCATTGCAGGCGGCACGCTGACCGACGACAGCCTGCGCAAACTGCTCAAGACCGCGCTGGGCAATGACGGACGGTTCGTGCTGGCCAACTATTACCGGCAGACCTTCGGCCAGGTTGGCGGCGGACACTGGTCCGCGCTCGCCGCCTATGACGCCAAGACCGATCGCGTGCTCATTCTCGATGTCGCAAAGTACAAGTACCCGCCGGCGTGGGTAACGATAGGCGCGCTGCGCGCGTCCATTTCCACCCTGGACACCACCAGCGGCAAATCGCGCGGGCTGGTGATCGTCACCCGCTGACTCGGGGACTGCGCCGGAAGAGCGCCCGCCACGGTGTTGCGTGGCGGCGGATTCTTGTTTATGCTAAGCGGGTTGATTTTCCAGCAATTTTGCATATACCGCGCAGAGGAACGCCATGCCTTACGTAAACATCCGCATTGCCGGCACGCTTAGCCGCGAGCAGAAAGCAAAGATCGCCGCGGAGATCACCGACACACTGGAGCGGATTGCGCACAAGCCTGCGTCCTATACCTATATCGCGTTCGACGAGCTGGCGGACGAGAACTGGGCCATCGCCGGCAAGCTGCTCGACGAGGAATAGCCGGGCAGCTGATGGGGACGCGCCGGTACACAGGACGGCCCCTGCGTGGCATCATAGGCTGTACCAGCGGCAGCCGGTAAGGGCTGCAACGCACGCGGGAATCCCGCAATAACCAACAAGGAATAACCGAGAACATGCCATCGAGCGCCGCGTTACCAGGCGAGTTTACCGCACCGCAGTTCGTCAATTGGTTCCGCTCGGTCGCGCCTTATATCAACGCGTTTCGCGGACGCACCTTCGTGGTCGCGTTTGGCGGCGAGGTGGTCGCGGACGGCAAGTTCGTGGAACTCACCCACGACTTCAACCTCTTGGCGAGCCTGGGCGTGCGCCTCGTGCTGGCGCACGGCGCGCGGCCGCAGATCGAGGAACACCTTGCGCACAGCAGCATCGAGGTGCGCTATCACGAGAATATCCGCATGACCGATGCGGAGACCATGCGCTGCGTGAAAGAGGCTGCGGGCAGGGTGCGCGTGGAAATCGAGGCGCTCCTGTCCATGGGGCTCGCCAACTCGCCCATGGCCAACGCAGATATTCGCGTAGCCGGGGGCAACTTCATCACCGCGCAGCCCATGGGCGTGATCAGCGGCGTGGACCTGATGCACACCGGCCGCGTGCGCAAGGTGGATGTGGCGGCAATCCGCGACAGGCTGGAGTTCAACGAAGTGGTGCTGCTGTCGCCGCTGGGCTATTCGCCCACCGGCGAGGTGTTCAACGTCACGCTGGAGGACGTCGCGACGCAGACGGCCATTGCGCTGGACGCGGACAAGCTGATTTTCCTGATGGACACCGATGGCGTCACCGACAAGAAGGGCGCACTGATTTCCGAGCTGACGATCGCCGAAGCCAGCCGCATCCTGGCGTCAAAGCGCAAACTCGCGGAGGATGTCGGCCTGTTTCTGCCCTGCGCGGTGCGCGCCTGCGAGGCCGGCGTGGCGCGCACCCATCTGGTCAGCCGCCATGTGGACGGCGCGCTGCTGCAGGAACTCTTCAGCGACGAGGGCATAGGCACCATGGTGGTCGAGAGCACGCTCTATACCCTCCACAACGCGACGATCAACGATGTCGGCGGCATCCTGCAGTTGCTGGAGCCGCTGGAGGAAGAGGGCGTGCTGGTGAGACGCGGCCGCGAACTGCTGGAACGCGAGATCGACCGCTTCGTGGTGATGAAGCATGACAGGCGCATCATCGGCTGCGCCGCGCTGTATCCATTTCCCGATGAGGCGTCCGCGGAACTGGCCGGCCTGGCCGTGCACTCCGGCTACCGCAACCAGGGCTATGGCGAAGCCCTGATGAAACACATCACCGAAGTCGCGAAGGCGCAAAGGCTGCGCAAGCTGTTCGTGCTGACCACGCGCACGGCGCACTGGTTCGTGGAGCGCGGTTTCAAGGAAGCCGACGTGAGCCAGCTGCCCACGCAGAAGCAGTCGCTGTACAACTACCAGCGGCGTTCCAAGGTATTCGTAAAAACACTGTAATATTGACCGTCTAAACTTCAACCTGGAGCAATTTGCAATGACAAGAATGGTGCACTGCGTCAAATTGGGTCGCGATCTCGAAGGACTGGATCGCCCCCCCTACCCCGGTGATCTGGGCAAGCGGATATACGAGAATGTTTCCAAGGAAGCATGGCAAGGCTGGATTCGCCACCAAACCATGCTGGTGAACGAGAACCGCCTCAATCTTGCGGACCCGCAGGCGCGGAAATACCTGGCGGGCCAGATGGAAGCCTACTTCTTCAGCGAGGGCGCGCAGATGCCCGCCGGCTACGTTCCCCCGAAAAACTAGCAGACACACCTCGCCTTGAGCAAGAAGTACCCCGCAGAGAATTTCCTCAACCGCGAACTGAGCCAGCTGGCATTCAACCGCCGCGTGCTGGCCCAGGCGGAAGACGCGGGTGTCCCGCCGCTCGAAAGGCTGAAATACCTGTGCATCGTCAGTAGCAACCTGGATGAGTTTTTCGAAATCCGGGTTGCCGCGCTGAAAGAGCAAATCAAGCTCTCCGGCGTGCCTTCCGGTCCCGACGGCATGGATGCCCGCCAGACCTTGCGGCTGGTGGGGGACGGGGTGCGCGAAATCATAGAGCAACAATACCGCGTGCTCAATGACGCGGTGCTGCCCGCGCTCGACATGGAAGGCGTGCGCTTCCTGCGGCGCACCCGCTGGGACGAGGCGCAGCGCGCCTGGGTTAAGGAATTCTTCTTCCGGGAAGTGATGCCGGTGCTGACGCCGATCGGCCTCGATCCGGCTCACCCGTTTCCGCGCATTCTGAACAAGAGCCTCAATTTCGCCGTGGAATTGCAGGGCAAGGATGCCTTCGGACGCAACAGCGCCCGCGCCATCGTGCAGGCGCCGCGCGTGCTGCCGCGCACCATCCTGCTGCCGCCCGGGATCAGCGGCTGCCAGTACGGCTTCGTGTTCCTTTCGTCCATCCTGCACGCGCACGTAGGCGAGCTGTTCAACGGGATGGAGGTGCTGAGCTGCCACCAGTTTCGCGTCACGCGCAACAGCAACCTGTTCGTGGACGAGGAGGAGAGCAAGAACCTGCGCACCAGCCTGCAGGGTGAACTGCCGCAGCGCCACTTCGGCAACGCGGTGCGCCTGGAGGTGACGGATAATTGTTCCGAGCACGTCGCGGAGTTTCTGCTGCAGCAATTCGACCTCGAACCGCAGGACCTGTACCGCGTGGACGGGCCCGTGAACCTGGTGCGCCTGATGGATATTCCTTCGCGGGTGGACAGAGACGACCTGAAATTTTCCGCCTTTTCGCCCGGCGTCCCCAGCGTGCTGAAAAAGAAGGGCGCGGACATGTTCAAGGTGATCCGCAAGGAGGATGTGCTGCTGCACCACCCCTTCCAGTCCTTCAAGCCCATCGTGGACCTGATCCAGCAGGCGGCAGTGGATCCCGACGTGGTGGCGATCAAGCAGACCGTATACCGCACCGGCGTGGATTCCGCACTGATGGAGGCGCTGGTCGAGGCGACGCGCCTGGGCAAGGAGGTCACGGTGGTGGTGGAACTGCTGGCGCGCTTCGATGAGGAAGCGAACCTCAACTGGGCGAGCCGCCTGGAGGAGGTCGGCGCACACGTGGTCTATGGCGTAGTCGGCCACAAGACCCACGCGAAGATGCTGATGGTGGTGCGGCGCGAGCACGGGGAGTTGCGCCGCTACGTACACCTGGGCACGGGCAACTATCACCCGCGCACGGCGCGGCTGTATACGGACTTCGGCTTGTTCACCAGCAACGAGGAGGTGTGCGCCGACGTGAACGAGGTGTTCGTGCAACTCACCAGCCTGGGTCGGGCGGGCAAGCTGCGCCACCTTTGGCAGTCGCCTTTTTCATTGCACAATCAGGTGCTGGCGGCGATCCGCAACGAGGCGCGCGTCGCAAAGAACGGAAAGTCAGGCCGCATCATTGCCAAGATGAACGCGCTGCTGGAGCCGGAAACCATCACCGCGCTGTACGAGGCTTCGCAGGCAGGCGTCAAGATCGACCTCATCGTGCGCGGCGTGTGCGCCCTGCGCCCTGGCGTGGCCGGCCTGTCCGAGAACATTCGCGTACGCTCCGTGATCGGCCGCTTTCTCGAACACACACGCATCTTCTATTTCCGCAACGAGGGCGCGGACGATGTTTACCTCGCCAGCGCGGACTGGATGGACCGCAATTTCTTCCGCCGCATCGAGGTCTGCTTTCCGGTGCTGGACCGCAAACTCAAGAAGCGCGTAATCGACGAAGGGTTGAAGGCCTATTTGCAGGACAACTGCCAGGCATGGGACATGGATGCTGACGGGCGCTATCAGCGGCAGTCGCCCGGCGCCCATCCCCGGCGCTGCGCGCAGACGGTATTACTGAACGAGTTGGCGGGGCAGCCCGTGGTGCCCGTCCCCCCAAGCTGAACGCCAGCCCATCCCCCCGGGCTGCCCCGGCCCCCCACATCAAACGAACGCTCGGCAGAATACGGGGCCGCCACGGCGCCCGCTCAGGCCGCCGCTTTTCTGGCCCGCACCTCGACCTGAAACCAGTTTCTGGCAAGCCGCCCGTACAGGCGACACGCGAGATTAAAGACGGGCCAGCCAAGTTTGGCTATTTGGCGATAGAAGGGGGGCCACTTGTGTATGTATGGCTTCGCATATTCAACCTCGTAGCCGGCCTCCGTGAACAGATTTCCCAGATTTTGAGGGCTCCAGCTGAACAGATGGTAGTTGATGTCTGCCGGGTCGTAACGGTACGAAATGGAGTCGCACGGCACAACAAAGTGAATGATTCCATTGACCCTGAGCAGCAGTCTGAGGTTTTTTAGTTCCTGCAGCGGGTTCAGGGTGTGCTCAAGTGCATTGTTGGAAACGATCACGTCCGCGACACCCTCGCCTAATTGCGCGAGCGCCTGCGCCGAGGAATTGAAATGCTCGATTCCCAGTTTCAGGACAGATTCGGCGGCCGCCTGATTCGGCTCGATTCCGATGCGGCGCCCGCATGCGAGGTTTTTCAGGAGAAAGCCGCCGCCGCATCCGAAGTCGAGAACCGTGTCCTGCGGGGCAATCGATTTCCGGAACTTGTATGCATTTGCCCAGCCGCCAAATGCGCCGATCTCTTTCTGCCAAGCATAATAGTCCGCGTCATAATGCGGACTGACTCCCGTAGAGGGGACGGATTTCGCAGCATTGTTCATGATACCGGTCCAGGAAGGAATTTTTTATTCTACGTGACGCACTTCAGCCGGTAAAGGCGCGGCCGAGGAACACCGGACCGCGGCGCAACGCGGCGGGGAGCCCGAACGGCACGGCTGCCGGAGGCAGGCAAACCGCATGCCCCGGCTGACGGCATGGGGCGCTGCCTGGCATGTTCGCGACTCAGCGCGTCTGGCGCGCATTCACAGCACCTTCCCCGGGTTCATGAGGCCGCGGGGGTCGATCACCCCCTTGATCGCGCGCATCAGCTCCAGCTCGAGCGGGCTCTTGTAGCGCCTGATCTCGTCGCGCTTCAGCTGGCCAAGCCCGTGCTCGGCGCTGATGCTGCCACCCAGAGCGGTTGCAACGTCGTAGACGAGGTGATTAACCTCGTGTTCGTGAACGCCGATGAAGTCCCGGTTGCGGTCCGCGTCCGGCATGGAGGCATTGTAATGTATGTTGCCGTCGCCAAGGTGACCGAAGGCAACGATGCGCACGCCAGGAAAGGCGGCTTGCAGCGCATCGCCGGCCCTGGTGATGAATTCGGCCACGCGGCTGACCGGCACCGACACGTCATGCTTGACACTTATGCCCTCGCGCTTTTGCGCCTCGCTGATGTTCTTTCTCAACTTCCACCAGGCTTCGGCGGCGGCGCTGTCGGCAGTGACGGTATATTCGATTACGCCGGGGCCGAACTCCTGCAGGGCATCGGTCAGTGCTCGATCCAGCGGCAGCGGCAGCACATCGGCGAGCCGCGTGAGGACGATCCACTCGAACCGGGTTGAGAAGGGTTCGCGCATGCCGGGAATGTGGCGGAAGACCAGGTCCAGGCTGGAGCGCGAAATGAGCTCGAATGCGCTGATGGTATCGCCGCAGCGCGCGCGGAGGTGGGCCAGCAGGGCCACGGCCGCCGCCGAATCGCGCACGGCAATGCACGCGTTTGCCGTTGCCTGCGGACGCGGGAACAGTTTGAGCACGGCGGCGGTAATGATACCCAGGGTGCCTTCGGCGCCAATGAACAGTTGCTTGAGGTCGTAGCCCGTATTGTCCTTGCGCAGGCTGCGCAGGCCGTCCCAGACCCTGCCGTCCGGCAGCACCACTTCCAGCCCCAGCACCAGGTTTCGCGCCGTGCCGTAGCGCAGCACGCCGATTCCGCCCGCATTGGTGGAGAGATTGCCGCCGATCTCGCAATGGTGGGCGATGGCGCTCAGGCCGAGGGGAAACAGGCGGTCTGCGCCATCAGCCGCAGCGCAGGCGCCTTCCAGCGTGCAGCCGGCCTCGACCACCATGGTGTAATTGGCAGGGTCGAGGCTGCGGATCCGGTTCATGCGGCTGAGGTTGAGCACGAGTTGCGACGCCCCATTTGCCACCGGCACCGCGCCGCCGCACAGGCTGGTGTTGCCGCCTTGCGGCACGACGGCAACGGCGGCCTCTGCGCAGGCGCGCAGGACAGCGGCAACCTCATCGGTGTTGGCAGGAAGCGCAACGGCGAGTGCATCGCCGTGGTAGCGGCCGCGCCAGTCCGTGCAGTGCGGAGCAGCCTCCGCACCGTGCAAGACATGCTCAGGGCCGACCACAGCGCTCAGGCGCGCCAGCAATTCCGTGCTCATTGTGTTCCCGCTTCCGTCAGTATGTATTACGCATGGGTCGCGGCTTCCACGAAGGACCGCAGGCGCGGATATAATAACCCAAACGAGGCTTGTTCCGGCGCCGCATGCCGGTGTGGCGCAGTGCATTTTCATTTTCTTCGTGGAGGAAAGGAGCGGCGATGATAGATCTCTACTACTGGCCCACCCCCAACGGGCACAAGATCACACTGTTTCTGGAAGAAGCGGGTCTCGATTACCGCATCATCCCGGTGAATATCGGCAAGGGTGAGCAGTTCGCCCCGGATTACCTGAAGATCAGCCCCAACAACAAGATGCCTGCCATCGTGGACCACGAGCCGGCCGATGGCGGCTCGCCCATTTCCGTATTCGAGTCCGGGGCGATCCTGGTTTACCTCGCGGATAAGACCGGCAAGCTCGTGCCTGCCGATCTGCGCGGCCGCACGGCGGCGCTGGAATGGCTATTCTGGCAGGTGGGCGGGCTGGGCCCGATGGCCGGACAGAACCATCATTTCTCGGTGTATGCGCCGGAAAGGATTCCCTACGCTACGGAACGCTATGTGAAGGAAACCAACCGTCTGTATGGCGTGCTGGATCGCCGTCTGGAAGGACGCGCGTTCATCCTCGGCGACGACTATTCGGTGGCGGACATTGCCGCCTACCCCTGGGTGGCGCCATGGAAAACGCAACAGCAGAACCTGGATGATTTTCCCAATGTAGCGCGCTGGCTGGCATCGATCGCCGCGCGCCCGGCCACGGTACGCGCCTACGCAAAGGGCGAACCCTATGCCAGCAAGCAGCCGATGAGCGACGAGGCGAAGAAGGTGCTGTTCGGCCAGACGGCCGACACGGTTCGCGAACGCAGCGCCAAACCGGGCGCCGCCTGAATGCAAAACGGCGCCCCCTGGTGGCGAGCGCCGTTCTTTGCGCGCTTTTCGAGCCGCAGGCTTACTTGATCTTCGGACGCTTGTTGATCTCGCGCCAGATCTGCTTCTTCCACAGATACAGCAGCAGCGTCATGAAAGCCACGTAACCCAGTACGTAGTAGCCCATGTGCCTGCGCTCCTGCGCATGCGGGTCGGCCGCCCACGCGAGAAACGCCGTGACATCCTTCGCCTTCTCGTCGATCGCAGCACGCGCCTGCGCGTCCGCGGCCATAGACGAGCCCAGAATGTCGGGCATCCGGGTCACCGGAAACACGCTGTTTGTTACCACACCCTTGTCGTTCTTGTGGTAACCGGTAAGGTAGCTGAAGATGTAGCGTGCGCGGCCATCGCGGGCGGCAGCCATCAGGCTCAGGTCCGGCGGGACCACGCTGAACATCGAGCGCGCCGCATCCGGCGTCATTGACGATATCATCGACGAGTCCTTCGACTTTGTCCCGCGCCAGGCGGTGACCTTGTCCTTGTCGATGCCGGCGGCGAGCAGGTCGCGGTATTTGATGTATTTCAGGCTATGGCAGCCCATGCATACCGTGGCGACCGTTTCTGCGCCGCGCTGCAGCGAGGCCAGGTCGTGCGGCACGTCGATTTCGCGCAGCGTGGGCTCCTCGGCCGCCTGGGCGGCGACGGCAAGGGAAGCCAGCAGTCCGAGCAGTAGCGTTGACGTTAATTTCTTCATTTGCCTGCCTCCTGATGATGCCAGTCGTGGCGCGGGGTGCGTTCGTCAAATAGCGCTTGCAGCGCGGGCGGCAGCCCGCGTTTGCGCAACCAGGACTCCTCGAACTTGGAAATGAACGGGAGCAGCAGGAAGGTGGCGAAGTACAGCCCCGTGGCAGCGCGGCCAAGCTCCATGATATGGATGCTGTGCGCGTCGGCGCCCACCGGCTGAGCGCCTACCCAGCCGAGCAGGAACACATCTGCGAGGAAGACGAAGAACAGCACGCGATAGATCGGCCGGTAATGCGCACCACCGGGGATCTTGGAGCGATCCATGAATGGCATCACGGCGAAAATCAGCACCGACACGCCCATGGCCACCACGCCGCCGACAAGGTCCGGAACGGAGCGCAGGATGGCATAGAACGGCAGGAAATACCATTCGGGCACAATGTGCGAAGGTGTCTGCATCGGATTGGCCGGAATGTTGTTGGCCGGTTCGATGAACGCATTCGGGAAGAAGAATACGAACAGCAGGAAGATGAACAGGTACACGCCCAGCCCGAAGAAGTCCTTGATGGTGAAATAAGGATGGAACGGGATATTGTCCTTGTCCGCCAGATTGATGCCGGACGGATTGGAGCTGCGCACGGTGTGCAGCGCGACCAGGTGGATCACGACCATGCCGAAGATGATGAACGGGAACAGGTAGTGCAGGGCAAAGAAGCGGGTCAGCGTTGCGTCGCCCACGCCGAAGTCGCCGCGCAGCCAGCGCACGATTTCCTCGCCGTAGAAAGGCGTTGCGCGGAACAGATTGGTGATCACCGAAGCGCCCCAGTACGACATCTGGCCCCACGGCAGCAGGTAGCCCATGAAGGAGATCGCCATCAGCAGGAGCAGCAGGATCTGCCCGGTCCACCACATCAGTTCGCGCGGCGCGCGGTAGGAGCCGTAGAACAGCGTGCGCGCCATGTGCACATAGACCACGATGAAGAAGGCCGATGCGCCGGTGGAATGCATGTAGCGCAGCAGCCATCCGTAATTCACATCACGCATGATGTGCTGGATGGAATCGAACGCCATGCTGGAGTCCGCCTTGTAATGCATGGCGAGGAAAATACCCGTCGCGAGCTGCAGCACAAGAACGAAGCCGGCGAGAAAGCCGAAGTTCCACCAGTAGCTCAGGTTGCGCGGCGTGGGATATTCGGTAAGTTCGTGCTTGACGAACGAGGTAAGGGGGAATCGTTGGTCCACCCAGGCAAGCAAACGCGTAAACATGGTTGGTATGCCTCCTATGCTTTGCCGATGATCAGCTTGTTGTCGGGTTCGAAGCTGTACACCGGAACCTCGAGATTCTTCGGTGCGGGCCCCCGGATGACCCGGCCGCTTGCGTCATACATGCTGCCGTGGCAGGGGCACGTCCATCCACCAAGGTCGTTGCGGTTCGGGACGCAACCAAGGTGCGTGCAGATGCCCACCACCACCAGCCACTCCGGATTCTTCACCCGCTTGCTGTCCGGCTCTGGATCAATGGAGGCGTTGGACGATTCCGCGGCCTTGATCTGCTCGGGCGTGCGATGGACAACAAACACCGGCTTGCCCTGCCACGCCACGGTGTGCTCGCCGCCCGGCGGAATGTCGCCGAGGTTGACCTCGGTGGTCGCCTTGGCGAGCACGTCTTCGCTTGGATTCATGCTGCTGATGAAGGGCCAGCAAGCCGCCGCCGCGCCACCAACTCCGGCCACAGTGGTGATCTTGCCCAGAAAATGCCGCCGTTCCGGATTCTCGATGTTGTCGCTGTCGGACATTTACGTCCCCCTTTCCATTGAGTAGGTATTGCGGGCGTATGCTGATGTGTGGCGTAGCTTTGGTCAAGCCCCCCAAATGGGTAATAGCAATAACCCCTATGGGTAAATCGGTTTGGGTCTCGCCTGTGTAATCAAGGAGGAAGGAAGCGGCACGGCGGCATCATCACCATGCCTTGAACGCGCGGCACCCCTCCCGCGCCACACGGAGCGTACGCAAGCCGACCGCGCCGCGCCAGTTGGCGCGTGTTGAGTTGGTTATACCAGAACGGTGCGGGG
>DATFUZ010000043.1:0-23310 GCA_035260545.1 Gallionellaceae bacterium | reverse complement strand
GCCTGCTCCACCGTCCATTGCGGCAACAACCCGGCATGCACCAGCACATAACCGTCCTCAGCATGCAGCAGGCGCTGATGACGCAGCCACTCCAGCAGCTCGGCACAGTCCGGCGCATTCAGAATCTCATCCAGGGTGTCGGTACGATGCTGCTCGGCCACGCCCTCGGCCACCGCGAGCAAATGCAGATCGTGGTTGCCGAGCACCGTGATGGCGCTCTCGCCCAGCGAGCGCACCAGGTGCAACACCCGGCGCGATGCGGGACCGCGGTTGACCAGGTCGCCGACCAGCCAGACCTTGTCCCGCGCAGGATCGAACTGGATCACCTCCAGCAGTCGCTCCAGTTCGGCCGCGCACCCCTGTATGTCGCCTACGGCATAGATCGCCATGCATTACCCTGTATAATTTGCGCGTGATGCGCCCAACGATACCAGAATTCGGTTCACGCTTGATGAAACTCGGGGACATGCCATTGTGATGCGCGCAGAATTCGTGCGCTTCCTGATCGTGGGCGCGGCCAACACCGCCTTCAGCTACGTGGTCTTCCTGGCGTTGTACCTGGTAATGCATTATCAGGCGGCCTATGCCCTTTCCTACGCCGCAGGCATTGTGCTCTCCTATTTCCTGAACGTGCATTTCGTGTTCAAGACGCGGCGCAGCCTGGCCAGTTTCCTGAAGTTTCCCTTTGTTTACCTGCTCCAATACGCGCTGGGCGCGCTGCTGCTGGGCCTGCTGGTGCGCAAAGGCGTGGATCCGCGACTGGCAATGCTGGGAGTGATCGCGATCACCGTGCCCATCACCTTCCTCGCCAGCCGCTTCGTGCTCAAGCGCTAGCCGCACCAGCCTCACCGGGAACAACGCAGGCTAATTGCCCTCGTCCCACTCGCCCTGGCCCGGCACCGGGTCCCAGGCCTCTATGCCGTCCAGCGGGTAGTTATAGCGCGCGGCGTAACGCACCCGCTTCAGCTTGGCGGGTAGCGAAGGCCGGGTGAAATTGTGCGGATTGTCCCTAGTGGCGCCCTTGCCGGGCTGGCGCAGTGATGCGAGGTAGCGCCGATAGAACTCGGCTTGGGTGATGCCCCACTTCAGCGCGAAGATATGGCCGCCGCGATTGTGCTTGATGCGGCCGGTGCTGGCGCATCCGAAGTGGTAGAAGCGGCTCGCCCCCACGATGCGGAAGTTGCGGCAGCCTGCCACCCAGAACTTCATCAGCAGGTCGTCGTCGCTGCTCATGCCGGGGCTGAATTCCAGGCTGTAGCCGCCGAGCATGGCCCACCATTTGCGGTGCACCAGGGTAGGCTGCGAGGCCGCGCCGTCGAAATCGCCGCGCGGATCGGCCATGCACTGCGCCAGAAATTCCGCCTCGTTGAAGGTGTCCGGATCGCGCCCGAAATCCCGCGCGATGATGGTCTCATTGCCGTTATTCTCAGGCTGGATCAGGGTGCCGAAATAGACGGCAAGATCGGTGTTCACGCGCTGGATGGCGTCTGCAAAGGCGGTATCCCAGCCGGGGGCGGCCACCATGTCGTCGTTCATGTACAGCACCCAATCGCGGGAGGCCTTGGCGAAGAGGTGGTTCACGGAGAGGCAGACGCCGACGTTCTTCGCGCTATGCGTGTACTTGATGCCCTCGCTGCGCACCCAGTCCAGCGAGCCGTCCGAACCATCGTTGAGATGGACGATGATTTCATGATCGTAGCGGGAATGGCGGCGCAGGCTGTCCACGCAAAGCTTGAGGTGTTCCAGATTGTTCCAGGAGGGGATGACGATGCTGAACATGATGCCCTGCTTGATCGCTTGAATTGAACTGGATCGAATTATACCGCGTTGCCGCGTCTGGCCCGTGCGGCGCACTCCGAAGGAGACCAGACAGGTGCCGGCGGGGGCAAGAGGGCGAGCGACTGCGCGCCCTGTCCCGCTCAGGACTGCGCCGGCGCAGCCGCGACGGCCGTCTCGCGGCCGTACGCCGCCGCCAGCAGCACGGCGACAGTCATGGCATAAAAGGTCGCAATCATCTTCAGGTTGAACATTTCGACGGTCACGCAATACACCATGAACCCCAGCACGACGGCCATGCCCATACGCGCCGCGATTCTGCGGTAGTCGTCGGCATCCTCGCGGCGCTTGTAGAACAGCCGGAGCGGCACGAAAAACAACATGGCCAAACCCGCCATGCCTGCGAGCCCGTAGCGGGCCAGGGTGGCGAAGTAGTAGCTGTGGATTTCTCCCAGACCGGCCAGGGCGACCGGAACGATCATTGCGCCCGAGGCCTCTTTCTTTTCGATCAGGGCGCGATAGCCATCCGGACCGACGCCTACAAGCGGATTCTCCCTGAATGCCTCGACCGCCGTACGCCAGAGCTGGATGCGCGCGCGCAGGGACGAGTTGTAGGTGTGGGACGTCGCACGCAGATCGGATACGGCGGCCTTGAGGCGCATATGCACGGTGCTGCTGGCGAAAAACGCCAGCATGCCCGCAACGCCACAGCCGAGCAGCAGGAGGGCCAGCTTGAGCAAGAGCCGGTTGCGGAACAGCGGCGAGGCCAGCGCCCAGGCGATCAGGAACAGCGGAATCGCCGCCCAGCCGCCGCGCGCGCCCGAGACCAGCGACACGTAGGCGCCTGCGAACAGGCCCGATACTTTCAGCCCGATGAGCCAGGGTGGGTCTTTTCGCGTCCAGTTGATGCTGAGCACGGACAGCACGCCCAGCATGAGGGCCAGATCGCCCAGGTGTATGTGCATCAGAAAATAGTTGCGCGCATACAGATGCTGTCCGCTGGCAAGAATAAGCCCGCCGGTCAGCAGCGCGCCGATCGGCAGGCCGTACTGCATGATGCCGATCGCCGTGCCGCCTGTGTTGCGTAGCGCCATAAAGATGATGGGAACCACCAGGAAGCGCGAGGGCGAGTCGAAGGCACTGGCGTCCGCCTGCATTTGATACAGCTCTTGCAGGCCTACGCTGACAAAGGTGGCGGCCATTGCCACGACCAGCAGCACCGTGTCGCGGTCCATGGCCCCGCGCAGCCCCGCCTTGCCTTGGCGGACCAGCATATAGATCGAAAGCAGCAGCAACAGGATGAAGCTGCCGCCCACCCCGCCCGCCACCGTCAGCAGCAGCACGGGATAAACGAACAATATGGCTTTCAGGATCAGCAGGGACCGGGAACCGGTATTCATACTCATTTAGGGAGCCGGATGCAATGCGGCGGTCATTTCCAAGCCGGTAATTAGCGCATTTTTCCGCTTTGCGGTTCGGCTCTCGTATACGCGCTACGTAACGCGACAAACCACGCGCGGCGCAGCTTCAGGTGCTGCGGACGGGCTGCATTTCCGGCCGCCCCGCCCCTCATTCTAGCGGCGTTCCTTGCAGTGCAAGGTACAGTGCCTCGTACTCTTGTGCCACGTCTCGCCATGAATGGGCGAAAACCGGCGGTGCAACCGTCCGCCCAAGCTGGGCTTCGACCGCGCGCAGCCATTGCCCAACAGGCGCTTCCAGGGGCAACACGGCGCCTGCATCAGCCGTGACCTGGGCCGCTGCGCCACAGCGGTCGGAGACCACCACCGCGACCCGCGCCGCCATGGCCTCTGCGATGGCCATGCCGTAAGGCTCGGCCCGGGCCGGATGGACGAGCACATTGATCTGAGCGAGGTAATCGTTATCGCTGCGCCAGCCGAGCAGCCTGTAGCCGCCCGACCACCGTTCAAACAGGTGTTTCACTTGATGCGGAGCCGGCCCCGCCACCCATAATTCGAGGTTGGGCCGCGCATGCCGCAATTGCGCTGCAATGTCCACGACCAGCGGCAGGCCCTTGCGCTGCCATTCCTTGCCGACGAACCCGATGACACCGCCATCCGCCGGCGCGGGCTGCCAGTCGCGGGCGGCCAGCGCGGCAACACCGGGAACAACGGGGGCGGTCAGCTTGTCCGCGTATTCCGGGTAGTAATCGGCCAATTGCTCGCGGATTACAAAGGAGTTCGGTACGATATAACGCGCCGTGCGCAGTTCGCGTCGCTCCAGGTAGAGCTGCATCGCCACGCGCAACGAAAGCCGCTTCCACAGCGGTTTGTCGCGGACGGTGGCGAAGGGGGGCCCGTGGAATGTGGTGATGTGATGCAGGCCGAGGCGTTCATTACTGTGGATGATGAAGCCGGGACGCGGATTGTTTGCCAGCCAGCGCGCAGCGCGGCGGCTGAAACGCAGCAAGGTCAGCCAGCGGGGGCGCGAAGGCAGGTCACCCAGCTCGTACACTGCGATATTCTCCGGATGAACCGCGTGGCAGCGCTCGCACAGCACCTCGACCTCGTGACCCAACGCCGCCAGTTCGCGGGTGGTCTCCCAAACGTAGCGTTCCATGCCACCCACCGGACCGTAGTGGCGCACCACGTACAACAGCTTCATAGGTATTGATCCACGCCCCGACGGGCGCGGGTATGCGTAGCGCGCATTACCTCGTCGAGGCGGCGGCGGTTTTCCTCGAGGTTGGTGCGGTCGTTTTCTCGATGCCACAAATGCAGCACCGGCGCGGAAAAGCGCGCACTCTTGGCATGCACGCCGGCGCGGATAAGGCGGATGACCAGGTCGGAATCTTCAAGGCCCCAGCCGGTATAGGGCTCGTCCAGCCCGTTGACGCCGAGCAGGTCCTTGCGCCAGGCGGAGAGATTGCAGGTCTTCGCACCTTCCCAGCGCAGCGGCGCCAGCTTGCGCAGCCGGCTCACATCGGGGAGGCGGAGCAGCGGCAGCAGGCGCTCAATATCCCCGTGCCGGCGCGCACCCAGCCATGCCGCCCATCCCCAGAGGTGGATGGGCAGCTTCTCCCGCAATACCCTGCCGGTAAATTCCTGCGACAGCATCAGGCGGTTGCCGGACAGGAACCAGCCCGGCTCGCTCAGCGCGCGGTGGCGGGCGACGAAGTTTTCACGCGGCACGCAGTCGCCATCGGTGAAGATCACGTAGTCGGCCGTCGTCGCAGCCAGCGCCCGGTTGCGCACCATGGCGGCGCGGAAGCCCTGATCCTCCTGCCAGACGTGACGGATAGGGAAGAAAGCGCGCGCCTGATAATGGTGGATGAGTTCGGCAGTGTCGGCAGCCGAGCCGTCGTCCGCGACCAGCACCTCGAAATCACGGTCGGTTTGCGCCAGATAGCCCTCCAGCACGGCGGCCAGCGCATCGGGGCGGTTGTAGGTAGTAATGATGACTGCAATCCGCATCAACTATTCCTGTTCAGCAGCAGCAACTTGACGTAGCGGTAATAGGTGCCCTCGGCGTTGGAGACCGCAAGCAGGAAGCCCTCGCGGCCATCGAGAAAGCCCAGCTTCAGCACATAGGTGCGCAAGAAACTCCACAAGCCGCGCATCACGGCCCCGGCGAGTGTGGCCCGGCGGCTCTGGGCGTGCATGCGCTGCGCCCCCGCGGTGGAATACTGGTCAACCTTGCGCAGCACCTCTTCCGCATCGGCGAACGCGTAATGCTGCATTTCATGCTTCAACCGCCCGGTTTCGCCCTCTACAAGCAGGCGCTCGTGCACCACGTCGTTGCTGAAGCGCGCCGCGCCGCGCCGGAACAGACGCGTCACGTAATCGGGATACCAGCCGGAATGGCGCATGAAGCGGCCGCAATAGCTCGACAGGCGGGGGATGTCATAGGCCGCGCAGGCACCCACCTGGGCGGTGATGCCTTCGATTTCCCGGCGCAGGTCGGGAGTTACCCGTTCGTCGGCGTCCAGAGACAGTACCCAATCGCCTGTGGCATAGCCCAGCGCCCGGTTCTTCTGTGCGCCAAAGCCCGGCCAGTCCGCGCACACATGCACCTGCGCGCCGAGCGCCTGGCAGATCGCCGCCGTGTCATCCGTGCTGCCGGAATCCACGACGACAATTTCATCGGCCCAGGAAACGGACTCAAGGCAGGCGCCGATGTCGGCGGCTTCGTTCCGGGTGATGATGATGACGGAAAGAGACATAGTCTATGCCGCTCGCCGCTGGATGTCGGGCTGGTATTCCGGCACCCATTCCGTGAGCGCCTGCTTGACGGCTGCGTCATCCTGCGCGCGCTCGCCCCCGGTCCAGGCGAGCACGCGCCGCAACCAGTCGACGTCAACCGGACGGGATTTTGCGATGCGCAGTTTTGGGTGCTGCGTGGGCAGGGTGTGCTCGCTGTCGGCGAGCAGCTCCTCGTAGAGCTTTTCACCCGGGCGCAGGCCGGTGAATTCGATCCTGATCTCGTCTTCATTGAAACCGGAAAGGCGAATCAGCTCGCGCGCGAGGTCAACGATCTTCACCGGCTCACCCATGTCCAGCACGAAGATCTCCCCGCCCTTGCCCATCAGCCCCGCCTGCAGCACCAGTTGCGCGGCCTCGGGTATGGACATGAAGTAGCGCGTAATCTCCGGGTGGGTGACGGTAATCGGCCCGCCGCTGGCGATCTGTTCGCGGAACTTTGGAATGACGCTGCCGTTGCTGCCCAGCACGTTGCCGAAGCGCACGATCACGAACTCGGTGCCTGGCTGCGCGTTCGCGCCGGGCTGTTGCAACCCCTGACAGACCATCTCGGCCATGCGCTTGGTCGCCCCCATGACGTTGGTGGGATTGATGGCCTTGTCGGTGGAGATCAGCACGAACTTGGCCACCCCGTGCTTTTGCGCGGCGCTGGCGACGCACCAGGTGCCGAGCACGTTGTTGCGCACCGCCTGCCAGCTGTTGCCCACCTCCATGAGCGGCACATGCTTGTATGCCGCGGAATGGAATACCACGGACGGCGCGAACCGCGTCATGACCTCTTCAAGCCGGTTTGCGTCCTGCACGTCGCCGATCAGGTATTCGCACGCCAGGCCGTGCTGGCTCGCCGTCAATTCCTGCTCAATGCTGTAGAGGGCAAATTCGCCGTGCTCATACAGCAGCAGCTTCGCCGGCTTGAAGCGCGCAATCTGGCGGCACAGTTCCGAGCCGATGGAGCCGCCCGCGCCGGTGACCATGACGGTCTTGCCGGTCAGCAACTGGTGCAGGCCGCGATCGTCCAACTGCACCAGCTCCCGGCCGAGCAGATCGTCCAGTTGCACGGCGCGCAAGTGGGACAGGGTCACGCGGCCGCTCAGCAGATCGTCGAAGGACGGCACCGTCAGTGCTTCGACCCCGGCGTCACGGCACAGCTCGAGCGCGCGCTGGCGCTGTTTGTGAGCGCTTCCGGGCATGGCCACGATGGCGCGCCGCACCGCCAGCTTCTTGGCATAGCGCCCAAGGTCAGCGAGCGAGCCCAGCACCTGCACCCCATTCAGCAAACGGCCGGCCTTGGCCTCGTCGTCATCCAGGAATCCAACGACACGCCACGAGGACCCTCTCGCCAGTTCGCGCGCCAGGTCCACGGCGGCGTCCTCGCCCCCCAGGATCAGCACCGACTCGCCCTGCGCCGCTGCCGCCTGGCGCAAGCTGCGTTCTTTCCACTGCCGGTACAGAATCCTGCCGCCGCCCATCATCAACATCAGCAGCAGCGGGTACATGACCAGCACCGAGCGCGGCACGACGACTTTCAGGCGCAGCATCCAGAACAGCAGCGGAACCATCGCGGCGCCAAATGCCACAGCCCAGAAGATGCGGCGCAGGTCGTGCAGGCTGGCGTAGCGCCAGATGCCGCGATACAGCCCGAAGCGCCAGGACACGATGCCCTGCAGCGGCGCGACCCAGACCAGAGTGCGGAAGGCCTCGTGGAGAAAATTGGGGGGCGGCTCGAGGTTGAAGCGCAGCAGGTAAGCGCATACCCACGCCAGCGCGGCCGCAAACAGGTCGTGCAGCAGCGCCAGCGCCGGGCGGAGGTGGTTCCTGGAATATCCTAGCAAGATTAATAGGCGTTTTTGCCGCGCATACCGCGAAATAGGGTCAGAACGATTATCTTTAGATCGAACCAGATTGTCCAGTTATTAATGTAATCAAGGTCATACTTCACGCGCATCGCCATCTTTTCGGTGGTATCGGTCTCGCCGCGCCAGCCGTTGACCTGCGCCCAGCCGGTAATGCCCGGCTTGACCATGTGGCGCAACATGTAGCCGTGGATCAGCGTGCGATATTCCTCGTTGTGCGCCACGGCGTGCGGGCGCGGCCCGACTATGGACATTTGCCCCTGGAGCACGTTGACGAACTGCGGAAGCTCGTCCAGCGAGGTCTTGCGCAAAAAGGCGCCCAGGCGGGTCACGCGGGGATCGTTCCTGCGCGCCTGCGTCACCACCGCGCCATCCTCCAGTACCGACATGCTGCGGAATTTCCAGACCTCGATCACCTCGCCGTTCATGCCGTAGCGGCGCTGCTTGAACAGGATGGGACCGGCAGAAGTCGCCTTGACCGCGGCAGCAATGACCAGCATGACGGGCGAAATGAGCAGCAGGATGAGGCTGCCAAGCACCACGTCCTCCAGCCGCTTGAGGAAGACATTGGTGCCGTACATGCGGCTGTCGAATACGCTGACCAGCGGAACGCCGCCCAAGCTGGTCCAGCGCGACCGCAGCAGGTCGGAAACGAAGACATCCGGCACCACGTACACCGAGACGGCGCTGTCCGCGAGCTGCTCGACAAGACTGCGGATTTTCTCCTCGTGCATCATCGGATAGCAGATGTAGATGCAATCGACGGCCTGCTCGCGCACGCGCTGCAGCAGCGCCTCCGCGTCCAGATGTTCCATGCCCTTGGCGCGCGCGGCGTCCGCGTTGTCGTATATCCCCTCGACGCGCAACCCCATCCAGGGCGAGGCATTGATGGTGTCGATCACTTCAAGCGCGGCCCCGCCCGACCCCACAACGGCCGCCGTGCGCGTATTCATCCCCGCCTTGCGGAAGTGGCGCAGGGTATAGCGCAGCAGCACGCGCTCCAGCGTCAGCAGCAGCGGGGTGGAGACCATCCACCCGACCACGGTCACGCGGGAGAAATAGACGGAAGATTTGCTCAGGAACCACAGGATCACTAGGCTGACGCAGGTCAGCACCCAGACGGACAGGATCTTCCAGGCCTCGTCGCGGATCGAGCCCGCGCGCCAGGACTCATAAAGCGCCTGCCACTCGGCAAGTAGCATGAACACCGCTACGGCGCCGCCTGCCGCAACCTGGTAATAGCGGCCTAGCGGGACCCCATATAAAGTGGCGCAAAGCCACAGCGCGGCCAGAATGGTCACAACATCGAGCACACGGTGAAAGAGGCTGAGCTCGCCGCCGTAGTGGCGCACCATCCCTCTGCGATAAGGCATCATGATTTCAATTGCCCGTCCAATTCCTTAAGCTTGTAACCCCGGGGGCCGCCGGCCGATCGTTTGCGCGCCTGCCTGGAAGCGCATCGCCCAAGCCCTGATGCGCCGCTGAATTTTCAATACTATCAGGCCCGGCAAGCGCACGGCAACCGGCGATGGCGAGATGCGATGACTTTGAGGACGCGCCGGCAAGGCCAGGCTAGGAGGACGCCTCGTCCGGAGGATGAATTTGGACCAGCAACTGGTCGTACTGCCCAAGAAGCTGAGGGCAGCCGAAGGCTTCACTGAGCCGCTTCTCGCTCGCCTGCTGCACGCGTTCAATTTCCGGGTGTCTCACGCAAACCAAGTCCGCAATCAGCCACCTGACGTGGCACCAGACGATTGCCCGGGCGCACCGCGGGCAGTGTGCCTGTTGGTGGCGATTGCAAGCAATGCCGCAATGGTCAGACTGTAAAACGCGGCCGTCATCTTCAGGTCGAATGTTTCGACGGTCAATCCGAAGACGAAAAACCCGAGCGTAACGCTCATGCCCATCACTGCGGCAGTTTTCCGGAAACGGTCTGGAGACACCGCCTCCCTGGCGAACATGTAGAACGGGACAAAATAGAGGGCCAGGATGAAGCACAGGCCCGGCACGCCAAAGCGCACCATTTGCGCCAGAAGTTCGCTGTGTACCTCCGCCTTGCCGAAAGAGGCCGCCAGTGGTGTGAGAAATCCGGACGCAGCCAAGCCATCCATTGCCTCGCCGAATCCATTTGCGCCCACGCCGAGCAGCGGATGTTCGGCAAAAAGGTGGAGCGCAGCCCTCCAAAGCTGGAAACGTATGCCGATCGATGTGTCTTCATGGCCCGCGGAAAAATTGGCGAGGTCCGAGTAGATCATCCACAGGCGGTGGTGAATCGGCCCAACGAACAGGTATGCTAGCAGGATCACCAAGCCGACAGACAGTAGCGCAAGCAGGAATTTCGGCACAAATTTTTTCCGATCGCGCGCATACAGGGCAATCGCAACAACAAGCGGGACGGCAACCCAGCCACCCCGTGCGCCCGAGAGGACAGACACCGCAATGCCTGCGCACAGGCCAGCGACCTTCACCCCCTTTGCGGCTGCGGTATCGTTGCCAAAGCCGTTGACGCTGAGTATTGACAGCATACCCGCCATTAGAGCCAGATCGCCCAGGTGAATGTGATTCATGAAAGACGTGTGTACGCCGATCGCGAGCTGATGATTCGTGGCCATCACCATCAGAAAGGCGGCAATCGCCCCCAACGGAAAGGCATATTGAAGAAGCGATAGGGTTCGCATGTCGACTTGGCGAAGCACCACCAGCATTGGTGCGGCGAGCAGGAAGCGGGCATTCGAATCGAAATATCTGCCGCTTACGTCGTGATGGTAGAGCTGGCTTGCCAGCACAACCAGCACACCGGCGGATGTTACCGCGCCAAAAAGCACAACCGAACGGTCAAAGCGGTAGTCTCCGGGCGCTCGGTTCAGCGCCAGCAACACCAGGGCACTTGCCGCGATCAGGAAAAAGGCGCCATTCATGCCACCCCGGACGGTGAATAGCAATATGGGGTACGCGAACAGCAGCAGGCCAAACAGATAGTCGGACTTGGCGTGTGGCGGCGGAAAATACCCGGAAAGGAGGTTCTTCATTAAAACGCAGGTTGTTCAGAGGATTAATATAAATTATCTCATATCCCGCCGTCCTCCCGCACCCCCTCTTTGCCCTGGCATCCACTTCGGCCTGCGACCCGAAGGCCTTGACCCTCAAAGTCTGCCGAATACCGCAGCGACAAGGATAGCCAGGGTGCCGCCCAACGACTGGCGATGCACGCCCGAGCGCAGCAGGCCCGCCACCCGAGCGAAAAGCGGCTTTTGCCTCGCCTCCCCGAACAGTTCCAGCCTGTGCAGATTCTTTGCCGTCAGCCGGTGGCGCAGCCGGTACAGCGCGGCGACATTGAGATCATTCCAGTTTTTCATCGTACCGCCGAACAGCATCCGGAAACGGCGCCAACGGGCGGCAAGGCTCCCATTCGAACCCAGCACGTTCAGTTCATGTTGCCGATAACGCACGGTGGGATGGGTGTCGTAGAACACTTCCCCGCCGGCCCCGGTCACCAGCAGGTAAATCCACCAATCATGGGAAGCCACCGGAATCTGCGGACCGGCCTCCCTCAGCAAGAGGCTGGCGGCATGGTTATACACGATGGTATGCCCCCGGCAGATGCACTGGACCAGCGCATTTGCGAAGCTTGGCGGCCGGTTGAACAGCTTGGAGATACCCGTGACATGCCCGGCCTCGTCCGCCAGATACTCTCGCGAGAAATAGAGCGCGGGCGTCTCCCTGGGCACCGATTCCAGCCATGCAACCGCGCGTGCCAGTTTGTCGGGCATCCAGACATCGTCCTGGTCGGAATAGGCGTAATAATCCCGCTCAATGGACGGGGCGCACGACAGTGACAGGAAGTTGGCCACAAACCCGTTACGCGGCCCACTACGTATGGAAAGGCGGTCCGCTCCCCACTGGTTCCGGTAGGCTTCCAGAATGGCCAGCGTTCCATCGGTTGAGCCGTCGTCCGAGGCCCACATATCCCACCGGGTAAATTCCTGCTTTTCGAATGAATCAAGTTGTTCGGCCAAATAGGACTGACCGTTGTAGGTGCACAACAAAACGGCGACGCGGCTGGGAGGATGCTCGGTACTTTCTGTTAATCTCTTTATATCCTAGTTCTGTGCCCGCCGCCTCAAGAGAGCGGTGTGCAGGTTGTTCGCAGGCTGGATACAGTTCTCAAACTGAATTTTAACCGCATGCAAAGCCATTCGATGATTGCGGATGTAACGGCTCGATCCGCTGATGACGGGGACTTGCAGGCACGTGGCGGGACGCTCACCCCCGATACTTCCCGGTCCTGCCAAGTATGCCATCTCTAAGCCCTCTCAGTATCATCAGAATATATTTCCTCCTGGGAGCGACCAAGCATGGGAACAGGATAATTCTTTGCACGAGCTTCAAGCAGTGATCAATGATCCACTTTCGCGATACATATGGCCTTGTACTCACCAGCACGCTATTCCGGAAGATGTAGTATAGCCGCAACGGGCTATGAATAGGCACGGTGCGCATTCGGCCGAACCAGATGCGTATGACCTTATCGCCAAGCGCGTGATTCATGATCGCGTCACAAACGCCATAAGATTGGTAGCCTTTCGCGATTGCGCGGAGATACCATTCCGTATCAACAAGGTCAATGAATAGCGATCCATCCAGATACCCGATGTCGTTCATTGCCTCCATTGGTATCAGGCTGCCGGACGAAATCAGCAGCAGGATGAGCCTGCCGAGCACCACGTCCTACAGCCGCTTGAGGAAGACATTGGCGCCATACATGGAGCTGTCGAACACGCTGACCAGCGGGATGCCGCCCAGCGTCGTCCAGCGCGCCTTCAGCAGGTCGGAAACGAAGACATCCGGAACCACGTGCACGGAGACCCTACCGTCCGCTAGTTGCTCCACCAGCTGGCGTATTTTTTCTTCCTGCATCATGGGGCAGCAGATGTAGACTGCATCAATGACCTGCTCGCCCACCTGCTGCATGAACGCCGCCACATCTTGCTTTGGCGCGCCTTGGAATTGCGCCCATGCCTCATTGTCGTAAACACCTTCGATGCGCAAGCCCATCCAAGGGGAAGCATTGATGGTATTAACCAGCTGAGGTACTGCGCTGCCCGAACCGACAATGGCGACGGTACGCGAATTCATACCCAGCACACGGAAATGGCGCAAGGTCTTGCGCAATAGTACGCGCTCCAGTGTCAGCAGGAATGGCGTTGAAACCATCCAGCCGACGATGGTGAGCCGGGAGAAATACAGTGAAGATTTGCTGAAAAAACCCAGCGCGAGGAGCGTCACACAGGTCAGCGTCCAGACGACGACTATCGTCCATGCCTCGTTCCGTATAGACTCGGCTCGCCAGGACTCGTAAAGCAGCTGCCACTCTGCGAAGACCAGGAACGCCACCACGGCAAACATCCCCACAAGCTTGTAGTGCAGCTCCAGCGTAACACCATACAGGCCTGCGCATGCCCACAATGCCACGAACACGCTCCCGACATCCAGGATGCGGTGAAAGATGCTCAAGCCCCCGCCATGGTGGCGCATCAGTCCTTTGCGATAAGGCGTCATGTTCTGCTTGTCCGTTTGGCCGCAGGCATCTGCAATCCGCATCACCATGGTGACCGCGCAAGGGTGAAAAGGCCAGCAATTCCGCGATGATTCCGGACCTATAGTTAAAGTGTGAATGCTAACAGGCCGCATGCTGAAACGGCAATATTGACAGCACATATGGCGTGGTAAGCCGCTCAAATGAATGTCTACCCATTTAGATCCGGCATCGGCATTGCGCCCCGGCCCTGAGGGCAAGTTGGCCCCCTTGACTACAGCGGACCAATGGCAGCGCGGGAAATCCACGCAACCGACGGCAGGACTGACTTACGAATAATTAGTTGCCACTGCTGTTGTCAAGACAGCGGGGACATAGTGCATGCGCGATCATTCCGAGTATGCGAAACCACCCAAACGGCAGCGCATAGTGCACCCTCGTTCGTAACGAGGCCAGCCTCGTCGGCAAGCCGTTGCGGTCATCCGCCGCCATTTCCTGCATTAGCTCATGAAGCGCGCGAATGGCCTTGCGATCCGCATCGCTCCAGATGTCACGTGCGAGGTAACCTTCCAGTCTCAGCACGTTTTTCCGGCATGCATCACATCGAGCTTCTATCGTACGGACACGCCTCAGGGCGGCGAAAACGCCTCCCTTACTGGCCCCAATAACGTTTGAAGCATGTTGGCGGTAATAAGTCAGCGCCTCAGGAATAATGGCAATACCTCCGCCCCTGGAACTGGCGCTCAGCACACTCAGCCACCAATCGTGCACCATGCAGTCGGGGGGAAAGGGAATCGCGACATCCAACAGGCGGCGGCGAACCATCATGGCGCAACCGGTCGCAAAATTGGAACAGAGCAACTGCGAAAAAGGCTTTCCAGCCTTGACCGGCAGGTGTTGATATTCCCACATCGACGCCGCCATGACATCGCCCTGCTCGTTAATGAGCGTCAAATCGGACAGCGCAATGTCGGCCGCAGGATGTTCGAGCAGGCAGTCCACTTGCCGCGCGAGCTTTTCGACATGGAACACATCATCTTGATCCGAGAGGGCAATGAACTCGCCATTGGCGTGGCGCAAGGCCTCCTCGAAGGTCGCAACCACTCCCCGATTTCTGGCCGCATATATGACACAGATGCGGGAGTCGCGACGCTGATAGTCCGCAAGAATGTCGCGCGTTGCATCCTTCGAAGCATCATCGACCACGATGATCTCAAGATTGGAATAAGTCTGAGCGAGGATGCTATCGAGCTGGGGGGCAAGAAACTTTGCGCCGTTATAGGTCGCCATAACCACGCTGACAAGGGGCTTATGCATCAGGCTATTTCCCGCAACGCCATTCCCGGGCCTAACGATCATAGCCCAACGACCGCATTAGCGGCCTGCCCCGTACGCTCTCATAGAACTCAGCCAACTCGCCATCCTCAAGATAGGCGTTGCCGCGCTCAGCGATAACGCTGCAGGCGACCTGCTTGACGAGACTGGCGGCAGGTGCGAGGCCACAATATTCGGCCAGCAATGCAAGCTGTTGCTCCGGGTTAGACAGGAAATCTTCATACTTCAAGGTATAGGCGTCGGGCACGACCTTATCCGTCATCTGCAATGCGGTTTCGAGATATTCCTCCCACAAAGAGAATCCACCCGCCAGGCTCAGGCACCGGCAGGATCCTACGAAACTGCCGGCAAGCTTCTTCGCTTGGCGCCAACCTGTGGCAGGCCGGGCCTTATATGTGGCACGGACTTGCTTCAGCACCTTGCGCTCGCGTGCCCTCAGGCTAGCTGCGACAGGAACGCCATTCCGATATATGTGTATGACCTTTGCATCCGGAAAGAGCTGCAACCACAGCGGAAGCGTATAAGTCGTTCGTGGGTCTTTCCAGCCCCATGGCATGTTCATGTTCGACAGCATTCGGCTCCCCGCCAGAAAGTTCTTTCGGCCAAGGTAACTGATGGCCGGAAATCCGCCAACGCGAGCGCGCAAGTATTCGCATGACAGTGAAACAACGTCTTTTTGCTCGAAAAACCAGCGAATCGGCTCCGGATTATCCCATGCCGCCCCACTTTGATTAAGCAACCAGTCGTTATGCCTGATGAAGAACTCCGACTCCGAGTTAATCTCAAGGTCCTTCCCGACAAACAAATCGAGTCGACGCAGCATATCAGTGATCATCGTAGTGCCCGAACGATGCATGCCTATGATAATAATCGGCTGCCGCCATTTATGCATGATGCCTCCAACAATTTCAGCGTGTATTATACGTATTCAAATGGTTCAATGCGGGTGTCCGGCGATTCTACCCTCGTACGCTCGTGAACGCATATCCGCGCGCGCAACAAAGTCCGCAGGTCCTGACATGGCCAAGGCCCGGCAACGCAGCGCTCCCTATGGAACACGATTACCATTCTATTACCAATCGGCTCAGTGCGACCGTCGGAGAAAACTAAAATACGACAGGATGCTGATGTCGATTCCCACTAGCCTCCTTGCGGCGAACGTTGCTGCAATGTTCAACGTGGCAACGGTGATTGCAGAGGCCAACGCCGCCCCCATTCCGCCAAGCGATGGAATCAGGATCACTGAGCAAAGGACAACCAGAACTGAGCATGCGATCGTGAGGTTTCGAAATACGCCTTCGTGCCCGGTCATCAGCAGCAGGTTGCCAACCGATCCGGTCGCGAGATTGACCAGCTGACCAACCGCCAGCACAGCAAGCATGCCGGCGCCCCGCGTAAATTCCTTCCCAAACAGGGCCAGGAGTTCGGCGCCGAAAAACACCAGAATCAGGAAGAACGGGATCGCCAGCAGCGTATTGAGCAGGGCCGAATGGCGGGCAACCTTGTGCAAGGAATCAATGTCGCCCCTCGCATACAATTCGGCGAATTTTGGTGCAATGACGTTATTTGCGGCTGCAAGCAGGAAACTCATCAGCAGTGCCAGGCGGCTGGCCGCGCCAAATACGCCGACATCCGCGGCGGTGCCCCAGACGCCGAGCAGGAAGGTTGGTGCATAGGGCATGATGGCTTCGCCCATGATGGACACGATCAGCATGGGCTTGCAGGCGGCCCACAGCTTGCCGAAGGGAAAGTGCGAGTCATCCGCCTCGCGTCCCGCCATGGCGCGCCACCATGCCAGCTTGGCAAGCAGCGCCATGATGACCGCGGCCGCTAGCACGGCCCACGCGGCCCCGTCGATGACCGAAATCCTTGCCAAGGGCCAGATCAGCGCGAGACTGATCAGGGGAATTCCAATTGCCTGAATGATCATGGCGATGGAAACGCGCTTTACGCTCTTGAGGGCCTGTCCCTCAAGCGCAATCAGTGTGACCGGTAGAATGGAAAGGGACATCCAGCTTAGGGGGGAGGCGAGCAAGGGTTTATGGAACCAGGCTTCAGCGATCCAGGGCGCAAGCAGAAAGCCCAGCACCGAGAGCATCCCCGCGACCAGGGTCGCGAAGCGAATGCCCAGCGCATGCACCGCCCTGACCGCACCCCATTCGTTGTGGGCGGCATGGGCCGCCACAAACCGGATGAGCGCATTGCCCAACCCGACCGAACCCAGGATGGAGCCAATGCTGACGAAGGAAAGCGCGAGAAAATACAGACCCGCACCCTGTGCACCGGCCAGCCTTGCGACGGCAACATTAAAGCCGAAACCCAGCGCCGCGCCCCCGACCCTGATCGCGAGCGCAAGCAGGGTGCCGAGCGCCACCTCGCGCATGTGCGCGTCAGCCCAGACGCCACGGGCCAAAAGCTTCAAGCGCGAGATCATGGTAAAGCTGGACGATTCAAATTAGTGAAGGACGGGCGACGGCCAGCCGCTAAGCCGCAAACGAACCACGCGCATACGACCGCCTGTAGCATCGGCTCCGCTGTCAGTCCGCATAGCCTCCTCAATCCTTCCCGAACAAATCACGGCTGTAGACCTTGTCGGCCACGTCGGAAAGCACATCTGTAGTGCGGTTGGCAATGATCACATCGGCTTCCTTCTTGAATTGGGCAAGGTCGTTCACCACTCGGGAGTGGAAGAATTCGGGGGTGGTAAGCGTCGGTTCATACACGATGATTTCGATGCCCTTGGCCTTGATGCGCTTCATGATGCCCTGGACGCTGGAGGAGCGGAAATTGTCCGAACCGGCCTTCATCACCAGGCGGTAGATGCCCACGACCTTGGGGTTCATCCTGATGATGCTCTCGGCGATGAAGTCCTTGCGGGTGGAGTTTGCCGCGACGATGGCGCGGATAAGCTCCTGCGGCACGTCGCGGTAATTGGCGAGCAGCTGCTTGGTGTCCTTGGGCAGGCAGTAGCCGCCGTAGCCGAAAGAGGGGTTGTTGTAGTGGTTGCCGATGCGCGGGTCCAGGCAGACGCCTTCGATGATGTGCCGGGTATCCAGCTTGTGGGTGGAGGCGTAGGTATCGAGTTCGTTGAAGTACGCGACGCGCATGGCAAGATAGGTGTTGGCGAAGAGCTTGATGGCCTCGGCCTCGGTGGAATCGGTGAACAGGGTGGGAATGTCCTGTTTGATTGCGCCTTCCTTCAGCAGGTCCGCAAAGACTCGCGCGCGCTCCGAGCGCTCGCCCAGGATGATGCGCGAGGGGTGCAGGTTGTCATACAGCGCGCGCCCTTCGCGCAGGAATTCCGGCGAGAAGATGAGGTTGTCGCAATGGAATTGTTCCCGCGCCTTTGCGGTATAGCCGACCGGGACTGTGGATTTGATGATGATCGTTGCCTGCGGATTGAGCGCGAGCACATCCTGTATCACCGCCTCGATGGAGCGCGTGTCGAAGTAGTTGGTTTCCGGGTCATAGTCGGTCGGTGTCGCGACGATGACGTAATCCGCGCCGGAATAGGCGTCTTTCTTGTCCAGCGTGGCCCTGAGATCGAGCTTGCGGGTTTGCAGGTATTCCTCGACTTCTGCGTCTTCTATGGGCGAATGCCTGCGATTCAGCATGTCGACCCGCTCGGGCACGATGTCCAAGGCCACGACCTGATGATGCTGCGCCAGCAAGATCGCGTTGGAGAGCCCCACGTAGCCCGTTCCGGCAACGGCTATCTTCATATTCCGATTCCCATTTCAGTTGATTTTCGCGTGTTCCATCATGTCCCGGTAGGCCAGCGCCACGCCCTCGGCCAGGGTCACCCGCGGCTGCCACCCCAGGGCGGCCATGCGGGAGACATCCAGCATCTTGCGCGGCGTGCCGTCGGGCTTGGCCGTGTCGAATGTGAGTGCGCCGCCATAACCCACGGTGGACCGCACCAGCTCCGCGAGTTCGCGTATGGTGACATCTGCGCCGCAGCCGATGTTGAGCAAGGGCGGATGTTCTTCGCTGAACAGCGGCGCCAGCCGCTCCTCCGGCTGCTCCAGCAGGTGCAGGCAAGCGGCGGCCATGTCGTCGCTATACAGGAATTCGCGGCGCGGCGTGCCCGTTCCCCACACCACGATCTCAGCAGCGCCAGCGCGCTTCGCCTCGTGCATCTTGCGCAGCAGCGCCGGCAGCACATGCGAGGTGTTCAGGTCGTAGTTGTCGCTGGGGCCGTAAAGGTTGGTCGGCATCACCGCGATGTAGCGCGTGCCGTATTGCCGGTTGTAGGCATGGCACATTTCCACGCCCGCGATCTTGGCGATGGCATAGGGGCGATTGGTCGGCTCCAGCGGGCCGGTCAGCAGGTATTCTTCCTTGATCGGCTGCGGGCAGGCTTTCGGATAGATGCAGCTCGAACCCAGGAACAGCAGGCGCTTCACGTCATTGCGCCAGGCCTCGTGGATGACGTTGGTCTGGATGGCGAGGTTCTGCTGGATGAATTCCGCCGGATAGATATTGTTCGCCTGGATGCCGCCGACCTTCGCCGCCGCGAGCAGCACGTATTCCGGTTTTTCCGCCGCGAAGAAGGCGCGCACGGCGGCCTGATCGGCAAGATCCAGCTCGGCGTGGGTGCGCGTGACGAGATTGCGATAGCCGCGCGCCTCAAGCTGGCGCACCAGCGCCGAGCCCACCAGGCCGCGGTGGCCCGCGACGTATATCCTGCTATGCGGCCCGATCATCGCTCACTCATTGTGGTCCAGCGTTTTGAAGCCGTGCTCCTTGAGCAGCTCGTCACGCTCGGCGCGCGCCAGGTCTTCGCGCACCATCTCGGTCACCAACTCATTGAAACTGACCTTGGGCACCCAGCCCAGCTTTTCCCGGGCCTTGGTCGCGTCGCCGAGCAGGGTCGAGACCTCCGCAGGGCGGAAGTAGCGCGGATCGACGGCCACGATGCACTTGCCCGTCCCGTCGTAGCCCTTCTCGTCCACGCCGCTGCCTTCCCAGCGCAGCTTGATCCCCAGCTCGCGCGCGGCCGCGTTGACGAAATCACGCACGCTGTGCTGAACGCCGGTGGCGATCACGAAATCCTCGGGCTGCTCCTGCTGCAGCATCAGCCACTGCATCTCGACATAGTCCTTGGCATGGCCCCAGTCGCGCTTGGCGTCCAGGTTGCCCAGGTAGAGGCAGTCCTGCAGGCCCAGCTTGATGCGCGCGAGCGCGCGGGTGATCTTGCGGGTGACGAAGGTCTCGCCGCGGGTGGGAGACTCATGGTTGAACAGGATGCCGTTGCAGGCATACATGCCGTAAGCCTCGCGATAATTGACGGTGATCCAGTAAGCGTACAGCTTGGCGACGGCATAGGGCGAACGCGGGTAGAACGGCGTGGTTTCCTTCTGCGGCGTTTCCTGCACCAGGCCGTACAGCTCGGAGGTGGAAGCCTGGTAGAAGCGCGTTTTTTGCGCCAGGCCGAGCAGCCGCAGCGCTTCCAGCACGCGCAAGGCGCCCAGCGCGTCGGAGTTGGCCGTGTATTCCGGCTCCTCGAAAGACACGGCGACGTGGCTTTGCGCGGCCAGGTTGTAGATTTCGTGCGGCTGCACCTGCTGGACGATGCTGATCAGGCTGCTGGAATCCGTCATGTCGCCGTAGTGCAGGATGAAATTCCGGTCGCTGACGTGGGGATCCTGGTAGAGGTGATCGATGCGGTCGGTATTGAACAGCGAGGCGCGGCGCTTGATGCCGTGCACCACATAGCCCTTGCCGAGCAGGAACTCCGCCAGATATGCCCCGTCCTGTCCGGTGACGCCCGTGATCAGTGCAACTTTGCGCGCGGTGCTCATTTGGATAGTCCCCGGTTCATTCCGCTATCGGTTGTATTGGTCATCATAGCGCTGGATGTCATCCTCGGCCAGATAATCGCCGACCTGGATCTCCACGATATGCAGGGGTTCATCGCCCCGGTTTTCCAGGCGATGCTTCACGCCCATGGGGATGTAGGTGCTCTGGTTCTTGTGCACCGTACTTACCTCTGCCCCATTGGTCACCGTGGCCGTGCCCGACACCACGACCCAGTGTTCCGAGCGGCGGGCGTGGCTCTGCAGGCTCAGCCGGCCGCCCGGCGCCACTTCGATGCGCTTGATCTTGAAGCCGTCGCCGCCGTCCTCCAGAACGGTATACGCACCCCACGGGCGGTTGACGCGCGTGTGGTGGACATGTTCGTGCGCCTGCCGCTTCTGCAGCTCGTCGACGACATCGCGCACGCGCTGGGTTTCGTCGCTGCGGGAGATGAGCACGGCGTCGGGCGTTTCCACCACGCACAGTCCGTCCACCCCGATTGCCGCCACCAGCCGCTTTTCGGCGCGGATCAGGCTGTTCTTGCAGCCCAGCGCAATGACGTTGCCCTGCAGCGCATTGCCGTTGCCGTCCTTCTCAGATATTTCATGCACGGCCTGCCAGCTGCCGACATCGCTCCAGCCGATGTCGCAGGGGATGAGCGAAACACGCGAGGATTTCTCGAGCACGCCATAATCGATGGAGATGGAGGGCATCGCGGCGAAGTGCTGCGCGACGGCCTGCTGAAAGCTGCCGTGCCCGGCGCTGTCCGCCAGGATGTCCTGCACCACCTGATAGACCTCAGGCAGGTGCTGGCGGATCTCGTCCAGGATCACCGAGGCCCTCCACACGAACATGCCGGAATTCCAGTAGTAGCCACCCTCCCGCAAAAAGCGTTCGGCGGCGGCCAGGTCCGGCTTTTCCGTAAAGCGTTCCACATCGAGTATCCCGGCCGCCTTGCCCGGGTGGGCCTTGATGTAGCCGAAGCCGGTATCGGGACGCGTCGGCTGGATGCCGAAGGTCAGCAACCTGCCGCTTTCCGCCGCCGCTATCGCGCTGTCCAGATGCGCGCGGAAGCGCACTTCGTCCTTGATGATGTGGTCCGCCGGCAGCACCACCATCACCGGATCGTCGCCGCCAGCCGTCAGATAGGCCGCGGCCAGCGCGATGGCCGGCGCGGTATTGCGCCCGACCGGCTCGAACAGCGACCGGTACGGCAACAGCGCGTGATAGGCCTCGCCCTTGGCATGCGCTTCCTGGGTGATGATCAGCACGTCATGGGCGGCGATGGTCGGCGCCAGGCGGTTGATGGTGGTCTGCAGCAAAGAAGTGCTGCCGTCCAGCGCAAGAAACTGCTTCGGCAGGTGCTGCCGTGATAGCGGCCAAAGGCGGCTCCCGCTGCCCCCGGCCAGGATGACGGCGTGCACGCGGCGCTCAGCCACGGACGCCCCCCGGCAAGCCAGATTCCGCCGCCCCCAGACTCACGCCCGGGCGCTTTTCCCGGTCCCGCAAGAAGCGGCCGGAATTGCCTTTCGGCGTGGGGGACTGGGGATAATACATTGTCGTATGGTCGGGCTGCGCTGTGCGTTCAAATTGTGAACGGTCAATTTAATCAATCAAATCAAGCCATGTCAAGCCGGTATTGTTTGCGCCGGACACGGCATGGGGCGCTTGCGGCCACTAGCCCGCCTGGCCGTCGCTGCGCCGCTGGAAAGCCTTCCAGCGGCTGCCGAGCAGCAGCATGACGATGGCATAAAAGGCCGCCGACGCCAGCGCCACAATCCACGGCGCATCCCCCCCCTGCCGCACCGCCCACAGCGCCGAGCCGCCGGCAAGCAGCATCACCGCGTATTCGGCCAGCGCCACGTTGCGGTGACCCCAGCCCATCTGCACCATGTGCTGGTAATAGTGGTCGCGATGCGCCTCGGTCACTTTCGCGCCGCGCAGGCTGCGCTTTATCAGGGTGACCGTGGCGTCGGCGATGAACGGGGAGAACACGAAGAGCGGAAACCACGCGGGCCAGGTGCCGTCGAGCCAGCCCAGCACGCCCATGCCCGCGGCCAGAAAACCCAGCGGAATCGAGCCCGCATCGCCCATGAACACCTTGGCCGGATGGAAGTTGTGGTACAGGAAACCGATTGCCGCGGCGGCGACGGTGAAGTTGATCATGGCCTGGGTGTCCAGCCCGTGCATCAGCGAGGCCGCGCCATAGACGGAGAAACCGATAATAGTCATGCCGCCGGCCAGCCCGTCCGAGCCGTCCATGAAGTTGTACAGGTTGGTCATCCACACCACGGCCAGCAGTATGACCAGCGCCAGCAGCGGATGGTGGGTGAGCAGGCCTGAGCCGGCGACCAGGATCAGCGCCGCGCCCGTGTGCGCGGCCAGCCGCTGGCTCACGGGCAGGCCCTTTATGTCGTCGACCAGTGAGACCGCGAACAGCAGCAGCATGGGCACTACCAGCCACCAGGTCAGCGATTTGAGCATCAGCGCCCAGGCGGACAGGATGCCGGCCATCATGCCCACACCCCCTATGCGCGGCACCGGCGCCTCATGCAGCGAGCGGTCGTTGGGCACGTCCTGCATGCCCTTGCCGGTCTTGCTCTGCGTGAGAATGAAGATGAGCATCATGGCAACCAGCGCTGCCACCATGGGGGCGTAATGTGTCATAGGTAATTTTCGGTTCGATACCACTCGGCCGTTGCCTGCAGCCCCTGCTGCAGCGTATGCGGCGGCATCCATTCAAGTTGTCTGCGGATTTTACCACTATCCACGCGCAAGGAGCCGAGCAGGCGGT
>DATFUZ010000042.1:0-45463 GCA_035260545.1 Gallionellaceae bacterium | reverse complement strand
CCTGGCAGTTGACCCCGACCCGTTGAGCGCGGCAGGTCCAGCCAGCGTGAGACCGCCGCAGGCAGTTTCGCTGGCACGGCGCCTTTCTGGTGCCCCGAATATAGCTGCCAGTCCTGCCAAGCTTACGCATGCTGCTGCTGGGGACACTCGCTTGCAGCGCCGCCCGCCATGCGCTCAATGAGTTTATAACCTGCTGACTAACTTGGATAGTTTGCATTCCATTTGGCCTCGGCAAAATACCCGACTGGTCGTTGACAGTATTTTTAAACTTGAGTAAACTACTCTACATTGAGTCGGGACTTGTATATTTCCGACTCAAGAATTGAGTGGCAAGAATCTGTAAAAGGCAAACCCTCCGAAAGGCGGGGACGCAAAGTCGCCGGTCTAAAGGGCACCCCCAGGACAGCGGGACCGCCGGATCAAGCGTTGGCGCAGCATCGCAGATCGCACGCGTGACCTCTTGAATACCCCTTGGTCTTTCGCTAACCCGCATGGCGAGCGGGTGCGCATTTGCGTGCCGCGTGTCTTGAAGGCCGGCGGACGTATTGATGGTTTTGGCAACAATTGAAATTTGAAAACATTTTTAGAAAGAGAGCACGAAAATGGCAAACAATCTGGATAGCGCACTGAACGCGGCAATTGCCTCTGTTCCCGAATGCCTCGCAGCGGGCTATATCGACCTGACCAGCGGCATGCTGCTGGGCATCAAGTCGGTCGACTCCCAGCCCGCCGAAGTCGTCGAATTGCTGGCAGCCGCCACTGCCGACCTGTTTCAGGGCACCAACGTCAGGATGATCGAAAGCATTTTCAAGAAGGCGCGCGGCCTGGCCGACGACGGCCACCACTACTTCCAGGAATTCCTCGTGAACAGCGACAACCTGATCCACGTGTTCATCCGTGGCAAGAACGAGGAACATGTTTCCTGCTTCGTGTGCCGCAAGTCGGCCAACATGGGCATGGTGCTCACCAAAGCACGCGGAATGATGCCGACCCTCGAAGCCTCCGTTTAGAACAGCGCCCTCTCCCCGCTGTCGTTCGCCCGGCAACTTACCCTCCGTTGCCGGGTTTTTTTCGACCGCTGCGTCGTCCAGGACAAAATAATGCGGACTTTGCCACCAAACCCGTTATAATACCCGGCTTGATTGCTGACGTAGCTCAGTTGGTAGAGCAACTGATTCGTAATCAGTAGGTCGACGGTTCGATTCCGCCCGTCAGCACCAAAAGATCAATGGCTTACAGAGTATACCTGTAAGCCATTTTTTATTCATGCTGCCGCGGTGTAGACAGAACGCGGCGCTACGGCGGTTATCTTCAGGGCATGCCGCTCTTTAAAGTCAGGCGGCCTGATCCACTGCTATGCGCGCCGCCCGGTAGGGGGCAACGTCAAACCGCTGCGGGCGGCCTTCCAGTTCATTGCAGAGAATCTCCGCGCTGGCCGGCGCCATCGTCACCCCATAGCGGAAATGTCCGCTGTTGAGATACAGATTGTCCAAGGTGGGGTGGCGCCCGATATAGGGGATATTCCCCGGCGATCCGGGACGCAGGCCGGCCCATTGGCGCACCAGAGGCATGTCGCCCAGTTGCGGCAGCAGGTTGCGGGCACGAGCCCAGAGATTGTCCCGCGCGAAGGCCGTCGTGCTCTTGTCGAAACCGGCATCTTCCATGGTGCTGCCCACCAGCAGGTGACCATCACGGCGCGGGATCATATATAGATCGCCGTCCAACACGATGTGTGCAAGCGGCGGCGCATCGAACTTGAATAGCAGCATCTGCCCGCGCATCGGCTTGATGTCCAGATGAAGCGCATGTTCTCCCAGCACCGCCCTGCTCCACGCCCCGGCAGTGACGATGAAGTTATCCCCTTCCAGGTCACCGTAGCTGGTTTCAAGCCTGCTCACCCGGCTACCCGCGGCGACGACCCGCTTTACCTCGCAGCGCTCGACAATACGCCCTCCCAGCGCTTCCACGCGCGCGCGCAGGGCATGCAGCAGGCGCGGATTACGCACCTGCGCGACATCCGGCAGGAGCAGGCTGCCATCCGGCACGCCCTGTTCCACGCGCGTTGCGTGCGTCGCGCACCAGTCTTCGGCCTTCGCACGGTCGAATGGCGGCAGCACCAGCATACCGCTCGGCTCGTACTCCGGGTCGATTCCGGTCGCCCGGTGCAAGTCCCGCGCCCACGCGCCGAAGAGGGCCGCGCCGCGGCTGGCAAGACGGGTGACGTCATCCGGATAATCCCATGGGCAGAGGGCGGATAATATCCCCCCACCCGCCCACGAGGCCTCGCCGCCGCATAATCCGCGATCAACTATCGTTACCTGCGCGCCCCGCGTACACAGCGCCTCGGCACACGCCAAACCGACCACTCCCGCGCCTATAATTACAAAATTGGAGTCCAAATTTGCCTCTTGTGCTTCAGTTCATTCCGTTCATTCTAGCAAACCAACCACTTGTCGGTTTATGCTGGCGGTGTTGTAGAGGCATGACTTAGCATACAAATCGATAATAAAGGAGCAATAAATGCGCCGCATCCATCCGAAGCAGATATTCAACCAGGGCCAAGGGGGCTTTACCCTGATTGAACTCATGATTGTCGTTGCCGTCGCCGGCATACTCGCGGTTATCGGCTTCCCCTTGTATCGCCAGCACACGATGAAGAGCAACCGCGCAGCGGCAGAGGCGTTCATGCTGCAGGTCGCCAACCGCCAGGAGCAATATATTCTTAACGCGCGCACCTTTGCCCCCTACGACGCCGCAGCGGTCAATCCCTTTGCGTCATTGAACCTTGCTGTGCCGGATAACGTAAAGGCCAATTACCAGGTGCAGATGACGCCCAATACCGGCTCGCCGTCGAACACCTACTACACGATCACGGCCACCCCCATCGGCGGCCAGGTTGCCGACACGGTTTGCGGGATCATCGCCCTGGATCAGACCGCCACCAAGGGTTCGCTCTGCTCGGCCACCAGCGGCGACGTCAATGTGACGACCTCCTCAAGCGGCTCGGTGATGCAATGTACGGGGTCTGCCTCGGTTTGCTGGTAAAGCACGGGACCCCGTCATGAACGCGACAACGGCAATCATCCCAGCCTCCGGCAAGGCGCGCGGTTTCACGCTGATCGAGTTGATGATCACGATTGCCGTTGCCATCATTCTCGCGGGCATCGGCCTGCCCTCGTTCCGCAGCATGATTGCCAGCGAGCGCATGAGCAACGAATCGTTCGATATTGTCGCCATGCTGACGCTGACCCGCAGCGAGGCCATCAAACGCAACGCAACGGTCACCTCCACCCCGAACACCAACAACTGGAAGCAGGGCTGGGTCATAACCTCCACGTTCAATGGTAACCCCGTGACCATCAACACCAAGGATGCCCTGAGCGGCTCGGACATCACCATCACCTGCTTCCAGGGGACGAGCCAGGCCGCGTGCGGCGCGATTGCGTATGGACCGAGCGGACGGCTCGACCCCAACACCACGCCGCAGGCGCCGTCCATCCAGATCATCAGCACTTCGCTGCCGGCCAGCGGGGGGCAGAATGCGCGGTGCATCTCGATAGACCTTAGCGGCCAGCCGCGAACCAAAAAGGGAACCTGCTGATGAACGCACCGGCGAACAGGACCCGCCAGTCCGGCATGAGCATGATCGAAGTGCTGGTCACCATGATCATCCTGCTGGTAGGCCTGCTCGGGCTCGCAGGACTCATGATGCAGAGCCAGCGTTCCGAGGTCGGCTCCTATGAACGCGTGCAGGCGCTGGTCATCATGCAGGACATGGTCGGACGCATCAATGCCAACCGGAACATCGCGGCCACTGCGCAGACTGCCGCCATCCCTCCCTATTGCTACGCATTCACCACAAACCTCACTTCCGGTACGCCGTATGTGGGCACCACCGGCACCGGCGTGCTGAACCTGCCCGTGCCAAGCCCCGGCTGCGCCGTCGGAACAGCCGCGGAGATCGCGCAATTCCAGAAGGATCTGCAGGACTGGAACAACGAGTTGCTGGGAACGACCGAGCAATTTTACAGCACTCCCGCTGCCTCCGCAGTCAACTCCGGCGCGATGATCAATGCGCGCGGCTGTGTCAGCTACGACGCCACGACCGAATTGCATAATTACACTAACGGCGCGGCCATTCCGGGATCCGGCCTCTACACCGTCGCCGTCGCCTGGCAAGGGGCCGGGGATTCTTTTGCGCCGCCGGTAAGCAACACCATCCCGGCCATGAATTGCGCGACCGGTCTGTATGGCCCGGAAACGAGAAGGCGCATTGTCGCCATGTCCTTCCGCATCGGCGCAATCAACAATCTTCTCTAGGCCACCACCATGACGCCCAACCGTCCAATGGCAGATCCCCGACAGCGGCACACCGTGCGGCAGGCCGGCTTGACGCTGATCGAACTCATGATCTCGATGGCCATCGGCCTCGTGCTGCTTGCGGCAATCACTTCGCTCATCGTCGCCCAGAGCTCCAACCGCAACGAACTGGAGAAATCCAGCCGCCAGATCGAAAATGGGCGCTATGCGTCCCAAGTGTTGCGCAACGACATCCAGCTTGCCGGTTTCTACGGCCAGCTCATATCCGCGGGTACCGTGCCGACCTACCTTCCCAATCCCTGTCTCACCAGCCCCGCGATGGCGTCGCCCGGCACGGAAAGCCTGCTGAACGACATACCGGTCGCAATCCAGGGCTATGACTCCCCGGCCGCTTCGCCCATTATGACCTGTTTACCCAGCGCGGACTTCGTGCCCAATACCGACATCCTGGTCGTGCGCCACGCGGATACGCAAACCGCGCTGCCGACAGACGGCATCAATCTCTATCTCCAGACTTCCGCCGGCAGCAGCGTGCTGGCCATAGACAGTCCGACCGCCACCGGGAGCAGCACCGCAACCTTCCCGCTGTACCTGGACGATCTGAAAACCGTCATCGCCCCGCTGCGGAAATATCACGTCTATATCTACTTTCTCAGTCCGTGCGACGTGCCGGCGGGCAGCGGCGCCGACTGTACCGGGCAACAGGACGACAACGGCCACCCCATCCCCACCCTCAAGCGGTTGTCGCTTTACGATAACAATGGCGTCGTTCAGTGGAAGATGGAGCCACTGGTGGAAGGCATCGAAAATATGCAGTTCGACTACGGCATCGATACCAACGGTGACGGCTATCCGGACAGCTACATCACCAACCCCCTGACGTCCACCGACTGGTCCAACGTGATGGCGGTGCGCATCAACCTGCTCGCGCGCAATATCGATTGCACCACAGGGTATCGCGATACGAAGACCTACAATCTCGGGCTGACCCTCAACGTGCCTCCCTCTGCGGCGTCGGCGGTCAATTGCGGCAATGGTGACTACAAGCGCCACGTATTCACCGAGCTGGTGCGGGCGATCAATCCCAGCGGAAGGAGAGCTGCACAATGAACCGGGTCAAACAACATGGCGCCACGCTGGTCACTGCCCTGGTGATGCTGGTCGTGCTGACCTTGCTGGTGCTCTCGGCCATCCGGTCCTCCACCACCAACCTGCGCATTGCAGGCAACATGCAAATGCAGGGTGAAATCGTCGAGGCCGCGCAACAGGCGGCGGAGCAGATAATCAGCTACAATTTCCCCGCCAATCCGCAACTCGCGGTGAGCAGTGCCTCGGCCGCGACCATCGGCAATGCGACTTATACCACAGCCGCTTCTGCGGTCTGCACCGGCTCCAAGCCGGTGCCGAACAACACGCCCAACATACCCGCGCAGTGCATCAGCAGCAGCACGGCAGCCAATACTGGCATCATCTTCGTTTCCGGCGTCACCCTGTCCGGCACCTCGTGGTGTCTTGCCCAGCAATGGGATGTGAGAGCACAGGCGACCGACACCCGCACCGGCGCAAGCGCCACGGTGCACCAGGGCGTATCCCTCTACGTAGATGCAGGCACCACCTGCAACGTCAATCCTCCGCAAATATAGAGCCGCTGTATCGGGAGAAACATCATGCATAGCCACAAGAAAATTCTCATGAATGCAGCACGAAGCGCGTTGGCCACGCTTGCGTTTGCCCTGATGCTGACGCCGCTTTCCGGCATGGCGCAGGACATCGACATCTACAGCGGCCTGAGCAACGCCACCGGCGCTCCCAATGTACTGATCGTGCTAGATAACGCCGGAAACTTCGTCTCCAACTACAGCGGAACGGCATGTACCTATGTCGACACCGGCGCGGCGGCCGCGATGGGCGCCGTCAACGGCAGCATGGAGCAGTGCGCGCTGAACAACGTGGTTGCCACCCTGCCTACCAATACGGACGGCACGGCCCGCGTCAACATAGGCATCATGGTATATAACGGCGGCGGCATCGTGAAGCAAAGCGGGACGAGTTGCAGCGGCAGCGCCGGCGGCTGTCTGGTCTACCCCATGACGCCCATGACCGCGACGAACAAGGCCACGCTGCTGACTTATATCAAGAGCTGGACCAAGGCGAACATCGGCGCGAATACGGAACGGACGGCGCAGACGATGGAGGAAGCCTGGGCCTACCTCTCCGGCAGCCCGAGCGGCAACACGCCGGGCTTTGCCGCTCCTTCCGGCACCACCTATACATCCCCGCTCAGCGCTTCCGGCTGTCAGCGAAATTACGTCGTCTTTATCGCCAACGCACTGGATACCAACGGCACGCCGAGCGACGGCGGCAGCGTGACGCCGGACGCGGATCTCCTGAACGTTGTGCAAAACCGCACGGACCCCGCCAGCGGTACGGTAGCGCTAAACTCGACCCAGCAGGCCATCTACGCAACCAACCCCGTATCCACCACCGCACCCAGCAACATCCAGATTCCCAGCGGCAGCTACGGCATCAACGGCGTGTATGCCTGTACACCCAACCCTTATGTGATGCCCAACCATACAGCATCGTCAGGCCTGTATGCTGACGAATGGGCAAGATACATGTACGGCACGGACATCCTGACCGGCACCATGCCCGCGAACAAGAACGTCACCACCTACAGCATAGGCGTGCTCAGCTCTTCCTGCCGCAGCGACTATCCGGCATTGCTGAGCAGCATGGCAACCGACGGCGGCGGGAAGTACTACGCAGTTCAAAATGCGGCCGACCTTGCCAACGCGCTCAACAGCATCCTCAACGAAGTGCAGGCGGTCAACAGCGTGTTCTCGTCCGCTACCCTGCCGGTCAGCGTGAACACGCAAGGCACATACCTGAACCAGATCTACATGGGCATGTTCCGTCCCGATCCGAATGCGAACCCGCGCTGGGTCGGCAACGTGAAGCAATACCAGTTCGCCTTGGACCAGAATGGCAATCTGTACCTGGCGGACGCCACCGGGCAGCCCGCGATCAGTTCCGCCGGCACCGGCTTTATTTCGACCGAGGCCGCCAGCTTCTGGACCTGCACCAACAGCACCCGGGCAAGCACCCTGAGTGGTCCGCCCGCGCCCTATACGCCCTACAGTTCGCTGCAGACCTGCGCGCTGGATCCAGCCATCGGCTACTGGATCAACAACTTCAACTATGCGACCTTCTCCGCGGGCGGAGCCTTCGACCTGATGGACGGCGAAATCGTGGAAAAGGGCGGCGCGAGCCAGAATGTGCGCCTGGAAAACCTGAACGACGATTATACGACCGCGGCGGGCACCAGTACCAACCCGCGCCGGCTGTATACTTTCTGCCCTGCAGGCACTGCCAACTGCCCATGCAGCAGCGGCGGTTCCTCCACCGCAACCTATAACGGCTCGACCGTGTGCGCCTCGCTGGATGACCCGGAGAACGCATTTTCCACCAACAACGTTGCCATTCCGACGACGGCATTCGGGGGTTCGAGCAGCATCGTTCTTGCCAGCCTGACGCGGTCCGGCACCACCGCCACGGCGACCACGACCGGCGCCCACGGCTGGTCGTCGGGCCAGACGGTGACCATCAGCGGCGCCACGCCCAACGATTACAACGGCACCTTTACCATCACCGTCACGGGAAGCAACACCTTCACCTATCCCATGCCGGAATACCCGCCGACACCGGCAACCGGCAGCTACCAGGCGCAGGCACACCAGCCGACCGTTAACGTGACCAGCATCACGCGCAGTTCCACCAGCGGCGCCAACCCGTCGCCCAACCCGAACCTGGAAACCGCCACGGTGACCACCTCCGTCGCCCACGGCTACACCACCGGCAACGTGGTGGTCATTTCGGGCGGCGTGGGTGCCGATAGCGCCTATAACGGCCAATACACCATCACCGTGACCGGCACCAATACTTTCACGTATCCGGTCACGATCTCGCCGCCGGCCACTGCGGCCAACACCTATCGCGTCGCCCTGCACAACACGACCCCCGTTACCATCCTTACAATTTCGCTGCAGGGCAGCACGGCGACGGTGACGACGCAGAACGCGCATAATTTCAACACCGGCGACTTGATCCAGATCGCCAGCACTAGCAACACCTGTATGAATACCGCAGGTGCGGTGATCACCTATGCCAGTTCCACCACGTTCACCTTTTCCGGCGTGACTGGCTGCGGCGGCAACAAGACATCCACCGGCGGCACGGCAACCCCGGTGGCCACTCCGCAAACCATAACCAGCCTGACGCGCACCGGCACGACCAGCAGCGCGCTGGCCACAGCCACGCTGAGCGCCTCCAACTTTGCGAGCAGCGACCTGGTGGACATCACCCTGGTCTCGGGCACCGCCGGCAACGAAAGCCAATACCTCGGCACCTACACCATCAGCTGCACAACATCGGGGTGTTTGAACTTCACCTATCCGATCACCACGGCGCCGCCCTATCCCGCGAGCAGCACCTTTACCTCCTCGCTGGCGAGCGGTGCTGTAAACGTCACCTCCCTGACACGGGTAGGTACGACAGTCACTGCGGCGCTGGCCTCGGCCCCGCCCGGGTTCACCAGCGGCGCCCTGCTCGACATCTTTGCCTCGCCAGGCACCAGCCCGCCCGCCACGGAAAACGGGTACCTCGGCACATTCACCGCCACCTGCGACGCGGTCCTGGGCTGTGCGCAAGTGACCTACGGCCCGATCACGCTGACGCCCTCGTCGCCTGCAACCGGCACGATCACTGCCTTTAACCCGAACCAGCCCCCCAGCGCCACTTCGCTGATCAACTGGGTGCGCGGCGAGGATAATTTCGGTGATGAAGCCAGCATGTGCCCACCCACGGTTGCCACCGGATCCGGCAACTGCCCCAGCCCCAGGGTGACCGTGCGTCCCTCCATCCATGGCGACGCCCTGCACTCGCGCCCGATCGCGGTCAACTATGGCGGCTCCATCGGCGTCGTGGTGTACTACGGCACCAATGACGGCGTCTATCACGCCATCAATGGCAACCAGACAACCAGTATAGGCTCCATCGGGCCGGGCGACGAACTCTGGGGCTTTATCGCACCGGACTTTTACGCCAAGCTGAACCGGCAGCGCAGCAACACGCCGCAAATATTGCTGCCGACCACGCCGTCGGGCATCATTCCCGCGCCGCAACCCAAGGACTACTTCATCGACGGCCCGACCGGCTTGCTGCAGGAGATAGACGGCAGCAGCCCGCCCAAGACGGTGCGCGCGATTATCTACATCGGCGCGCGCCGAGGCGGTCACTTGCTGTATGCCATCGACGTGACCACCCCGACCAATCCCAAGTTCCTGTGGAAGATCGACAACTCATCGCCCAACATGGCCGAACTGGGTCAGACTTGGTCGCTGCCCAAGGTCGCGCGCGTGAAGGGCTATGCCGACGCCAGCGGCACCCCCATTCCCGTAGTCATCATGGGTGCCGGCTATGATGACGGCTCGGAGGACGCCGAACCCCCCGTTTCTGCCACCGATAACGGCGGCGCATCAGGGGACACAGTCGGGGCGGACAATGTTGGCCGCGGCATCTACGTGCTGGATGCGTTCGACGGCCACGTGGTGTGGTCCGTCAGCCACTGGACCACGACGTCCGCCTGGACGGGCAAATCCTGGCCATGGTACTGGGGAAGAAACTACATCACCGGCGCCACGATCGGCACTGTCACCGCAACCAACCAGGGCGACTGGTGTACCGGCACGCCGCCTGCCAGCGTGATGTGCAATACGCTGGCGATGAACTACAGCATTCCGGCCGACATCACGCTGCTGAACAAGACGGATCCCAACGGCTATATCGACCGCCTTTATGCCACGGATAGCGGCGGCAATGTCTGGCGCGTCGACCTCGAGCCCAGCGCCGGTTCCACGCCCGACAAGTGGCAATTGACCCAACTTGCCGCGCTGGGCTGCGGCTGGGGCCCCTGCGATACCGAGCTGGTGACATCCGCGATAAGCACCTCCGTGACCGCGTATCCACAGTATCAGGATCCCGCCGACACGCAGCGGAAGTTCTTCTATCCGGCCGAAGTCATCGGCTCGACCAGCCTGGCCCCCTACGATGCGGTGTTCGTGGGATCCGGCGACCGCGAGCACCCCCTGCAAAGCCAGCAGTCCTACAATGTGGTTAACCGCATGTACATGATCAAGGACTTCAACACCGGCAATGACTCGCTCAGCCAGGTCTACCCTGTCACGGAACAGGGTTACTGGCCGAGCGACGGCGCCACCTCGGCCCCTGCATCGCTGGCCGACTGCACGGGCGGCACCTGCATTAGCGCCCCCGCCGGCAGCCCCTCCTCACCAACGGGCACGGCAACGGGCAAGACATATGATCAGCTCACGCTGACCCAGCAGGGAAGCGGCTATTACTTCACCCTGGGCACTGGTGAAAAGGTCGTGAACGCGCCGTTGACGACGGCAGGTTTTGTGTATTTCGGTACCAACCAGCCGGTACCGGCATCGACCGCCTCGACCTGCACCACCAACCTGGGTATCTCGCGCGGCTATCAGCTTGAACCGTTCGGCGCGCACTATGCCAGCGTGACGTTCGCGGGCGGCGGTCTGCCCCCGTCCCCGGTGTCGGGCATCGTGAATATCACCAACGCCAACGGCACGACGACAGCCGCACCGTTCTGCGTAGGCTGCCCGTCCCCGCTGACCGGTGGCACCAACTGCGCGGGCTCGGCACTGGCGGCCTGCAAACCGACCATCAACGTACCCGCCATCCGCCACCGCAACTACTGGTACCTCGACAACCAGTAGCGTTCCTGCAGAACCAGGCCCTCCCGCATCGGGAGGGCTTTTTTTTGCCCACGCGGTCGCCGCAGTTTTACCGCGCAGGCGTCACGGTGGGGCGACGGGCCCTGGCGTATTCGCCACAGAAAGGGGGAGGCAACCGCGGCCGGCAATCATCGGTGACCCGGCCTTGGAATCGCGCATGCCGCCCCCCATGCTGCCGTTCATCCCCCAGGCCGTTCGGTGACGGCCGCAACTTAGGGGGTAATGTGGCGCCGACCGGTTCCCTTGCTATGCCGTCGTGAACGAAAATATATTTACGAATTAATATATTGAGACCAACGTTTGGCAGCAAGACATACAGGTTGCTGCAGTTCAGAAAGCGACCGCTTGTCGCAAAATATCGACCGTTCATCTAATGAACGCACCGCTCATCTGCGGCTATCCACCGTCAATTCCGTGGCCGTTTGCAAATAACCCCGACAGGCGCTATTGTTCAAATACGCATACTGAATAACAAAGTGTGTGTACATGTACATATATTGACGGAGTAAATCATGAAAATCTCTAAGTATGCATTGGGTATGGCAGTTCTGGGCATGTGCGCTTCTAGCGCCGCGTTTGCGCAGTTCACCATGTCTAGCAGCACCTCCACCACAACCACTACTGCACCGGCACCTGCGCCCGCACCAGCCGCCCCTGCGCCAACCTCGGTTACCGCCACCATGGGCGAAGGCGCTGAGCACGCCAACGAGAACGGCAAGGAAGCGATCGAGCAGCACCTGTCCATTCAGGGCACGATTTCCGGGCACACGCTGACCGTGACCTCCATCTCCCACGGCAAGCTGACTATCGGCCAGAAGCTGTCCGGCACCGGTCTGCCCGCCGGCACCAAGATCAAGGCTTACGGCACGGGCCATGGCGGCGTCGGCACCTACACCGTGAGCTTCGACAGCAACAACTAAGTAGGCTCGGAGCATCGCTTCAAGGCCGGCGGAATTTCGCCGGCCTTTTTCTTTGGCGCGCGCAGCGCTGGGCAGTGAACGCCAAGCCTGGCGGGAAAAACTTCAAGGAAAGGCGGCGCCATGCTCCGCCCGGCTGGAAGAGACCGGCGAAACCGGCTTACGCCTCGACCTGCAGACTCTTGGGAATGGGGAATACCACGCTTTCTTCCTTTCCCCGGATTTCGCGTATGGTCACCGGAGCGATCGCGCGGATGCGGTCCACCAGTTCGCGCACCAGCACCTCCGGCGCCGAGGCGCCTGCGGTGATGCCGACATGCTGCTTGCCCTCCAGCCACTCCGGTTTGAGTTCCTGGGCGTTGTCCACCAGATAGGCCGGCACATTCATATTGCGGGCGACCTCGCGCAAGCGGTTGGAATTGGAACTGTTGGGTGACCCGACAACGATAACCACGTCGCATTCGCCGGCCAGCACCTTCACCGCATCCTGGCGGTTTTGCGTGGCGTAGCAGATGTCGTCCTTCTTCGGGCCCACGATGGCGGGAAAGCGCGCCCTGAGCGCCGCGATGACGGCGCCCGCATCGTCTATGGACAGCGTGGTCTGGGTGACAAATGCGAGGTTGTCCTCGTCCTTCACCTCGAGGGTGGCCACATCCGCGGGCGACTCCACCAGATACATGCCGCCTTGCACCTGGCCCATGGTGCCCTCTACCTCCGGGTGGCCCTTGTGGCCGATCATGACGATTTCCTTGCCGTGCTCGCGCATACGCGCCACCTCGATGTGCACCTTGGTCACCAGCGGGCAGGTCGCGTCGAATACCGTCAAGCCGCGCGCTTCTGCCTCGTGGCGCACCGGCTGGGAAACCCCGTGCGCGCTGAAGATCAGGATACTGCCGGCCGGCACCTCCGCCAGGTCCTCGATGAATATCGCGCCCTTGGCCTTCAAGCCGTCAACCACGAACTTGTTGTGCACCACCTCGTGCCGCACGTAAATGGGCGCACCATGCAGCGCGAGCGCGCGCTCCACGATGTCGATGGCGCGGTCGACGCCTGCGCAAAAACCGCGCGGATTAGCCAGCAATATTTCCATTCATGCTCCTGGTGATGCGGTACGCGCCCGGCGCGTCTTCCGGTGTTCGATCAGCGCCTCCAGCAACAGCAGCGCTGCACCGCAGGTAATCGCGGAGTCCGCGAGGTTGAATGCCGGGAAGTGATTCAGCGCCCAATGATACCCCAGAAGGTTCAGTTCATAGGGCCGTGGCAGGTGAAAATCCAGGAAATCAACCACGGCCCCGTCATGGGTAAAGCGATCCACCACGTTGCCCAGCGCGCCTCCCATGATTAGGGCCAGCGCCAGGCGGAAAAGTTTCGTGCCGCCATGCCGGCGCAGCCACCAGGCAATCCACACCGAGGCGCCTATGGCCAGGGCAGAGAGCAGCCAGCGCTGCCAGCCGCCGGCATTATGGAGGAAGCTGAAGGCGGCGCCCTGATTGAAGGCCAGTGTCAAGTCGAAAAAAAAGGTGATCGGCTTGCTCTCACCCGGCGTAAAGTGCGCGAGGACCGCGTATTTGGACAACTGGTCCAGCACGATCACCAGCCCGGCCAGGCCCAGCCAGCGCCAATAGCCCCGCTGCTCAGGCATGCTGCCGCCCCTCTCCGCCGCCGAACAGATTGCTCACGCAGCGCCCGCACAGGCCGGGGTGGCCCGGATCGCTGCCCACGTCGGCGCGGTAATGCCAGCAGCGCTCACACTTGGCATGCGCACTCGGCGTGACCTCGATGCGCAGCGTGTCAGTGTCACCCCGCTGCACCGTTGCTCGGGAAGTGATCAGCACAAAACGGAGATCGTCGCCCAATGCCGCCAGGGCGTCGAAGGTCTTGCCGGACGCATGGATGTCCAGCTCTGCCTGCAGCGAAGAACCCAGCAGGTTCTGCACGCGCTTGTCCTCGATCTCCTTGTTCGCGATCTCGCGCACGCGGCGGATTTCCAGCCAGTGCTCGATGTCCGCACCCGTCAGCCCGTGGTCGGGCAGTGCGTACCACTGGTGCTCGAACACGCTTTCTTCCTGCTTGCCGGTGAGCGTGGCCCACACCTCCTCGCCGGTGAAGCTGAGAATGGGGGCGATCAGCCGCGCCAGCGCATGGGTGATATGGTAGAGCGCATTCTGCGCGGAACGGCGCGCATGGGAATTTTCGCCTGCGGTATAGAGGCGGTCCTTGAGGACGTCCAGGTAGAAACTGCCCAGCTCTTCCGAACAGAAGGCATGCAGCTTCTGCACCGCTAGGTGGAGTTCGTAGTGCTCGTAGTCGGCGCACGTGTCCGCCTGCATTTTCTCCGTCATCGCCAGCGCATAGCGGTCGATCGCCAGCATATCTTCGACCGGCATGGCATGCCTGTCCGGATCGAAATCGGCAATGTTCGCCAGCAGGAAGCGCAGCGTGTTGCGGATGCGCCGATAGCTGTCCGTTACGCGCTTGAGGATCTCCTCGGACAGCGAGATCTCCCCGGAGTAATCGGTGGATGCGATCCACAAACGCAGGATGTCTGCCCCCAGGCGGTTGCAGATATCCTGCGGCTCGATGCCATTGCCTTTCGACTTCGACATCTTGTGGCCTTTCTCGTCCACGGTGAAGCCATGGGTGAGCAGTTGCCGGTAGGGGGCCCTTCCGTCCATCGCGCAGCCGGTGAGCAGCGAACTCTGAAACCAGCCGCGGTGCTGGTCGGAGCCTTCCAGGTACAGGTCGGCCGGGTAGTTCAGCTCATCCCGCGTGCGCAGCACGGAAAAATGCGTGGTGCCGGAATCGAACCACACGTCCAGCGTGTCGCTGAGCTTGCGGTAATGCGGCGCGTCGTCGCCGATCAGGTCCGCCGAATTGAGCGCAAACCAGGCTTCGATGCCCTCTTCTTCCACTCTTTTGGCGACCTGCTCCAGCAGTTCCAGCGTGCGCGGATGCAGTTCGCTGGTTTCGCGATGAACGAAGAACGGCATGGGCACGCCCCAGTTGCGCTGGCGCGAGACGCACCAGTCCGGGCGGTTCTTGATCATGGACTCCAGCCGCGCCCGTCCCCAGGCGGGGAAGAATTCGGTCTCCTCCACCGCGCGGTTCGCCAGGTCGCGCAGCGTCTTGCCGTCCTCGCCGTGGCCATGGCGCGTCGCCTCGATCAGCCCCTCCGCGCCTCGGTTGACAGAGGCCTCCTGCTCCATGCCGATGAACCACTGCGGCGTGGAACGGAAGATGATGGGCGATTTGTGGCGCCAGCAGTGGGGATAGCTGTGCTTGAGCTTTTCCTGGTGCAGCAGGTGGCCGCTGGCGGCGAGCGCGTTCACCACGATGTCATTCGCCTTGAGCACGAACACGCCAGCCAGCGGCGTGCCGCCCGCGGGCGGGGTGGTGGAAATGAACTTGCCGTCGTCGCCTACCGGGTTGTCGTCCGGCAGGTCGTATTTCTGGCCCACGAAATAGTCGTCCAGACCGTGCGCGGGTGCGGTGTGCACGAGGCCAGTGCCGGCCTCCAGCGTGACGTGCTCGCCGCAGATCACGGGTACGATGCGCTCCTGGAACGGGTGGCGCAGCGGCAAGCCTTCCAGCGCACGTCCACGACAGGTCGCGGCAGTGCCGTTGCCGCGGTCGCTGCTGCCTGCCAGCTCGTAGCGCGCGAGACAGGCTCCGGCCAGATCGGCCGCGAGGATCAGGTAGCCCTTGTCTGTCCTGATCAGGTCATATTGCAGTTCGGGATGCACGCTCACCGCCTGGTTGGCCGGCAGCGTCCACGGCGTGGTGGTCCAGATCACGGCATATACCCTGGCATCGCCCGGCAGGGAGACGCCGAAGGCGCGGCCCGCGGCCTCGCGGTCCGCCACCTCGAAGCCCACGTCGATCGCAGGCGAAACCTTGTCCTGGTATTCCACCTCCGCCTCGGCCAGCGCGGACTGGCAGTCCAGGCACCAGTTCACGGGCTTGCGCCCCTGGTACAGGTAACCGTGCTCCAGAATGCGGCCGAGCGCGCGGATGATGTCGGCCTCGGTCCGGTAATTCATGGTCAGGTAGGGGTTATCCCAGTCGCCCAGAATTCCCAGGCGGATGAAGTCCTTCTTCTGTTTTTCCACCTGCTCCGCGGCGTACTGGCGGCACAGCTCGCGGAACTGCGCCGGCGGGATGTTCTTGCCGTGCTTTTTCTCCACCTGCAGCTCGATGGGCAGGCCGTGACAGTCCCAGCCAGGCACATAGGGTGCATCGAAACCGCCCAGGTTGCGGGATTTCACGATAATGTCCTTCAACACCTTGTTCACCGAATGGCCAAGGTGGATCGCGCCGTTTGCGTACGGCGGGCCATCGTGAAGGATGAATTTCTTGCGGCCCGCGGCGGCGCGGCGGATGCGCTGGTAGCGCTTTTGCTCCACCCACTGCTGCACCATGAGCGGCTCGCGCTTGGCCAGGTCGCCGCGCATGGGAAAAGTGGTCTCAGGGAGGTTAAGCGGATATTTTTGTTCAGCCATGATGGGTATTCAGCCAGTGTTTCGCCTGCTCGACATCGAGCGCTATCTGTTTCGTCAAACTTTCCAAATCGGGGAATTTCGCCTCGTCGCGAAGCTTGTGCAGGAACTCCACATGCATGTGCTCGCCGTATATCTGCCGGTCAAGGTCGAACAAGTGCACCTCCAGCACCGGCCGGCCGTTGGCCACCAGCGTGGGCCGCACGCCCAGGCTCGCGGCGCCGTAATGGTACTCACCACCCTCTATGCGCGTCTGCACCACAAAGATGCCCGCCACCGGCGGCCGGTTGTGGCGCAACTGGATATTGGCCGTGGGGAAGCCCAGTTGGCGGCCCATCTGGTTGCCGTGCTCCACATGGCCGCTGATGCTGTAGTGCCGCCCCAGGAAGCGCTGCGCTGCCTGCAGATTGCCGCGCGCCAAGGCCTCCCGCACCGCCGTGCTGGAAACGCGAATGCCGCCCTGGAGGAAGCTGCGCATGGCTTCCACCGCCACCCCCTCCTGCTCGCCTATTTTTTCCATCAGCGCAAAATCGCCCGCGCGCCCGCTGCCGAAGCGGAAGTCATCACCGATCAGCACGTATTTCGCCCCCAGCTTGCCATGCAGGGCATGAATGAAATCCGCCGCCGGCATCTGCGAAAATGTCCGGTTGAAGCGGCACACATGCACTCGATCCACGCCCAGTTCGGCGAACATCTCCAGCTTTTCGCGCAGGCTGGTCAACCGGGTCGGCGCCTGCTGGGGCGCAAAAAACTCGCGCGGATGCGGCTCGAACACGATCACGGCCGTATCCAGGCCGCGTGTGCCGGCTTCGCGCTTGAGGTTTTCGAGCAATGCCTGATGGCCCAGATGCACGCCATCGAAATTGCCGATGGTCAATGCAACAGGCCGCCGGTCAGGTGTATGAAGTCCGCGCAGGATATGCATAAGGCCGCAGATTATACAGCGTGAGCGCCCCCCGCACGAACAAAACCGCACCGGCCCCTGAGGGTATGCGCCCCGAGCCGCAGGGGCGCCGCGGTTACTTGCGCCCGCTTTCCCCGGTCAGGAGGTCGGTGATGGGAGCTGACTTGTCGAACACCGCCATCACCAGCCACGCCGCACAGGCCACAATGACGAGGATGAAAAACCAGTTTATCACCTTGATCATGATGGCCCCCAGGAAGGGCTTGACGACCAGCAGAACGACCGAATAGGCCAGCGCCGTCACGATCAGGCTGGCCAGCGGCAGGATCAGGTGCACCGCGGCCTGGGCCTTGCCGCCCTGTTTGCGCACCACGAGGGTTGCGCGCTGCGCGAGCAGCCATCCCAGCACCAGCGAGGCGCCAAAGCCGAGAAATTCGACGATATGCGCGGCATTCAATCGCTTGGTCAGATAGGTCTTCTCGAACAGCGACATGTTGCCGAGTATGGCGGCAAGTATGAGCGACAGCGCGATAACCGCGAGATAGCGCCCCACCCACGTCCATTCTGCGTATGCTTTTTTGTCCTCAGCCATCGTCAACGCTCCTTCCCGAGTGTCGGTATTGTCATTTCAGGTCCAGCACGTCCTGCATATCGTACAGCCCAGCCGGATGCTGCTGCAGAAAGCGTCCCGCGCGCAGCGCGCCCAGCGCGAACGTGGCGCGGCTGCTCGCCTTGTGCGTAATTTCGATGCGCTCGCCGGTCCCCGCGAACAGCACGGTATGATCGCCCACGATGTCGCCGCCGCGCACGGTGGCGAAGCCTATCGTGGAGGGATCGCGTTCCCCCGTCACCCCCTCGCGGCCGTAAACGGCGCATCTGGACAGGTCGCGGCCCAGTGTTTTCGCGATTACCTCGCCCATGCCCAGTGCGGTGCCGGACGGCGCATCCACCTTATGGCGGTGGTGCGCCTCGATGATCTCAATGTCGTAGCCGTGGGCAAGCACGCGCGAGGCGGTTTCCAGCAGCTTGAACGTGAGATTGACGCCCACGCTCATGTTGGGTGCGAACACGATGCCGATGTCCTTCGCCGCCGCGCCCAGTTCGGCTTTTTGCTGTGCATTGAAACCCGTGGTGCCGATCACCATGTTCACGCCGAGCGCGCGGCAGATCTGCAGATGATGCAGCGTGCCTTCGGGGCGGGTGAAATCGATCAGCACATCCGCGCCTTTCAGCGCGCCTGCGGTATCGCCGCTCACAGTCACGCCGCGCGTGCCGCCCAACTCGCCAGCGTCCTTGCCTATGAGGTCGCTGCCCGCGTGCTCGAGGGCCGCGTGCAGCACCATGTCCTCCGCCTGCGCCACGCAGTCCAGCAGGACCCGGCCCATGCGCCCCGAACTGCCGGCAATCGCTACCCTGATGCTGCTCATGGTGTCAGCCCGCCCGCATTCTTGACCGGCGGCAAGGGAGGCATGTGGCTGTCGTCGATCCTGGACAGGGTGTCCCCGGTGAAATAGAGCGTCATGTGCTGCTTAGTCTGCAGCACGTGCTTGTGTTCGTAGGTATACACGTAATCCCAGCGCTCGGGATGGAACGGGTCGGCAACCAGCGGCTGGCCCAGCAGGGCGCGCACCTGGGTGCGCGACATGCCCGCCCGCAGTTGCTCCCGCATCTCGGGGGTGATGAGATTACCCTGCCGGATGTCCATCTTGTAAGGCGCGCAGCCCGCAACGAAGAACATGGCAACAATGAACGGCAACAGCTTTACACGCATGGAGAAGATCCGCCTGGACATCATGTCAAAGGGTTAAATGATACCTCAAGATGCCACACCCAGCATCTCGGCCGCGTGCTTGCGGGTGGTGTCGGTGATTTTTGCGCCGCCCAGCATGCGCGCAATCTCCTCGATGCGCTCTTCCGGCTTGAGCGGCTGGATATTGCTCAGCGTCACGCCGTCGCGCACCGACTTGCTCACCTGCCATTGCGCGTCGGCGCAGGCAGCCACTTGCGGCAGGTGGGTCACGCACATCACCTGATGGCGCTTGCCCAGGCGCTTGAGCAGTTGCCCGACGATTTCGGCGACGCGCCCGCCCACGCCGCTGTCCACCTCGTCGAAGATCAGCGTCGGCACGCCGGCCACCTGGCTGGTCGCCACCTGTATCGCGAGGCTGATGCGCGACAGTTCGCCGCCGGAGGCCACCTTGGCCAGGCCGGCCATGGGTGCGCCCGGGTTGGTCGCCACACGAAACTCCACCGACTCCAGGCCGTGCGCATTGCCTTCCGCCAGCGGCGTCAGAGTGGCGGCAAAGCTGCCGTGCATGGCGAGCGTCTGCATCGCGGCGGTGATCTCCCGCGAAAGCCTTTCCGCCGCCGCCGCGCGTCCGGCGCTGAGCTTCTTGCCCACTGCCAGATAGGCGGCGCGCGCGGCGTCTTCCTGTTTCTTCAGCGCATCCACGTCCGCATCGCCGCCCAGCTCCTCCAGGCGCCCCTCGATGCGGGCCAGCACCTCCGGCAATTCCTCCGGCGGCACCCTGTGCTTGCGCGAGGCTTCCATGACCGCGCCGATGCGCTGTTCCTGCTCGCGCAGGCGCGCGGGATCCAGGTCCAGCCGTTCCTGGTAATGGCGCAGGGCGTAGACCGCTTCCTGCAGTTCGTTCTGCGCGCTTTCCAGCATCGCAAGCGTGTCCTGCAATGCGGCATCGTATGCCAGGCCGTCGCGCACGCGCGCGGTCACTTGGTTCAATTGGGCAAGGCAGGCCGCTTCGGATTCGCTCAGCACATCCAGGCCGAATTGCGCGGTTTCGAGCAGACTGGCAGCGTGCGCCAGCCGTGCATGCTCTGCCTGCTGCTCGCCCCATTCCGCCGCGTTGAAATTCAGCGTTTCCAGCTCGCGCCGCTGGAACTGCAGCAATTCGCGTTCCGCCGCTATGGCTTCGGCATTCTGCTCCATCTCCACACGCCGCCGGTGCAATGTCTGCCAGGCCAGGTACTTCCCTTCCACCGCCTGCGCCTCGGAGAGCAGCCCGGCATAGCCGTCCAGAAGGTCGCGCTGGGCCCCCGCGCGCAGCAATGACTGGTGCTCATGCTGGCCATGTATGTCCACCAGGAAATCGCCGGCCTCGCGCAACTGCTGCATAGTGACGCTGCGGCCGTTGATGAAGCCGCGCGAACGCCCGCCGCTGTCCATCACGCGGCGCAGCAAGCAGGTGTCCTCGTCGCCTTCCAGCTCCTGGTCTTGCAGCCATTTGCGCAGCGCCGGGGCGTCCGCGATGTCGAATTCGGCGCTGATGTCGGCACGCGGCGATCCGGCACGCACCGCCCCGGCATCGCCGCGCTCGCCCAAGGCCAGCGACAATGCATCGATCAGGATGGATTTGCCGGCGCCGGTCTCGCCCGTCAGCGCGGTAAAGCCGGCGGCGAAATCGAGTTCCAGGGAATCGACAATGACGAAGTCGCGAATGCTGAGGAATTTGAGCATGTGGGATACAGACCGGAAATCAGCGCGGGATCAACCTCAATACGTCTTGTTCCACAGCAGCTTCTCGCGCAGCGTGTGGTAGTAACTGTGGCCCTCCGGATGCAGCAGGCATGCAGGCTCCGGAAAGCGGCTGACCACCACGCGGTCGCCCTCGCACACGTCGAAGCGGGTGTGGCTGTCGAAGCGCAGGCTGGCTTCGGTGCAGCGATGAATCAGCACTTCCAGCACGGAATGGCTTTTCAGCACGATGGGACGGTTGCTCAGCGCGTGAGGGCATACCGGCACCAGGGTGATGATGTCGAGCGCAGGGTGGACAATAGGCCCGCCGGCCGACAGCGCATAGGCCGTCGAACCCGTCGGCGTCGCGGCGATCAGACCGTCCGCGCGCTGCTTGTAGAGGTATTCGCCGTCTATGGCGACCTCGAATTCCATCATGCTGCTGGCGCCGCCGCGATGCATCACCACCTCGTTGAAGGCCAGCGCGCTCTGGGACTCGGCCCCCTCGCGCAGAACCTTGGCCTGCAGCAGGGTGCGCTGCTCGGTGACGAACTTTCCCTCCAGCATGGCGCCTATGGTAGGCAGCATATTGTCCAGCGAAATGTCGGTCAGGAATCCCAGCCGGCCCTGATTGACGCCGGCCAGCGGCACCTTGTGCGGCGCCAATGCGCACACGATATTCAGCATGGTGCCGTCCCCGCCCAGCACGATGGCGAGATCCGCCGTCCTGCCCATTTCCTCCAGCGTGGCAACGGTGTACGCGTTCTCGCCGAGGTAAGGGGCCGTCAGCTCGTCCACGATCACGCCGACGCCCGTTCCCGCCAGGAATGCGGCCAGTTCCAGCAGCGGCGCGGCGATTTCGGGCGTGCTGCGCTTGCCGATGAGGGCGACGGTCTTGAATGGAAATTTCATGTCCGCGATTATACATAGCGGCTGAAAACGTAGCGAGCATGGTGGTAAAATCGCCCTATGCTCAATGAACGCGCGCAGATCCTCCTGAAGACCCTGGTCGAACGCTATATCAGCGACGGCCAGCCTGTCGGTTCGCGCGCGCTGCAGCAATTCTCCGGGCTGGACGTCAGCTCGGCCACCATCCGCAATGTCATGGCTGAACTGGAGGATTTGGGCCTGGTGTCCAGCCCCCACACCTCCGCCGGACGGGTGCCTACGGCGCGCGGTTATCGTTTGTTCGTGGACACGCTGATGATAGTGCAACCGCTGGACAGCGTGCGCGTGCTGCAACTGGAGCACCAGTTGCAGCCCGACAATCCCAGCCGCCTGCTGGCGCAGGCCTCCAACCTGCTGTCTGAACTGACTCGCTTCGCGGGCGTGGTGGCCACCCCCAACCGCGGCAGCACTGCCGTGCGGCAGATCGAATTCCTGCGCCTCTCCGAGAAAAAAGTCTTGCTTATCATAGTGATGCCTGATGGCGAAGTGGAAAACCGGGTGCTCATCACGGAAAAGGACTACTCACAATCGCAACTGACCGAGGCGGGCAATTTCCTGAATCAGCATTATTCGGGGTGCTCTTTCCAGGAAATCCGCCAGCGTGTGCGGAACGAACTGCACCAGTTGCGCAGCGACATGACCGCGCTGATGGCGGCCGCCATCGCAGCCGGCGACGAGGCCGTGGCGCGCAAGCAGGAGGATTACGTGATCAGCGGCGAGCGCAACCTGCTGCATGTGCAGGATCTTTCGACCGACATGAACCGCCTGCGCAGCTTGTTCAACGTCTTCGAGCAGAAGACCGAGCTGTTGCGCCTGCTGGATGCCAGCCGCCGTGCGCAGGGCATGCACCTGTTCATCGGGAGCGAGTCCGGCCTGGCGGGCCTGGACGCGTGCAGCGTGGTCACCGCGCCCTATACCTCCAATGGCCAGGTGCTGGGCACGCTGGCCGTGATCGGGCCCAAGCGCATGGATTACGAGAAGGTCATCCCCATCGTGGATGTCACCGCGCGCCTGCTTGGCAACGCCCTGTCGCAGCATTGAACGCCGACAGGCCCGGGCGCGGAGGACCGAAGACGGAAAAAAAACGGCCGGCAATGCCGGGACTAAGGTGCGGTAAATCCCGCCCACACACACCATAGCTGACGAATGGCATACCAGACTGAACCCGCATATACCCATGGCACGCCGGAGAAGACCGCCGTGCTGCTTATCAACCTCGGCACGCCGGATGCGCCCACGCCCGCGGCGGTGCGGCGCTACCTCAAGGAATTCCTGAGCGACCCGCGCGTGGTCGAGATTCCGCGGCTGGCATGGTGGCCGATACTCAACGGCATCATCCTCAACACCCGTCCCAAGCAGTCCGCGGCCAAATACCAGAGTATCTGGATGCCCGAGGGTTCGCCGCACAAGGTCCATACCGAACGGCTGACCGGCGCGCTGCGCGACCTGCTGTCCGCGCGCGCGCCCGGCGTCCCGCTGGTCGTGGAGTATGCGATGCGCTACGGCACCCCCGCCATTCCCGACGTGCTGCGCCGCCTCAAGGAGCAGAACTGTCAGCGCATTCTGCTGGTCCCGCTGTACCCGCAATACGCGGCCAGCACCGTCGCCACCGCGCTCGATGTCGTATTCGACACGGTGCGCCGCACGCGCAATACCCCTGCCCTGCGCGCCATCAAGCACTTTCCCGGCGACCCCGGCTACATTCGCTCCACCGCGCAGAACATCCGCGTGTACTGGGCGCAGCACGGCCGGCCCGACAAGCTGGTGATGAGCTTCCACGGGCTGCCGCGCGCCACGCTGGATAAGGGCGACCCTTATCACTGCGAATGCCTGAAAAGCGCAAGGTTGATCGCCGAAGAACTGGGGCTGGAGAAGGACCAGTACCTGATCACCTTCCAGTCCCGGTTCGGACGCGCCGAATGGCTGAAGCCCTACACCGCCGCTACGCTGAAAGAACTGGGGCGGCAGGGAACGGGGCGAGTGGATATGGTCTGCCCCGGATTCGTGACGGATTGCCTGGAAACCCTGGAAGAAATCAACATCGAAGTACGCGACACTTTTGTGCAGGCGGGCGGCGGCGAATACCACTACATTCCCTGCCTGAACGACCGGCCCGACTGGGCCGAAGCCCTGGCCGACCTGGTGATGACCAACCTGCACGGCTGGCTGGAAAAACCGGACGCCGCAGCGCTGGAACAAGGCCGGCTGCGGGCGCTGGAACTGGGGGCGAAGAAGTAACTTCCCCGCCCCCGGTGTCGGGCGTTTACCTTTAGCCTACCCTCACCGGCACGAACACCTGCTGTCCGTTGCGCTGGATGAGCAGCGCGACGTGCCGCTTGTGGCGTGCAACCTGGGTACGCAGTTCTTTGCCGCTGTTCACGTCGGAACCGTTCACCGCGATGACGATGTCGCCGGGCTCTATGCCGGCCCGCGCCGCAGCGCCGTTGTCATCGACGTTTTCCACCACTAGCCCCGTAGTGCCGACCTGCTTGCGCTCGTCCGGCGTAAGCGGGCGCACCTCCATGCCCAGCATGCCTTCAGCATGCTTCATGGTCTTCTTGGGCGTGCTGCCATTGGCGGCGACCGCTGTGGCCAGCGCACCGACCCGCAGGGCAATGGTCTTGCTCCCATCCTTGCGCCAGACCACCAGGGACACATTGGTGCCGGGCTCAAGCTCCGCCACCATGGGCGGCAGGTCCGAGGAACTCGAGACGTTCCTGCCGTTGAACTTGATGATGATGTCGCCAGGCTTTATGCCGGCCTTCTCGGCCGGGCTGTCGTTCTCGACCGAGCTCACCAGCGCCCCTTCCGGGCGGTCCAGGCCGAAGGTCTGCGCCAGTTCCTCGTCCACCGGCTGTATGGTCACACCCAGACGCCCGCGCGACACCTTGCCGTGCGCCAGGATCTGGCGCTCGACATTCATCGCGACATCGATGGGAATCGCGAACGACAGGCCCTGATAGCCGCCGCTGCGGGTATATATCTGCGAGTTGATGCCGATGACCTCACCATTGGCATCGATCAGCGGACCGCCCGAATTGCCCGGGTTCACCGCGACGTCCGTCTGCAGGAAGGGCACATAGCCTTCATCAGGCAACGAACGCGACTTCGCCGAGACTATGCCCGCCGTCACGCTGTTCTGGAAGCCAAAGGGTGAGCCTATCGCCACCACCCATTGGCCGACGCGCACCTTCTGCGGATCGCCTATGGTCACGGTCGGCAGGTTGTCGGCATTGATCTTCAGCACGGCGACGTCGCTCGGCTTGTCCTCGCCGATGACCTTGGCCTTGAACTCACGCTGGTCGGTCAGCTTGACGATGACCTTGTCCGCATGGTCAACAACATGCGCATTGGTCAGGATGATGCCGTTCTTGCTGACGATGAAGCCGGAACCCAGTGCACGGGTGGTAATGGTGCCGTGCGGCGCCGGCGGCTGGAAATGGCGGAAAAACTGGTAAAACGGATCATCCGGGCTCATGCCCGGAAAGCCGGGAATTCCGGAATCTTCGGCCGCAACCTTGGCAGACACGCTGATGTTCACCACGGCCGGCCCTTCCTTGGCCACGATGCCGGTGAAATCGGGAAGCGCGATAAACGCGTTGCCGTGCCCGGATGCCTGGGCCTTCGCGGCTGCGGTGTGGATGGCCTGGTCCGGAGCGTCGTTGCGATAGGCATGCGCTTCATAGCCGAGCGCCAGAGCCGACGAGAGAATGATTACGTGTGCGATGCGCTTGGTAATTGCCTTCGTGTTCATCTTTCCTTCCTCTTCTGCTGAAAATGCCATACACCCCCCTTGAAATATTGCGGGCCGACTCGAAATGCATTGGCACTCAATCAGTTTGAGGCCAATACTACCCGTTCAGATTGGGACAGGAAAAAAAAGTTCAACCTGGAGATCATACATCTAAAATCAGTCAATTAAGCATTGCGTTCGGCATGGGGCGCAAACCCGGAAAGCGCGCATTGTTTTCGCCCGGCTCAGTCCGCCAGCAGCGTTGCAAGCCGTGCCGCCGCCTCTTCGGCCCCGTCCGCCATGGGCAGCCGCGGCGGCGCCTCCGCCCACAGCACCTCCAGCACGCCCAGCAGATCGCCGGCCTGCAACTGCGCCGGGCTTACCTCCCTGCACCGGGCATGGCTTTGCAGCCAGCGCACCAGGCAAGGCTCCTCAGGCCAGTCGCCACGGGACACGTAAAGCACCGGCACGCCGCCGCTGGCGGCCTCGGCAAAAGTGCCGTAGCCGGGTTTGGTGAGCACGGCATCGCTGGAGGCAAGCACATCGCCGAATGGCAATGCCAGCGTCTCCAGTGGTGTCATGTCTTCCCGGATGACGTTCCAGCTCGCCGGGATCAGCCAGCGCACGCCCGGGACGCGCGGCCAGCCCTCCACCGGCAGCCGGTACGCGATGCCGCCCATGGCGACCAGCACGCGCTTTTCGTCGGCCCCCAGCCGCGCGTCCAGTTCACCCCGGCGATTACGCCCCAATTGCGCGACCGGCCCGATGCTGCGCGCATTGCGCACTCCGGGCATGGGCATAGCGGGCTCGACCCTGAGGAACATTTCAGCGCTGTTGTATGCGGCCAGCATCTGGCCGTGAATATCGTCGGCGTGGGGTTCGGCAGCGCAGTAGTGGCGGTAGATGTCGGCCCAGTTGAGGCTGCACATGCCGACGGCGCGTACTCCCGCAGCATGCGCGGCGGCGAGCGACAGGTAAGGCACATTGGCCAGCACCAGATCGGGCCTGAGTTCGCGCATCTCCACCGCCGCGCGCCGCACCCTCTCCTCCCAGCCCGTGTGATAAGCCAGATAGGCCTGGGCGCTTTTCTCCACCTCCACTTCCACCGCACTCGCCATTTTCATGCCGAAGTCGAGCGCGACCGGAACGAGGCGGAAATTGCAGGCAATGCGGCGGCGCAGCATTGCTTCGGGTGCAGCGCTGCGCACGGTGATGCGCAAGCCGGGCACGCGCCGCGCCAGCGCATTGACCACCGGCGCCGTCTGGCTCACGTGGCCATAGCCATGGGCCGAAATATCCACCAGCAGCGACGGCGCGCTAAGCCCGCCCACGGCTCACACCGCCTCGCCCGCAGCGTGACCCGAAGCCCATGCCCACTGAAAGTTATAGCCGCCCAGCTGCCCGGTGACATCGACCACCTCGCCAATGAAATACAGGCCAGGCACGGCGTTGCACTCCATGGTCTTCGACGACAGCGCGCGCGTGTCCACGCCGCCGCAGGTCACCTCGGCCTTGGCATAGCCCAGCGTGCCGGAGGGCGTGACCTGCCAGTCGTGCAGCCGCCCCGCGATCTGCTTGCGTTCCCTGGCGTGGTATTGATAGAGCGGCTTGTTGGCGATACCGGCATGCGCCTGCATTTCCGCGCACCACGCCTCGCAAAAGCTTTTTGGCAGCCATTGCGCGAGGAGGTTGCTCAGCAGCTTGTGGCTGCCGCCCTGCTCTTCCAGTGCCGCCGCCATATCATGGTCCGGCAGCAGGTCGATGTGCAGCGCCTCGCCGTGCCGCCAGTAGGAGGAGATCTGCAAGATCGCAGGACCGCTCAGCCCGCGATGGGTAACCAGGATATTCTCGCGAAAGGACCGTTTCCCGAAGCGCACCACCGCCTCGAGCGAAACACCGCTCATGCCGGCGTATGCCTTCCATGCCTCCGGCGCGAAGGACAACGGCACCAGGCCGGGCCTGGGTTTTACGATGGGGATACCGAACTGTTCCGCGACATGGTAGCCGAAGGGGGTCGCGCCGATCTTGGGGATTGACAGCCCCCCGGTGGCGATCACCAGCGCGGGCGCGCGGAATTTGCCGCGGCTGGTCGTCACATAGTAAGCATCGCTGTGGCCCACCGCCTCCACTTGGCACGGCGCGCACCACTGCACACCCGCTGCATCGCATTCCCCCTTCAGCATGGCGATGATGGCCTCCGAGCCTTCGTTACAGAACAACTGGCCCAGAGTTTTTTCGTGGTAACCGAGCCTGTGCTTTTCCAGCAGCGCGATGAAATGGCGCGGCGTATAGCGCGCCAGCGCGGAACGGCAGAAATGCGGGTTGTCGGAAAGGTAGTTCTCCGGGCGCGCATCGAGATTGGTAAAGTTGCAGCGCCCGCCGCCCGAGATGCGGATCTTTTCCGCCAGCTTCGCGGCACGGTCCACAAGGACCACGCGGCGCCCGCGCTGCGCGGCCGTCAGGGCACACATCATGCCTGCGGCGCCCGCGCCTATGATGATGACATCGCTATCCGTCATGAAAGGAAAAGCGGCGGCATGCGCGGCGCGCGCCTAGTCCGCCTGCCCTCCTTCCAGCTCCTGCCACAGGCACGCGCCGTTGCTGGCCTTGGCGATGTCCTCCAACTGCTGCATGTGCGCAGCCAGTTCATCTTCCGTCGGCAACAGCACGCGCACCGCCGGACGAGCAGCCCCCAGTTCCAGCGTGGCCGACCGCTCATCGCCCTGCTCGCCGCCTTCGTCGAGCAGGCTGTCCTGCCCCCGGGTCATGGCCAGGTACACTTCGGCCAGCAGCTCCGTATCCAGCAGCGCGCCGTGCAGCGTGCGGCGGGAATTGTCCACCTGATAGCGGTCGCACAGTGCGTCGAGGTTGTTCTTCTTGCCGGGATGCAGTTCCTTGGCCAGCTTGAGCGTATCGATGACGCTGGGGCAATGCTCTTTCAGCGGCGGCAGCCCCGCCCGTTCCAGCTCCATATTGAGGAAACCGACGTCGAACGGGGCGTTGTGAATGATGAGTTCCGCGCCCTTGATGAATTCCAGCAACGCGGGAATGATCTCGGCGAACTTCGGCTCGTCCTGCAGGCGCTCCAGCGTCAGGCCATGGACCTCGGCCGCGCCGGCGTCTATCTCGCGCTCCGGATTGACGTAGCGGTGGAAATTGCGCCTCGACACGCTGCGCCCGTTGAGTTCGATCGCCGCCACTTCGATGATGCGATGGCCCTGGCGGGGGTCCAGGCCGGTGGTTTCCGTGTCCAGTACGATTTGCTTCATTGCGGTGTCCCGATCTCCAGTTTATTGCGGCCGGTTTCTTCAGTTGCCGCGCGCGGCCGCCATCTGCGCAATCCCGCGATTGGCCAGTTGATCCGCGCGCTCATTGCCGTGATGCCCGGCATGCCCCTTCACCCACACCCATTGCACATGGTGCACGGATGCCAGTTCGTCCAGCCTGCGCCAGAGGTCTTCGTTCTTCACCGGCTTCTTGTCCGCCGTCTTCCAGCCGCGCCGCTTCCAGTTATGCACCCATTCGGAAATGCCCTGCTGCACGTACTTCGAATCGGTGTGCAGTATCACCCGGCACGGACGCTTCAGCGCCTCCAGCGCGCGTATTGCACCCAGCAGTTCCATGCGGTTGTTCGTGGTATGCGGCTCGCCCCCGCACAGTTCCAGCTCCTTGCCGTTGAGCTGCAGCAGCGCGCCCCAGCCGCCGGCGCCGGGATTCCCCTTGCATGCGCCGTCGGTGAATATCTCGACCGCGTCGCCCATGATGACTTGTTCGTTCATTGCGTATCCGTTGTATCAGTATGGTGTGAAGCATTCCGGTTCAGCTTGGGCCGCACCGGCAGCAGATTGCCCACCAGCCGCCCGTTCCACAGCGGCTTGATCGGGCGCACGCCGGGCACGCGCTTCACCGCGTGCAGGAAATACACGCCGCCCCACATAGCCCACCAGCGGTCCCCGGCCGGTTCCAGGAAGCGCATGCGGTTCAGCCAGCCCGTCCGCCCCAGCGGCGGCGCGTAACAGGCAAAGCGCCCTTCCACCACCTCAAAGCCCAGCAATTCCAGCCAGTCCCTAATACGCGGCAGGGAAATGAACTTGCCGCACCATGGGTAGCCGTTCTTGCGCCCCAGCCAGCGGCGAAGACCCCACAGGCTGCGCGGGTTGAATCCCGTGAGCAGCAGGTGCCCGCCGGGCATCATGATGCGCTCCACCTCGCGCGTGATGTGATGCGGGTGTTCCGCAAATTCCAGCACATGCGGGAGCAGCACCAGATCCAGGCTGCCGCTGTCGAAAGGCAGCTCATCCGGGCGGGTCAATACCTGCGCCGCGGCCCCGTATCCCGCCAGTACGCGCAGGGGAATGCGCGCCGCGCGCAGCAACTCATGGTCGCACAGGCCGAGCTGCAGGGCGTTATACCCGAAAATGTCCGACACGCCGCGATCGAACAGATCCTGCTCGCGTTCGAGCAAATAGCGCCCATGCGGTGTTTCCAGCCATTCGGAAAGTGTATTATGTACCTTCATCAGCGCATCGCTATATCAGACAACTCGAAAAACTCCAGCCATGTATGACATCACGCCCATCCACGCCTTCGAGGACAACTACATCTGGGCCCTGCATAACAGCCGGCATGCCGTGGTCGTCGATCCCGGGGAAGCGGAACCGGTGCTGGCCTGGCTGAAGAACGGCCAGTTCGAGCTTGCGGCCATTTTGTGCACCCATCACCATGGCGACCACATCGGCGGCATTGCCAAATTACTCGAAGTATACAACGTCCCGGTATACGCCCCACGCGCGGAAGACATCGCCGGCACGACTCAGCCGCTCGCCGAGGGCGACACGGTAACCCTGCCCGAACTCGATGCAACGCTGCAAGTGCTTGATATACGCGGCCATACGCGCGGGCACCTCGGCTACACCGCCCCGGGCCTGGTGTTCTGTGGCGACACGCTGTTCGGCTGCGGCTGCGGCCGGGTGTTCGAAGGGACGATGGAGGAGATGCTCAACTCGCTACAGCGGCTGGCCGCCCTGCCGGACGACACCCGCGTCTACTGCGCCCACGAATATACCGAGGCCAACATCCGCTTCGCCCTCGCCTGCGAGCCCGAAAACGCCAGCTTGCAGGCGCGCGCAGTGGAAACGCGCGCCTTGCGGGCGGCGGACAAGGCAACCGTCCCCTCCACTATCGCTCTGGAGAAGGCCACCAACCCTTTCCTGCGCTGCCGGGAGCCCGCGGTCATCCGCGGCGTGCAGCAGGCTTGCGGCATTTCGGAGAACGGCGAATTGGCCGTATTTACGGCGATGCGCAACTGGAAAAACCACTTCAAGGCATGAATGGGTTGCGGGAAACCGCGTTCTGGTTTATTCTGCGCGCCCTTTGGAGCGGTATTTCTACGCCGGCACGCCGGTGGCCGGTCCAGCACGGAGAGGTGGATGAGCGGTTTAAGTCGCACGCCTGGAAAGCGTGTTTAGGTTAATAGCCTAACGAGGGTTCGAATCCCTCCCTCTCCGCCAGCCCCATCAATCGTTCCATCTTCCATCACCCCGCATTCGCCCGGCATGAGCGCCACGGCGCCGCCTGATGCCCTCGCCACAATTCTCAATTTTCAGTATTGACAGAAATTAATGACGGATATAGCATGGGCGCCATGAACCTGCATCCGGTCGCACAGCGCTTCGTACTCCACTGGGGGGAAATGGGCTCGAAATGGGGCGTGAACCGCACCGTCGCCCAGATCCACGCCCTGCTCTACATTGTGGGCAAGCCCCTGCCCGCGGATGAACTTGCCGAAACGCTGGGCGTCGCCCGCTCGAACGTGAGCAACAGCCTCAAGGAACTGCAGGCGTGGAACCTGGTCCAGGTTATCCACGTAATGGGCGACCGCCGCGACCACTTCACTACCTCCACCGACGTGTGGGAGCTGTTCCGCACCGTGGTGCGCGAGCGCAAGGAGCGCGAATTCGATCCCACGATAGGCGTGCTGCGCGAGTGCCTGGACAGCAAGGATCTGCATAAGGAGGCGCCGGACGCGCAGCAGCGCATCAAGGAAACCCTGCACCTGATGGAATCGCTCTCCATCTGGGGCGACCAGATGCTGAGGCTGGAACCGGCGACGCTGATGAAGGTGATGAAACTGGGAGCGAAGATCCAGAATCTGCTTAACCAGAAATAGCATGCGTTTTTTTGCCCCTGAATTTCAGTTTCTACAGAATTTAACGAACATAGTGGAGGAAAGCCATGCGTAGCGACTTGCCGTTGACCGTGTATTTCGACGCATCGTGTCCGATGTGCCGCAGCGAGATCCTGAACATCAAGGCGCACGACGCCAGAGGCCATCTGCACCTGGTGGACTGCTCCGCTCCCGGGTTCGACGACACGGCTTTCCGCCGGGAAGGCATTACCCGGCAAGAGATGATGACGCGCCTGCATGTGCGGGACCACCAGGGTGCATGGATCAAGGGTGCGGCTGCGATGGAACTGATCTACCGCACCGCGGGCATGCAGCGCATGGCGCGCCTGTGGAAAAGCCACACCCTGTTATCCCGAATGTACCCCTGGATTGCACGGAACCGCCAGGCGCTTTCGCTCACCGGGATACCGCTGCTGTTCGCACTGTGGACGCGATGTGCGTTATGGCGCGCCTACCGCCGTACCCGGAAGTGCGCGGGCGGCAACTGCTCGTTCTGAGAACCATGGACAACGACTTCTGCGGAGCAGTAAATGCTTGACGGATTCCGCGCCCCGCAAGGCTGCTATCGTCTCGCGTTACTTCGTGGCATGTTCGCGAATGCCGCGTTTGCGGGATTCCTGTTCGCATGGCCGTTCGTAACACTTTATGTGATGGCCGCGTGGTTTCTGATGGACGAAGCCGCCGCCGTCAAAGGCAATGGCGCCGAGCGCCTCTATTTTCTTGGTGCCTTGATGCTCTATCTTTACCCGCTGCTGCTCTGGTTGAAGATCAAGATTTCCTTCGCGGCTGTCGGGATGGCCGCGTTTTCCGTACGTCCGTTGCCGATACTGGTCGCAGCCGTCACCTGGCTGGCCCTCAAAGGCCTCCTTCCGACGGGAGTGGTGGGCCTGGATGGAAGGCAGAATTTGAAGGAAGCAGTTCTCTATTCGGCAGTCACGATCCTCGCTACCCTTCTTTTCCGGATGGGCAAATCGGCAGCCAGGATTTCTCACGCCACGCACCGCCACAATGCTCCAGCACTGCGCCTCCCTCACCTGACACAGGAGAATAGCAATGACCTTGACCGCCCCAATAGTTGCGAACCGTGAAACCGGGAAGATGTCCGGCATGCCTGGAAAGTGGCTGCTGCTGCTCGCATGGGCTCACATCCTCGCCGGCCTCGCCATCCCCCTTATCGCCTATTCCGCGGGCTTCGGCTACTACAGCGGCCTGCTGCAGCAGACGTTCTGGCCCCATGCCGCCGTGCCTGCGCAGACCGTGGAATTCCAGCGCTGGATCGTCGCCCTGTTCGGCCCAACCCTCGCCAGCGTCGGCGTGGTAATGGTCTATCTGGTCCGGGCCGGCATCCGGACGGGCGAGACTTGGCCGTGGACAGCCATCCTGCTCGCCCTGGCGGTCTGGGCGCCGGGTGACATAGGCATTTCCATGATGAAGCATTTTCGGCTCCATCTGTGGCTGGACATCGCGGCCTTGCTGGCCATCGTTCCCGCGGCGCTTATACTGAGGGCGCGCGCGGCCTCACCACGGCATCGGGCGTTGAGCCATCCCTGCTGACCGGAAAAGGAGGAGACCATCATGAAGATACTCATCTGCGGCGCATCCGGCTTCGTCGGCCGCCATCTCACCCAGGCGCTGCGCGGCGCGGGCCATACGGTGACACGCGCTGTGCGCACCCCGCGCGAGCCCGGAGACATTGCGGCGGATTTCCGCAGTGACACATCGAAAAAAGCCTGGCTGCCGCGTGTCGCTGGCATCGACGCGGTGATCAACGCCGTCGGGGTGCTGCGCGACGGCGAGGCAACCCCCATGCAGCGGCTGCATGCGGAAACACCTGCAGCGCTGTTTGCGGCCTGCGCCGAGGCGGGAGTGCGGCGCATCGTGCACGTCTCCGCGCTGGGGGTGGAAAGCGGTGTGAACGTGCCCTACTTCGCGACCAAACTCGCGGCGGAGCAGGCGTTGAACGCGCTGCCGCCAAACGTGCGGCGCCTCTGCCTGCGGCCATCGGTGATCTACGGCGAGGACGGCGCAAGCGCGAAAATGTTCCGCAACCAGGCCCGGATGCCTGTCCTCGTGCTGCCCATGGGCGGCCATCAGCAATTGCAGCCGGTGCACATAGACGACATTTGCACAGCCGTCGTGCGCTGGCTGGGGGATGCCGATGCGGCGAGCCAAACCGTGAGCGCGGTGGGCGCCGAGCCCACCACCATGCGCGGCATGCTGGACAGCTATCGCGAACAGATGGGCCATGGCGCAGCATTGCATGTAACGATGCCGGCGTTCGCAATGCGCCTGGCCGCACGGATCGGCGACCATATTCCCGCCAGCCCCCTGTGCAGCGACACTTTGGCCATGCTCGCGGCCGGGAACACCGCCCCGGCCGAGGAGTTCGCCCGCCTGCTGGGGCATGCGCCGCGCAGTTACCGGGCGTTCATCGCATAATGCAGGCGTCCGACCTCAGGCTGATGCGCCTCACGCTGGCCGTCGTGTGGCTGGTTTCCGGCGTGCTTTCGCTAGGCATCTATCCGCGGCAGCAAAGCATGGAAATACTGGCAGGCGTAAACCTGCACGGCGAAGCGGCCACGCTCGCGCTTTATGGCGGCGCGCTGCTCGACATCCTGCTCGGCACGCTCACCCTGGTTCGGCCTGTGCAGATGCTGTGGCGGGTGCAGGCCGGAGTCATCCTGGTCTATAGCGCGGTCATCACCGTCTGGCTGCCGCAATACTGGCTGCATCCGTTCGGACCGGTGCTGAAAAACCTGCCCATTCTGCTGCTGCTCTGGCTGCTCCGCCGCTACGGGAACAGCACGCCATGAATACCTATCTCCTGCTCAAGTGGATCCACATCCTCTCCAGCGTCGCCCTGGTCGGCGTAGGGTTCGGCAGCGCGTTCTACATGTTCTTCGCCAACCGCACCCGGAACGTGGCCGCAATCGCGGAAGTCTCCAGGCTGGTGGTCCGCGCGGATTACTGGTTCACCGCACCCGCCGCCGTCATCCAGCCGGTCACCGGCATTGCGCTCGCCTCCCTGGCGCACTATCGGCTGACCACGGCCTGGCTGCTCGCCACCTATGGCCTGTTCGCGCTGGCGGGCATCTGCTGGCTAGCGGTCGTGTGGCTTCAGATCAGGATGGCGGATATGGCGCGCCTTGCCGCGGCAAGCAAGACCAGCCTGCCGAAGCGCTACTGGCGCTATGCGCGCGCCTGGGAATGGCTGGGCATGCTGGCATTCCCGGCCATGCTGGCGGTCTACGGGATGATGGTGTTCAAACCTGGCGGATGGGCGCCAGGATGAGACGGGGCGTCCGCCCAAGCCTGATGCGCAACGCCAGGGCAGGCTGCAGCGGCCGCTATTCGCCTTCCTCGTCGTGGCCGGGAACCAGTCCGTTGAGATCGAAATATTCGAATGTCACGTCGGCCGCCTCGGCCACGCCGTTCATGCGGCACCAGTTCCGCCAGGCGCGTTCGCCGCTGCGGGCCTTGCCGGGCACGCCGATCAGGTGGTATACGGTTCCGCTGTGCGTGATCGCGGTCATGGCGTCGAGGTCGAACGCCTTGATGCCGCTGGAAGCCCGTCCCATGTCGTTGGTGACGTCATGCCCCCAGATGTGGCGGCTACGCTGCCCGCTATCGGAGACGACCTCCATCACCCGCCAGCGGCGAAGCTGAAGGATTTGACATTCGCTCGGAATGTTCTGTTTGGCCACAGGTGCCTTTCCCTTGCATGTAGTTCTATTTTTTTGCCTTTATGCTACCCGTCTCCGCGGGACTCCGCAATACGCCCTGTGCAGCATGCGGCGCGACGAATCCTTCGATCCCGTGCGCATGGGTGCACAGCCGGCCATTGCCTGCGTTCCGGCGAATTTATGTATACTCACCTCTGGCCGCTAAGGGGCGGCCGGCACCGCGCCCCCGCGGTCGCAATCGCAATCCATATCCAGGGAGTGAACAAGATGCAATCGATCAAATTGGGACGCACCTTCATCATGGCCGCCGCGCTGGGACTGTTCCCCGCGCTCGCACTGGCGGCAGACAAGCCCACGGCCGACGAAGCCAAGAAGGTGATCGACTATTACTACCATGGCAAGGGCCTGAGCCCGGTGCTGGTGGAAACCAGGATCTGCCACGACATCCAGCACGATGGCGACGACAAGAACGAGTGTGCAGGCGACGTCACCGGCCAGCCCATCAAGAAGGGCGACAGCGACTATGTCTGGATGGCCTTCATGGCGCCCAACGGCTCGGATGCCCAGCCCGTGATCGTGCAACTGGAACTGAACGGCGCGGTGCGCTGGGTCAGGAACATCTCGGTGTCGGGCGGACTGCGCACGCGCACCTGGCTCAAGCACACCTTCGACAAACCCGGCGCCTGGAAGCTGAAGATTTCGCTGGATACCGGGACCAGCGTCACGCCGCTCGGCACGATGGACCTGAACGTCCAGGAATAAGTCCGGCCGCAACCCGCCTGCCGCCCGCACTACCGTTGCCGGTGGCGGGCGGGCAGCGCGGCTTCTGTGACAGGCGCCCTGATGGTACAATTGCGGCTTTCAGTCAACCCAGGAAGGCGCAGCAGAATGAGTTTGAACAAGGTACCGTCCGGAAAGAACCTGCCTGACGATTTCAACGTCGTCATCGAAATTCCCCAGCACGGCGAACCCATCAAGTACGAAGTGGACAAGGAGTCCGGCGCGATCTTTGTCGATCGCTTCATGAGCACGGCGATGCATTATCCGTGCAACTACGGCTACATTCCGCACACCCTTTCCGATGACGGCGATCCCGTGGACGTCCTGGTGGTGACGCCGGTTCCGCTGCAGGTAGGCGTGGTGGTGCGCTGCCGTCCGCTGGGCGTGCTGAAGATGGAAGACGAGTCCGGCGTGGACGCGAAACTGCTGGCGGTGCCCGTAGACAAACTGACCACGGTGTACCGCAACATCAAGACCTACACCGACCTGCCCGAGATCCTGCTCAAGCAGATCGAGCATTTCTTCGCACACTACAAGGATCTCGAACCCAACAAGTGGGTGAAGATCCAGGGCTGGAGCGACGGCGAAGGCGCCCGCAAGGAAATCATGGACGGTGTGGCAAACTACAAGAACGCCGCAGTCAAACCCGAGTTCTGAAAACCGAGGAGTCCGCCGTGACCGCACGCATCATTGACGGAAAGGCAATCGCACAGGAAGTACGCGCCGAATGGAAGGCCCGCGCCAACGCGTTGAAGGCGCGCGGCATCACGCCGGGACTGGCAGTCATCATCGTCGGCGAAGATCCCGCCTCCAGGGTCTATGTCGCCAACAAGGTCAAGGCCTGTGCCGAACTGGGCCTGCATTCCGAGCACATCGAGCTTTCCGCAGACACGCCGGAGGCCACCCTGCTCGAGCGCATTGCCACCCTGAACGCCGACCCGAAGATACACGGCGTTCTGGTGCAATTGCCGGTGCCCAGACACATCGATCCGGCCAAGGTGCTGGAGGCGATCAGCCCGGACAAGGATGTGGATGGCTTCCACCAGATGAACGTCGGTGCGCTGGTCACCGGCAACACGCGCTTCCCGCCCTGCACGCCCTACGGCGCGATGAAACTGCTGGAGAAGTCCGGCGTATCCATCGAGGGCAAGCACGCCGTCGTGGTGGGCCGCAGCAACATCGTGGGCAAGCCCATGGCGCTGATGCTGCTGCAGCAGAACGCGACGGTGACCATCTGCACCTCCAAGACCGTCGATCTCGCGAAGTACACGCGCGATGCCGACATCCTGGTGGTGGCGACCGGAAGAGCAAAGATGATCACCGGCGACATGATCAAGCCGGGCGCTGCGGTGATAGACGTGGGCATCAACCGCCTGCCGGACGGCAAGCTGTGCGGCGACGTGGATTTTGAGTCCGCCAAGGAAGTGGCCGGCTGGATCACCCCGGTGCCTGGCGGCGTCGGCCCCATGACGATCACCATGCTGGTCGCCAATACGGTGCAAGCCGCTGAGCGGGCCGCACAGGCCTGATCCGCACTGACAGGAGTAGCCCCATGAAGCATCTGACGCCCCGCGAAGCCTATGAATTCCTGCGAGCCACGCCGGACGCCGTTTTCGTCGACGTGCGCAGCGACCTGGAACACATGTTCGTCGGCCATCCGGAAGGCTCCATGCTCATACCATGGATCGACGGGCCGGACTGGGAGATCAATCCGGACTTCGTACCCCAGGTCAAGCGGGCAGCCAGTGCGAACCGGCCGGTGGTGCTCATCTGCCGCTCGGGCAAACGTTCGATGGATGCGGGCGCCGCGCTGGAACAGGCCGGGCTGACCGACGTCTACAACGTACTGCACGGTTTCGAGGGCGACCTCGACGAAAGTCATCATCGCAATTCGATCAACGGCTGGCGCTACGAAGGCCTGCCCTGGGCCCAAACCTGAAGCACGACCCCTGCTTCACGGCAATTTCCCGCGAAAGGTCAGTGCGCGCAATCCCGCACCCAAGCCCGCAAAGTTGATGTAAGATGGTGACATCTCTTCTCGTTTCGGGGGATGCATACCATGAATGCTGACCAGGAACTCGACGCGCGCGGCTTGAGCTGCCCCCTTCCCATCTTGAGAACCAAAAAGGCGCTTGGCCCCATGACGCCCGGCCAGGTGCTAAAGGTGATCGCTACCGACAAGGGCTCCATGAAGGACATGGAAGCCTTCTCCAAGCAAACCGGAAATGAATTGCTCTCCGGGGCTGAGGAAGGCGGCGAATACGTGTTTTACCTCAGAAAGAAGTGACTGGATGGCCGCCACGGTGGCGGCATGGGTCACGCGCCCCGATCCCGGGCAATGCCGTTGCGCCGCGCTCGGCGGAATATCCTTGGCACTCGCTTGCGCCCGGCAACCCGCCGCCTCAGTAGCGTGAGTACGGCTTGAGCGGTTCCGGCGGGTAATGCATGGGGCCGCTTTGCATATCGAACATGTAGCGCAGATAAAAGGCGGCGTAATTCGGGCTGTAATAGGTCGAGCGGTCTATCTGTCCCAGCGCCCCCGCGATGAGCCTGGGCGTCAGCCGGTATTCGAGCACAACCCCCAGGGAATGGCCCCTGATATGGCTGGAACCCCCGACATATACCGGCGGCGCCATATAGGGCGTGGCCGCCGCGTTCGCGGCCGCTAGCGCCTGCAAGGCCGGATCGGTGGGATAGTACGGCATGTCCTTTTCGTACACATCCGCGTAGGACACCGATCCCTGCACCAGGTATGACCAGCGGTCTTCGCGGCCCGACCAGCGGAAATTGGGGGCAATCGCAGCATATCTCTGCGGGCTGTAGTAGCCGCCCTGGCCAAAAGTGTAGTAACGCATATCCTCGGCATAGTGCCAATAGGTCAGCGCAACGCCGCCTTTCAGACGCATGTCTTCCTGGTCGATGACGGCCCAGTTGAAGCCGGTGCGCAACTCCGCGTCTGTGCTGCTCAGGACATTCTGGCCGGTCACCCGGTAATATCCCGGCTCAAGGTAAAGATTGAGCCGGCCGTAATCGTGCCCCAGGTGCATGTTCGCGCCGGTGCGGACCACGCCGCCCCACACCATCCCGGTGACCGGATCGCGCGCGCCCGCATAGGCAATCAGGCTGCTTACGATGGGACGGCGGGAGACTTCCACGGTGAATCCCGAAACCGCCGTATAGTGCGACCATTTCACTCCTCCGATCACGTTGGACACCGGGAAGCCGATGGGGGTCGAACCGATGTCCGCGCGCAGATTCTGGCCTTCGTATCCGACGGCGAGCGCGGTGCCGTGGGCGGACTGGCCGGGGGCGTTGACGAGGCCATTCTTGCTCAGTGCGGCCACCGTGCCGTATTGGCGCTGGTCGGCAAGCGTGGCCGACTGCAGCGGCCCGGCGTCGGCCATGGCGGGGTCCACCTGGGCAAACACGCGCCCGCCGGACGTGCCCACCGGCAACCGCGCCTCGACCGGCAACTCGATCACCCTGAGATTGCCTATGCCCGGCGCGTACCCGCCCTTGCTGAGGTAATCCAGTCCCGTGGCCGCATAACCCTGGGCGCGCCGTGCTTTCTGGAGCGTGGCCAATTCGCGCGCTTTCTCCGCCAGCCGTTCCAGTGCGCGCTTCGCATCTGCATTCTGCGGGTCGCGCTGCAGGATGCCGAGATAGATGGCGCGTGCATCGTCCGGCTCGCCGGCGTCCTCATGCACGCGCGCCATGGCCATCAGCATGTCGGTGTCCTCCGGATACTCCGCCAGGACGGGCTTGAGTACGGCACGCGCCTGCTCGATCTTGCCGCGGCGGCGCAGATCGTCGGCACGGTGTGACGCCAGGGAAGCACGCAGATACTGCACGTCCACTTTCTGGACATCCGTATACGTCCCGAAGGTGCCGATTCGCCCCAGAATGCGCGCGAGGTCGTCGTTCCGCCCGGCGCGGTTGAGGATCTTGGCGTACTGAATGAGGGTATCCAGGGAGGCATCGGGCCGCTCCCCGAACGTGCGCATCAGCGCGACGCCGCGTGCCGGCTGGTTCATATCCATCCAGCCGCTGGCCACCACATAGGCCAGATCCGGATCGTCTCCCGCCGCGCGTTCGGCGTGCCGCATGGTCGTCATCATGCGGGAGGTGTCGCCCGCGTCGAAATAGCGTTGCGCGTGCTGGGTCTGACGCTTGATTTCCATCTCCTTCCTGAAATGAAGGATGGCCGGAGACCGTTCCTTGCGCGGAATGCGGTCAACCAAGCGTAGCGCGTTCGTAGTCTCGTCCAGCAGGCCGACATAGAGCGCGTTGGCGTACAGCATGTCCGCCTTGCGCGGCGCAAGCTTCAAGCCGGCTTCCATCAGGCTGCGCCCGCCTTTCACATCCCCTTTACCGTGATAGAGGCGCGCCAGGTCGAAGCGCACCCAGGCATTGGTGGGCGCCAGTTTCAGGGCGCGCCTGAGGGTGGCGATGGCCGCCTCGGATTGCCCTGCAGCGGCCTGTGCAGCCGCCTGGCCGCGCAACTCCCACGGCAGCGTGGCCGCCTGGGCGCGCTTCGCGATGGCGAGCGCATTCTGGATCAGGGTGTTGTTCGGGTCAGCGGCGAGATAGGCCTGGAATGCGGGGATGTTGTCCGGCACATAGGCAAGCCGGCTCACTGCGGCACGCCACTCCCCCATCACCCACTTCTTGTCCGCCTTGGGATTGGCGGCCAGCGTCTGAAACATCGCCAGCCCGCGTGCGCGGGTCTCCGGACGGCGCGTAAGCTGTTTCGCCAGCGTGATCTGAAAACCCAGGTTGCCCGGGGCAGACTTGACCAGATCTTCCAGCCCTTTCTGCGCCTCGTCCCTGCCTTCGGCCGTATCACCGATCACGTCGTAATACTCGCGCGCCCGTTCCCCGCCCGCGGGCGGGCCCTTGGGATAGAGCGAGCGCATGGCGGCGGCCGCTTCCCTGCTTTTCCCCGCCTGCACCAGCACATGGATGAAGTTGAGCCTGCTCGCCGCCGTGTCTGCGTCAGCCGCCCTGACGTTCGCCGCCAGCCCCGCTGCCAGCAGGGCAACCGCGAACATCAGGTACCTGGAAGACACCGCTGCCATGACGCCGCCCAACTCAGGCCTGTCCCATGCGTTTGGCGCGGTGGCGGCGCGCGAGCCAGAAGCCGAGCCAGCTCAGTCCGAGCAGCCCCGCCGCTATCGCCACGTACAGCGCATACGGGTTGGCATTGAAGAAGGCCCCGATGGCGGACATATTGCCCTTGTCGCCCGTGTAGTACTTCTTGCCCACGTTCATGGAGACTACGTCGTAATCCGGCGTATCCAGGCGCACCAGTGATACATCGCCCTTGATGCGCGACTGAATGGCAGGCGATAGCAGCGCATCGCCCAGCGTAGAAAGATCCTTGCCGGTCTGCGCGGTGGCCACCACCACGGACCTGCCCTTCTTGTAGGCGGATTCGAATTCCATCAGCAGGCCGGTGCCCTCGCCCAGCCCGCCCTGCTGTTTGCTGATGGCGATGGCGGTCTCGGTATCCCACCCGCGACTGACGGGATAGGGAATGTTGGCCATGCCGTCCGGCTGGAACGGCGCACGCGCCATGATGGACTTCGGAATGGCGCTGGCCTCACCCACCACGAGCATCTCGCCGTTCCATCCCTTGGGGTCGGAAAACACAACCTGCGTGCCGAACAGGGGGAAGCCGTTCTTCTGCGTGATCATCCCTATCAAGTCGAGCGCGGTGTCGATCGATGCGGCGTCATGCTGCGGCAGGTAGATGAGAGTGTCGTAACCGTCCGGCCAGCGGGTGAACGGAAAACCGTTGAGCACGAACAGCTCGGTCTTCGGCATCTGGACGAAATGCGGCATCGGCGGGAAAGTCAGGGTCGAATTGCCGTAGATGGTGACGAACAGGCCATCGGTATTGGACGCATCGCACACCTGGCGCGCCGTGTTCAGATAGGGCCGGAACGATATGGTATTGGTGCCCGGCTTGAACATGTAGGTCGGAATGTCTATCCGGTAATTCGCCAGATAGTTGCCGTCCACATTGTCCAGGTGGATGTCGCGTATCTGCCGGCCGTTGAGCGAAATGCTGAGCGCCGAATCCTGGCGCAAGCCGGAGCCATATGAGAAATTCAGGTTCACTCGCGCATACTGGTTCTGCTTGATCAGGAAATCCGGCGGCAGGCGGAAGCTGATGTCCGCGGCGGGATTGGAGAACCCCTTGGCGGTGGCCGTCCCATTGAAGCCGAGGAAGGAAGCGGACGGCATACCCAGCGTCTTGAAGTCATAGGCCTTATCGGGCACAAGCTCCTGGCGCCCGCTGTACATGGAGATGTCCGGCATGCTGAACCCCAGCGTGCGCATCTCGCTGGTTCCCGGATAGGGCAGCGACATGTTGGCGAAGGTTTCGGCCGCGATCTTCAGTTCCGCGGCCCCCTTCCCGGTCACCACGATCAGCGCGTGCAGTCCGTCCTTGCCGCCGTCCTTCTTGGGCATGTAAAACACTTTGATCAGCCCGCCCTCCCCGCCTTCCAGCGAAAGGCCGTAGCGCGCCAGCACACCGTTGACGAAATCGCTGGTGCCGATGAGCACGTTGTCCACACCCTGCTTGATGTCGTCGGAATGGGAGAAAGTCACCTTGCGGTAGTCCAGGCGGCGCGCAATGCCGGAGGCAGCCATCGCCGCCATGGTCACCGATTGCGCCGTGGAGACATCCGTCACCAAGTTCACCGAGACCGACGGAAATTGCCTGGGATCGAAGGCCCACGCAGCCGCTTCGCCGAGCTGAAGCGGAATCGGGCGCAGTTCGTAGTCCATCTGCAGCGAGGAATCCACCACGCTGATGGCAGTCCACAGGTCAGGCGCGCAGGGCTGCTCGCACTGGCTGCGCTGATAGTGCTGCGCCACCTGGAAGGTGAAGGTGTTGTACCCCGGACGAAGCAGGTCAATCGGAATCTCGACCTGTTTGAACACACCGGGTGCGGGGTTGTCCAGCTTCATCTGGTTGACCACCTCGCCGTTCACCCTGACCACCATTTGCGAAATGTCGGGCAGCAGATTGTTCGAGGTCGTATAGCGCAGGTTCAGCACCGCTTTGGTCACGTTCCAGCGGTCAGGAACCGGGATGGAAAGGCTCTGTGAACCGCTTAGACAGCGCATCTCGAGCGAGGGCGACGAGGTGAATTTTGCCAGCGGCAGCTTGACGGTGTCGGCCTGGGCGGCCACCTGGGCCAGCAGCATCCCCGCAATCAGAATCGAGAATTCAATTATCCGGCGAAATATATTTATCATCTTGGTTTTTCTCCGATTTGTGGTTTCCGATTGCCTGCATCCTGCTTGCCAAACAGATATGTGGGAAGCGCCCGCATCGCCTTCCATCCCTGCGAGAGCACACCCCTGGCCGCCGCCGTGCCATGCTCGGCAAAAGTACCGCCATGGACCATGACGTAGTACAGCATCCCGGTGCTGGTGCCGTACACGAACTGCACGATCTTGGGATAGGAATACGTGTCTACGATGAATTCCGCGCCCACCAGCGTGCCGCCCTCGTGCTTCACCGTGCGGTGTATGACGCAGGCAAACTGGTAGCCTTCGCCTTGCTTGCCGGTGGTGCGTATCGTGGCGCGCTCAAGATTCCGAATGTGAAAGGGCAGCTCCGCAACGATAACGCCAATCCCGGTGAGCGACACGTCGGTGACCTGTCCGCGCACCGTGGCATCCAGGCGCGGGAAGTATAGCGTCGCCGGGCCGCTCGCTTCCATGCGCTGCAGTTTGCGCACCTGCCGGCGCTCCAGCGATTGCACCAGGGAGGTCAGCGCCAGGTAGAAGAAATAGGCAAACCAGCTTGCGAGAGCCAGCAGCTTGTCGCGCAGGATCCGGGTGGTCGCCAGCCTGACGCCGAACTTCCACAGTTGCTTCAGCGCATGATAAGTGAGCGGGATGATTCCGCCCACGAAGCCCGCGACGCCGGTGCGGATGAAGTACCACAGCATGCGGCCGGTGCCCTGGGTAGCCGACTTGCTGTTCCAGTTGTCTTGCCAGCGCTGGCTGTCGCCGAAAACATAGCTGACGATCTCGCCATACGGCACCCGCCCGTCGATGAACTCGCTGCCGCAGAAGTAGACATCGCCCTGCTTCACCGCGCGATGCAGCCTGTTCTCGAAATGATAGATCCGGCCGTAGCTGTCGTGCACCTCCAGCAGGACTTCGTCGCGATCACGCGGCAGGAACGGCAATTTCGCCTTGAAGCCGATGCCGGTCAGCGACACATCATGCACCTCGCCCTCGTATGCCGTATTGCCCATCCTCGGGAAACGCACGACAACCTTGCCGCTGGCCGCGATGCGGTAGAATTTGCGGATCTGCTTGCGCTCCCAGAACGCCCCGAGCGCCACGATGGACAGGTAAAGGTTGTAGATGCTCCAGATCACCGTCACGGCAATCACGTCGCGCAGCAATGGCTCATAGAACCACTTGTACCCGGCCAGGATCACGGCGACGACATTGATGCCGATCACCAGGAAGAACGGCGCGGCCAGCGGGCTGAGATAGTTCTTTTCGTTGGTCAGGCCCTTCGGCGTGACTTTGAACGTCGGCTTCCACGGATTTAGCAGCACGGAGATCACCGCCGGCATCAGGAACAGCGACTGTACGCTTTCGTAGATTTCAGAAAAGAACGGCTGGCGCGATCCCGCATACAGGAAATCCATCACCACATAGATGCTGAGCACGTAAGGCAGCGTAAAGGCCAGGATCTGCATCCACGAGGCATGATATACGTTCAAGCCCAGGATCAGATAGGACGCCGGCGCAATGAAGTAGATGAAGCGTGGAAAGCCGAACAACCAGAAGAAGCTGGAGTTGAAGTAGGCGATACGCTGCGGAATCGAGAGTCCGCGCGTCGTCAGCGGATTGTTGAGCAGCACGAGCTGCACCATGCCCTGCGCCCACCGCGAACGCTGAGTAACGTAATCGTCGTAGGACTCGGGCGACAGGCCGCAGACCATGGGCCGGTTTATGTACACGCTGTTATAGCCGCGGCTGTGCAGCTGATAGGCCGTCTCCGCATCCTCGGTGATGGTCGTGCCGCGTATTCCGCCTACCTCCTCCAGGTATTTGCGGCGCAGCACGGCGGCCGACCCGCAGAAGTAGCTGGCGTTCCAGAAATTCAGCGCCGGGTGAATGCGCCGGTAGAACATGTCGCTCTCTCCAG
>DATFUZ010000041.1:0-55822 GCA_035260545.1 Gallionellaceae bacterium | reverse complement strand
TACCTCTCGCAGCGCCAGAACGCCGTTTACGACGGCCATCCGCCGCGGCCGAAATACTATGACGAGGACGACAACGACGTCCCGCCGCCGCCCTCCCCGCCCAAGCAGGCGGCGCCCGCCTCGGCTGTGCCGCCGGCAAAGTAGGCTGGCCTCGCGGCAAGCTTGAATTGGCGCTCCCTTCAGGGGGAGCGTTTTTGTTTGGTGTGGTGTGTTTTCTGACAGGGCCGGCGGCATTCCACACTTAGCGCCGGGGGCAGCCCGGCAGCTGGCTACCTTTCTTGTCTTGCCAAGAAAGGTAGCCCAAAGAAGGCGCCCCCGGTGCGCCGCCGCTGACGCGGGCCCTTGCTCGGGTGCAGCCTCGCGGGGCTGCGCAACTCGCCCTGGCGGGGCATACACCCCATGCCCCGCTGCGGTGCTCGAACAGTGCTCGCCCCAATCCCCCGCTCGCCTGCGCCCGATCTGCGGGACGGCGCACAGGGTTTGGGGCGCGTTGTAGTAACAGGCTGAGTGAGATTGCCGGCCGCCCGGCCCCCTGTGCGCCACCGAGGCGCGCAGGCAGGACAGGAGGTTTCCGACGCGTATGTTCGAGCACGTGACGGCTATGCCGGTCGTGCGAGTTTACGCGGAGGCCTGGACTGCCGAGCGACGCAGGGCAGCCGCAGGCTGGCGCACCGGGGGGTGCTTTCTTTGGTTACTTTCTTTGCACAAGCAAAGAAAGTAACTTGCTGCCGGCAACCCCGGCGCTACACGCTGAACACCAACAGGCCTGCCAGGAAACACGCCAAACCCGATTCCCCCCACCCCCAACCCCAAAAACAAAAAGGCCCACGTTCCCGTGGGCCCTCCTGCTTGCTGCCTTCTACACCTTTACAACCTACTACACCTCTCTCGAAGAGACTCTCAGTGCGCTGCCTTCAGCGCGGCAATGCGTTCCTCCAGCGGAGGATGGGACATGAACAGCCGCGACACGGCGCTGCCGCCGGAGATGCCGAAGGCGGCCATCTGCTGCGGCAGGGCGGTCTGCTCGTGATTGAGCTTGAGGCGCTCGAGTGCGGCAATCATCTTGCCGCGGCCCGCAAGGTGCGCGCCGCCGGCGTCGGCCCGGAATTCGCGCTGGCGCGAGAACCACATGACGATGATGCTGGCGAGGATGCCGAGCACGATCTGGGCGGCGATCTCGGCCACGAAGTAGCCGATGCCGGGGCCGCTGCGTTCGTCGTTCTTGAGCAGCACGCGGTCGATCAGGATGCCGAACAGTTTGGCGAAGAAAATGACGAAGGTGTTGAGCACGCCCTGGATCATGAGCATGGTCACCATGTCGCCGTTGGCGACGTGGCTGATTTCATGGCCGAGGACAGCCTCGGCTTCGTCGCGGTCCATCGCCTGCAGCAGTCCGGTGCTCACCGCAACCAGGGCGTGGTTGCGGTTCCAGCCGGTGGCGAACGCGTTGACGTCGGGCGCGTCGTAGATGGCGACTTCGGGTACGCCGATGCCGGCCTGGCTCGCCAGGCGGTGCACGGTTTCGACCAGCCAGCGCTCAGCCGGCGTTTGCGGATTTTCGATGATGTGCGCGCCCACCGCCCGCTTGGCGACGAACTTGGACATGAACAGCGAGATGATGGATCCGCCGAAGCCGAACACGGCCGAGACGATGAGCAGGTACTCATAATTGATGGTCCGGCCCTGAACCACGAACTGGTTGATGCCGAGCAGGTTGAGCACGGTGCCCAGCACCAGCAGCACAGCCATGTTGGTCACGACGAACAGGAAGATCCGTTTCATTGCAGTTATCTCCAAAACTTTCCAATGCAAGCGCTTGTTTTCAATAAATATAAATTGCAGCATCCGGTGCGGCCGGGCATCAGATTCAACATGCGGGCCAGTATGCGGTTTTTCAAGCCGCGGGCCATGATGCTAAACTGCGCAAACCTTTGAGCATTTCCCGGAGAGAAAGTTGCAAGCACTGCTGCAGAACCCTGCCGTGCAGGCCGGGCTGGTTCCTTTCGTCGTGGCGCTGATTGTGGCGGAACTGCTGCAACGGGTGCGCCTGAGCGGGCTGGCGCTGGTGCTGGGCTTTGCCGCCATGGTGTACCTGACCCATGTCTTCGCCCTCGGGGTGCTGACGGCACCGCGCAAGATCGTGGTGCTGGGGCTGGCGGCGCCACTCTTCGCCATCCTGCCCGCGGTGTTCCAGGGCGCGTGGGTGCGGGCGCTGCTGACGGCGCTGGGCGCGGCGGCGGCGGTGTGGATGTCGTTGCGCATCCTGGAGAACCAGGCGCTGGCCCGCATGCTGCTGTGGGGCGCGGGCGGGGCGGCATATACTGCGTGGCTGGTGTACTGGAGCAGCAAGCTGCACAACGAGTCGGTGCGCGCGGGCGCGGCGGGCATGGCGCTGGGCGTGGGCACGGGGGTGGCCGCCATCTTCGGCGCGTCGCTGACGCTGGGCATGTTCGGCGCGGCGCTGGGCGCGGCGGCCGGGGCCTATCTGCTGATTCACATGCTTTCCAACACCTATCTGCCCTGCGGCCATGTGTATACGCTGCCGCTGGCGCTGATTGCGGGCCTCACCGGCACGCTGGCCGCGATGAGCACCGAGCTGCCGTGGTATGCGCTGCTGCCGCTGGCCGCGATTCCGCCGGTGGCCCTGCTCATCCCGATTGCCGGCAGGCCCGCCCTGTGGTTGCAGTCGCTGTTGCTGTCCGCGGCTACGCTGCTGTTTGCGGGCGCTGCCGTGTTCTTAACCTGGCGCGTGGCTGGCGCCCCGCCGATCTGACCAAGAGGAGAAACCGTGATGTTGAAGAGAAACGTGCTGTTCCTGCTGCTCGCCGCCCTCCCCTTCGCCGCGCACGCTGGCGATACCTACACCGTAGACCCGCTGCATACTTTCGCCCATTTCAAGATCAGCCATCTGGGCTTTTCCACGCTGCATGGCCGCTTCGACAAGACCAGCGGCAAGATCACGCTGGACCCCAAGGCGAAAACCGGCAGCATGGAGATCACCATGGAAACCAATTCCATCAGCACCGGCTACGGCAAGCGCGACTCCGACCTGGAGTCGCCGGACTTTTTCAACGCCGCGGAATTCCCCACCATGACCTACAAGGCAACCAAGTTCCATTTCAAGGGGGACAAGGTGGCGAGCGTGGACGGCGAGCTGACCCTGCTGGGCGTGACCAGGCCGGTGAAGCTGACCGTCACCGACATGCATTGCGGCATCAATCCCATGCACAAGAAGTACGAGTGCGGCGCGGACGCTGTGGCGGAAGTCAAGCGCTCGGAATTCGGCATGAAGACCTATCTGCCGGCGATCGGGGATGAGGTGAAGCTGGAGTTCGACATCGAGGCCTACAAGGACTGACCCCGCTTCCATAAAAAACCCCGGCTGGCGCAGCCGGGGTTTCCTGTTTTTTCCGCCGGGAATTTACGATCTGACAGAGTCAGCAACCCGATATTCCTCGAGGCCCGCAACCCAGTGCTCGTATAGCCGCCGCGCGACCGCATGCAGTCGCGGCAGTTTTTCTTCCATTGCGCCCCTGATCGCCTGCACCGGCTGCACCGCCGGACTGCCTGCGCTCGCGGCGATTTCGCCCGCGCCGATCTCGCACCACTTGTCTATCATCTCTGCGGTCATCTCGGTATGGCATTGCAGGCCCAGGTGCCTGCCCACGGCAAAGGCCTGGTTGGTGCAGTGCCGGTTGGTGAGCAGCGGCGCCGCGCCCGTCGGCAGATTGAACGTCTCGCCATGCCAGTGGAAGGCGTCGAACTCCCGCACGCTGCCGAACCAGCCGCGCGCAGTGTTGTTGTCCTCCACCACCACCGGCCCCCAGCCGATCTCCTTGTAGCGGTTGAGCACCACCGCCGCTCCCAGCGCCCGGGCCATGAGCTGCGCCCCCAGGCAGTGTCCCAGCACGGGCACATCGCGCCCCACGGCATGGCGGATCAGTTGCACTTCCGCCGCGATCCACGACAGATCGTCGTTCGCGCTCATCGGCCCGCCCATGAACACCAGCCCGGAAAAGGCAGTGGCGTCCTCCGGCACGGGATCGCCCGCGTCGATGCGGATGAGCAGCCAGGGAATGTGGCGCTCATCGAGAACATGCGCCAGAAAACCCGGCCCCTCTACGGCAACATGACGAAAAATGGCGACGGGCTTCATGGTCTTTCCGGGAAATAGTTATACACAGTATAAATACGTAGGAAATCTCACCAGATAGGGGATTCCCTTATGTACGAATACCGTTGACCTTTTTAGAATTCGTATCGCAATTGAGCATGCATTACGCATATTTCAATAATAACCAGCGATAAATCAATTGCATTGAATGCAAACGTATACCGTGCACTATTAGCACGTAAGAATATACGAAAAAAGCAGTTAAGGGATTTTACATCATATTGAATAAGGCAGTACCGAGCGTGGGTCAGGGCGGCCCGGGCACTGTCGGCAACAGGTAGCGCCAGGTATTTGGGTCGCCCTTGCATCTGCTCTCGGCTTACCGGACTCCTGGTTATTTGAATATTTTGTTTAACATCAGGAGCTTGATAATGAAGAAGCTGTTTGAGGGCGCATCCGCCCTGATCGTCGCACTTGTCGCCACGCTGATTGCCGCGCCGTCCTTGGCCGCCACCACCACGGCGACCTTCCCCGTCAACATCACGCTGACCTCCGCCTGCGCGGTCACTACCGCGCCGGGCGCCATAGGGTTCACCTATACGTCGATGCAGACCGCCGCGGCTACGGCGTCTACGACCGTGGGCATCGAATGCACCAACACGCTGCCGTATAGCGTGTCCTTGGGCAACACCACCTTGGGCATTGCGGGCAACGGCTACAGCGTGACCGATACGGCGACCAACCTGGCCTATACCCTCACCCTTAACGGCGTCGGGAACGACCTGACCGGCCAGACCGGCAACGGCGCCGTGCAGACCGTGACCATCGGCGGCACCATGGCCGCCAACCAGGCGGGCACCTGCGCCACGGCGACCTGCACCAACGCAACATCCACCAACCTGAACCAGACGCTGACCATCACCTACTGAGCTTGCTCTCGCGAGGCCAGGGCATGCGCCCCAGCGCACTCACCAGCGCCCGCGCTAGGCTGATAGCCCGCGCGGGACTGCTGTGCGCGCTGGCCTCGCCGGCCTGGGCGAGTTCGGCCAGCGTGTCGTTTCCGGTCCGCATCACGCTGAATCAGACGGGCGGCGGGGGTGCCGGATCGCTGCCGGCGGCGGCAGATCCGCCTGCCTCCGGCATGTGCATCAACCAAGCGCTCAGCCAGGCCACCCGCGCCACAGTCACCGTTGTGTGCTCGACCAACCAGTTCGTAAGCATTGCGCCGCTGCCCGGCGCGCCTTACATCGGCACACACGGCGGCGCCTACCGCTACCTGCTGACGCCCGCGACGCTGGGGCCCGACGACGGCCCGGACTGGCAGGCGGGCACCGGCACTATCACCACCTTGCAGATTCTGCACATCAAGAGGAGCCAGTGGGACATCACCGAGATCCAGATCAGCTACTGAACATCGCCGCACTCCGCGGCGGATCGCCCGGATGAGATCCCCCATCATCATGACCGTTCGCAACACTTTTTCCATGCCCCAGACACCCCCTGCCGCGCGCCCCACATTTTTGCGCCGCCTGGGCGCCGCCCTGCTGCTGGTACTGCTCGGCAGCCAGAGCGCTTGGGCCGGAATTTTTTCCGTTACCCCCGTGCGCGTTTACATGACGCCCAGGGATCGCGCGGTGGCGATCACTCTGAAGAATGAGGGCGATGCGCCCATCGTGCTGCAGGCCGACATCTATAGCTGGGCGCAGCGCAAGGACGGCGCCGACAACCTGGTGCTCACCGATGACCTGCTGCTCGCCCCGCCCATCATCCGGCTGGCGCCCGGCGCGCGCCAGGTAGTGCGCCTGGCCATGCTGCGGCCGCGCGACCCGTCGATGCAGATGACCTACCGCATGGTGCTGCGCGAGGTGCCGGAAGCGGCGCCGCCCTCGAACCGCATTGCGGTGCCGGTGGCGCTGGCGCTCAACATGCCGGTGTTCATCACGCCGCCGGGCGCGAAGCGCGACGTGCACTGCGAGATCAACAGCGACGATGACCGCAGCGTGACCCTGCTGTGCAAGAACGGCGGAACCGCCTATGCCCAGATCCGCGAGGCGACGGTGAAGCGCGACGGCAAGGAACTGGCCCGGTTCGAGGGTGGCACCTATATCCTCCCCGGCGCGGGAAAATTCCTCAAGCTCAAGGCGGACGGACGCGCCGCCGCAGGCAACGCCACGATCACCCTCATGTTCGACGACTTCCAGGGTCAGACCTCCGTCTCCTACATGCCGTGAGCCTGAGTCATGTGGCGCCGTTCCGTGAATCTGCTGGCGCACGCAAGCTGTGCCGCCGCGCTGACCTTGATGACCTCGGCCTGGGCCGGGGCTGAGGAAGGCGAGCCCGCGCGGGCGCCGGGCGCCAGACGCGGCGCCACATCTCCGGAAAATGGAAAACTGATGCCGCTGGAAGTATTCATCAACAAGGCGAAGGGCGGCCAGTGGGTGCTGCTGGAACGCGATGGCGTGCTGTTCGCGCCGGACGAAGCGTTCGACGCATGGCGGATCGCACGCCAGCCCGGCGTGCCGGGCCTGGAATATCGCGGGCAGAAGTGGCTGCCGCTCAATACCATTCCCGGCTACGAAGCCAAATTCAACTACGCCGACCAGTCGGTGGCGCTGAGTTTCTCGCCGCGCGCGTTCGAGGCCACGCATCTCACGCAGCAGGCCGCGATCCGCCCGAAGCTCACACCGGCCAGCCCCGCCCTGTTCGTAAACTACGACCTGAGCTATACCGGCGCGGCCTACCGCGGCGCAGCCAGCGACCAGCAACTGGGCGCGCTCACCGAGTTCGGGCTCTCCGGCAACAGCGGCGTGCTGACCTCCAGCTTCGTCGGCCAGAACATCACCGGCAGCAGCAACCTTCAGGCGCCAAGCTGGCGCCGCCTGGAGACCACCTACACCCGCGACTTTCTCGACAGCGGCGTGACGTTCAAGGCGGGCGACGCGACCACCCAGCCCGGCCCATGGGGACGTCCGGTGTATTTCGGCGGCATTCAGGTGGGCACCAATTTCGGTCTGACACCCGGCTTCATCAGCCAGCCCATCCCCATCCTGCACGGCACTTCCACCGCCCCCAGCACGGTGGAGCTGTATGTCAACGACGTGCTGCGCCAGACCTCCACCGTGCCCAGCGGCCCCTTCACCATAGACAACTTTCCGCTGCTCACCAGCAGTGGCGATGCGCGCATGGTGGTGCGCGACGCACTGGGGCGGCAGACCGTCATCGACCAGCCGTTCTTCACCAGCACCAGCCTGCTGGAACAGGGGCTCTCCGACTGGAGCGCGTCGGCGGGCGCGGCTCGCCTCGCCCTCGGCACGCAGAACTTCGCCTACGGACAGCGCTTCGTGTCGGGCATGGCGCGCCATGGTTTCAGCAAGCAGCTGACCGTGAATACGCAGGCCGAGTTCGGGCAGGACACGCGCGACGGCGGGCTGGGCATCAGCTACGCGCTGCCCTGGCAGATGCTGGGTCAGGTGGCCGCCGGCGCGAGCAGCGACAAGAGCGCGGGCAGCGGCCGTAACTGGCTGGTGGCGCTGCAACACATGGACCTGCACCACAATTTTTCGGCGAGCCTGCAGCGCGCCACGATCGATTTCCGCCAGATCGCCATGGGGCCTAACTTCCTGCCCTACCGCGAGCAGCTCTCGGCCAACTACAGCTACACGCTGCAGGACAACACCGGCTCGCTGGCTGCGGGTGTGGCGCGCATCGCCACCTATACCACGGGCACCATCACCACTTATAGCGGAAATTATTCCACCCGTATCGCCCGCAACGGCGCGCTGACCTACTCCGTGGCGCGCATCACCGGCATCACGCCCGGGTTTTCCATCGGCGTCTCGCTCTTGCTGCCCCTGGACAGCGACACCAATCTCACCAGCAACCTCACCCACAAGAACGGCTATGACGACGGCTACGTCAGCGCGAGCAAGAACCTCGGCAACGATAACGGCACCGGCTGGCGCGCGCTCGCCGGCAATCGCGGCGGCCGCAACTACGCCGAGGCCGGCCTCTATTACCAGAGCGACGAGGGGCTGCTCACGGCGGACGCCACGGCCTCGGCCAACCAGCAGGTGGTGCGCCTGGGCGCGCGCGGCGGCATGGTGATGATGGACGGGCACGGCTTTATGACACGGCGCGTGCAGGATAGCTTTGCCCTGGTGGAAGTGCCGGGCTATCCGGACGTGGGCATCCACTTCCAGAACACGGTGTGGACCCACACCGACAAGAACGGGATCGCGCTGCTGCCGCGGCTGCTGCCCTACCAGCGCAACAGCATCGAGCTCGATCCGGGCGAGCTGCCCATAGGCGCCGAACTGGACAGCATCGAGCAGGTGGTGACGCCCGCCGCGCGCACTGGCGTGAAGGTGGTATTCCCGGTGCGCAGCGGACAGAGCGCGCTGATCCACATCGTGATGCGGGACGGCCAGGACGCCCCGCCGGGCTCGGTGGTAACCGTGGAGGGCGACGCCGAAGTGTTCTATGTGGCGCGCCGGGGCGAAGCCTTCATCACCGGCATGAAGCAGGACAACATCCTGCACATGACCTGGTCCGACCGGTCGTGCAGCTTCAGGATCAAGCTGCCGCCGGCGAACCCGGCCAGCATTCCGCGCGTCGGGCCGGTCACCTGCAATCCCTGAGGAGGCACACGCATATGGATCCTGCCCGAACCCTGCACTGCATCGTCCGCCTCGCCCGTTTGCTGGCGGCGGCGCTCGCCCTGCTTGCCGCGGCGCAAAGCGCGCAGGCCGTCAGCTGCGCCACGTTTTCCTCGCCGGGGTGGTCGCTCACCTATGACCCGTTCGCCGCGGTGGCCGCCACCACGACGTCGACGGTGAACCTCACCTGCACCCGGCAGACCGGCGACCCCAAGAACGTCACGCTCACCATCACCGCCAACAGCGGGCTGAACCCCGGCGCCGCCGGCCAGGCCCTGCTCGCCGGCAGCGGCGCGCTGCTGCAATACGGCAACTACACCGATGTAACCAACACGCTGGTGTGGAACGCCGGCGGCAATAGTCTTTCGATCACCCTCTCCTTCGGCGGCATCGGCTCCACTGCCAGCGGCAGCGTGCCCTTCTACGCGAACATCCCGGCGGGGCAGACCACGCTGCCGCCCAGCGGCGCGTCGTTCTACACCGATACCATCAGCCTGCAACTGCTGGAGAAGGGCACGCCGGTTTCCGCCACCACCTTCCCGGTAAGCGTCGCGATCAACCCCCTCTGCACCATCAGCACCGCGCCGGGCGCGCTTACCTTCAGCTACACATCGCTCCAGGGCACGCCCGGCGCGGCCATCAGCAGCTTCGCCGTGACCTGCACCAACACGGTGCCCTACACCGCCTCGCTCGACGCCTACAGCGTGACGGATGCGGCGGTAAATCTCAGCTATACCGTCAACCTCGGCCAGACCACGCGCCCGCCAGGCTCGGCCTACAGCCCGGGCGCTGCGCTCTCCGCCACCGGCAGCGGCCTGGCGCAGACCATCAGCATAGACGGGGCGATGCCTGCAGACCAGTCCGGCACCTGCGCCACCGCCACCTGCACCAACGCCGCCAGCGCCAACAACATCCGCACGCTTATGATCACCTATTGAGCGGATCGCCTGCTCAAGCGGTCAGCCGCCGGTTGGACGCGCCGCGGGTGTAAAATGCCGTGGTCGCGGCATTTGCCGCCCCTGGGCGGAAAGCCTGCCACCACCCGCACGCCATGAGCGCCCGTTACTTCACCAAACGCACCTTCGCCTTCCTCGCCGCGTTGGCGGAAAACAACGACCGCCTGTGGTTTGCGGAACACAGGCAGGAATACGAGGACGAGGTGCGCGCGCCAGCGCTGGCCTTCATCGCGGACATGGCGGCGGTGCTGCCGTCGATCTCGCCGCATTTCCGCGCCGTGCCGAAAAAGGCCGGCGGCTCGCTGATGCGGGTGCAGCGCAACCTGCGTTTTTCGCGCGACAAGACGCCCTACAAGGTGAATGTCGGCATCCAGTTCCGCCACGAACTGGGCCGGGACGTGCACGCGCCGGGTTTCTATGTGCATGTCGAGCCTGGGGACTGTTTCGTCGGAGCAGGGCTGTGGCGGCCGGAGCCGGAGGCGCTGCTCCGCATACGCCTGGCCATCGCCGGGCAGGGTGAGGCGTGGACGGCGGCGCGCGAGCACCGGAATTTCCGCCGCCAATTCGTGTTGTCCGGCGAAGCGCTGGCCAACGCGCCACGCGGTTTCGCGAAGGATCATCCGCTGCTGGCCGACCTGAAACGCAAGGATTTCATCGGGCTGGCGCGGTTGACGCAGGCGCAAGTGCTGTCCGGCGAGTTCCTGCCGCTGGCGGCGGAGCGGTTCCGCGCGGCCGGGCCGCTGATGCGTTTTTTGTGCGAGGCTCTGACGCTGCGCTACTGAACGGGCGAGGGGCGTTAGGTCTGGAGGAGTTTCGGGCGTGCGACCGGCCGTGGCGCCGGCGATTTATTCTTCGCTGGCGCGGCCGGGAGCGATGGCCAGGGAGGCGATCTTTCCCAGCGCCGCTTCGAGTTCCTTGATTCTGGACTGGGAGGCCGTCAGACTGCTCTGCAGTTCGGCCAGGCGGGCCAGGTCTCTCTTGTGCACTTCCCGCACCTGTTCGAGCATGGCCAGCGTGTCGAGCGCTTTCTTGCGCTCCTCTTCGGCCTGCGCGGTCTTCTTGGTAAGCGCGAGTTCAAGTTCCTGCTCACGGGTGAGATTGCTGGTCTCGGCTCCCGCGGCACTATTGTACGCGCGCATTTTCAGGGTTCTGTCCATCATGGCGTTATTTTCCCCCGCCCGGTGGCGGAACGCAATACCCTGCAATACATGCCTTTTTCGGAAAAATTCGCCCTCGGGCCGGTCGCGCCGCCGGCCCGGAAACCACCCAACGTCATCGGCTTGCGACAGCGGGCGGCTGGCCGTCCCGTGACCGGCGTCAGACCTTGGTCTTGTCGCGCTCGATGAGCGCATACGCCGAGTGGTTATGGATGGACTCGAAGTTCTCCGATTCGACAATGTAGGCGTCGATGCGGTCATCGGCGTTAAGGGCGACGGCGACATCGCGCACCATGTCCTCGACGAACTTGGGATTGTCGTAGGCGCGCTCGGTGACGAACTTTTCATCCGGACGCTTGAGCAGGCCATACAGTTCGCACGACGCCTGTTCCTCGGCGTAGCGCACCACCTCCTCTATCCACACCGATTTGCGCATGCGCACGGTGATGGTTACATGCGAGCGCTGGTTGTGCGCGCCGCGGTCGGAGATGTTCTTGGAGCACGGGCACAGGCTGGTGACCGGCACCTGCACGCGCATGGTGAAAGTGTAATCGCCGTTGACGATCTCGCCGATGAAGGTGACGTCGTAATCGAGGAGGCTGGTGACCCCGGAGACCGGCGCGGCCTTGTTGACGAAATAGGGGAAGGTCATCTCGATGTGGCCGGATTTCGCCTCCAGTTTGTGCACCATTTCGCGCAGGATGCTTTCGAACGACTCAACCGAAATCTCGCGCCCGTGATGGTTGAGGATCTCGACGAAACGCGACATGTGAGTGCCCTTGAAATCGTGGGGCAGGAACACGTACATATTGAACATGGCGATGGTGTGCTGCACGCCTATGCTCTTGTCGCGCACTACCACAGGATGACGGATACCCTTGATCCCCACCTTGTTGATGGCGAGGTGGCGGGTGTCGGCATAGCTCTGCACGTCCGGAATGGCGGCAGGGTTGCGGGTCTTGTCTGGGCTGTTCATAGTATTTTGTCCGGAATAAGCCGAAAATCAGCACAAATCCGAATATCCGGGCCGGGCCGGAGATCGGGGCGTAACGGAAATCAGGGACGCACTACCTGCGACGAAGACAGCATGCAGGCTTGAGTCCCGAAAGGCAACAGCTCAATAATAGCCGAATTCTTTACTCAAGTATAGCCCGGCGCACGGATGCCGTGATGCCCTCCGCGTCCAGCCCGCACAGTCCGAGCAGTTGCTTGCGCTCACCCTGCTCGATGAAACGGTCCGGCAGGCCCAGATGCAGCACCGGTACGTTGACCCCATGGCGGTGCAGGCACTCGGCCACGGCGCTGCCGGCGCCGCCCTGAATGGTATTGTCCTCCACGGTCACCAGCAGCGTGTGGCTTCGGGCGAGATTGAGCACCAGCTCCTCGTCCAGCGGCTTGACGAAGCGCATGTTGGCGACGCTGGCGTTCAGCCCTTCCGCCGCTTCCAGGGCGGGCGCCACCATGGCGCCAAAGGCCAGGATTGCCGTCCCGCTGCCCTCGCGGCGGATTTCGCCCTTGCCCACCGGCACGGGTTCCAGACCGGGGGCGATCTGCACGCCGGGACCGATGCCACGCGGGTACCGCACCGCGCTGGGGCCCTTGCAGTGAAAGGCGGTGGTCAGCATCCTGCGGCACTCGTCTTCGTCGGCGGGCGCCATCACCGTCATATTGGGAATGCAGCGCAGATAGGAAAGATCGAAGCTGCCGGCATGGGTGGCGCCGTCCGCGCCCACCAGGCCGCCGCGGTCTATGGCCAGCATCACCGGCAGGTTCTGGATGGCGATGTCGTGGATGAGCTGGTCATAGGCCCGCTGCAAAAAGGTGGAGTAGATTGCCACCACCGGCTTCATCCCCTCGCAGGCGAGGCCCGCGGCGAAGGTAAGCGCATGCTGCTCGGCGATGCCCACGTCGAAATAACGCTGCGGGTATTTTTCCGCGAATTCCACCATGCCCGAGCCTTCGCACATGGCGGGGGTGATGCCGATCAGCTTGTCGTCGGCCGCGGCCATGTCGCACAGCCAGCGGCCAAAGATCGAGGTATAGGTCGGCCGGCCCTCGGCCTGCGGCTGAATGCCGCTGTCCGGATCGAACTTGCCCACGCCGTGGTAGAGCACGCTGTCCTCTTCCGCCTGGGCGTAGCCCTTGCCCTTCTGGGTGACGATGTGGAGGAACTGCGGCCCCTCCAGCTCGCGCACGTTCTTCAGGGTGTCGACCAGCACGTCCAGGTCATGACCGTCGATGGGTCCGATGTAATTGAAGCCGAATTCCTCGAACAGCGTGCCGGGCGTGACCATGCCCTTCATATGCTCCTCGGCGCGCTTGGCAAACTCCAGCACCGGCGGCATGCCCTTGAGCACCTTGTCGCTGGCGCGGCGCATGGCGGCGTAGAAGCGCCCGGACATCAGTTTGGCCAGGTAGTTGTTGAGCGCGCCCACCGGGCGCGAGATCGACATGTCGTTGTCGTTGAGGATCACCAGCAGGTTGGCGTCAAGCACGCCGGCGTTGTTCAGCGCTTCGAACGCCATGCCCCCGGTCAGGGCCCCATCGCCGATGATGGCCACGGCGCGGCGATCGCTGCCCTCATTGCGGGCGGCGATCGCCATGCCCAGCGCGGCCGAGATGGAGGTGCTGGAGTGCGCGGTGCCGAAGGCGTCATAGGGGCTCTCGTCGCGCTTGGGAAAGCCGGAGATGCCGTTCAGCATGCGCAGGCCGGACATCGCCTCGCGCCTCCCGGTGAGTATCTTGTGGCTGTAGGTCTGGTGGCCCACGTCCCACACCAGCCGGTCTTGCGGGGTGTTGAATACGTAATGCAGGGCGACGGTCAGTTCCACCGTGCCGAGGTTGGAGGAAAGGTGCCCGCCGGTCTTGCTCACCGACTCGATCAGAAAGGCGCGCAGTTCGTCCGCCAGTTGCGGCAGCTGCTTGCGTTCCAGCTTGCGCAGATCGTCGGGGAAATTGATGGTGTTAAGCAGCGGATGCATCTTCTCTCTCTTTTTTTAAAATGCCCCTGGCCTGTTCTTGTTTTTTTGGCCGGGGCTGGGAACGGATCAGTACTTGCGCAGCACGATGAAGTCGGCCAGTTCGCACAGCCGCTGCGCGCGCGCGCCAAAGGGGGTCAGCGTCTCCAGCGCCTCGCGGTGCAGGTCCGCGGCCATCTGCTTGGCCTCGCGCGCGCCGAGCAGGGTAACGTAGGTCGGCTTGTCGTTCTCGGCGTCCTTGCCCGCGGTCTTGCCCAGGGTGGCGGTGTCGGCCTCGCTGTCGAGCACGTCGTCCACCACCTGGAAGGCCAGGCCCACGCAGTGACCGTAGCGCTCCAGCGCGGCCAGCAGCGCCTCGTCCGCCTGCCCGCAGCGCGCACCCAGCAGGATGGCGGCGCGGATCAGCGCGCCGGTCTTGTGGATGTGCATCTGCTCCAGTTCCGGAACTGAAAGCGGCTTGCCCACGCTCGCCAGGTCGATGGCTTGGCCGCCGGCCATGCCGCGCGAGCCGCTGGCCACGGCCAGCAGCTTGATCATGTCGATCTGGTGCGCAGGATCGTCGCTCAGCGGATGGCTGGCGAGCAGCTGGAAGGCCAGGCTTTGCAGCGCGTCGCCGACCAGCAGCGCCGTAGCCTCGTCGTATTCCACGTGGCAGGTGGGCTTGCCGCGGCGCAATACGTCGTCGTCCATGCACGGCATATCGTCGTGCACCAGCGAATAGGCATGGATCAGTTCCACCGCGGCGGCGGCGATGTCGGTGCGGGCCTGCGCCGCGCCGGTCAGTTCGCCGGCGGCGAAGGCCAGCAGCGGCCGCACGCGCTTGCCGCCGTCCAGCACGCTGTAGCGCATGGCCTGGTGCAGACGCTGCGGGGCAATATCCGGCGCCGGCAGCAGCCGGCTCAACACATTTTCGAAACGGTGCTGGTGCGCGGCGAGCCAGGACTGGAAATCTGCCAACTGCATTTCGGGGGACGGCATCTGGGGGGACAGCATCTCGGGGCCGGCCAACTCAGGACTCGCCCGCGCCGGAGTGGCCGGAGAGTTCTTTCAGCGCCCCGTTTTCCAGCACGCGCACGCGTTGCTGGGCATCTTCCAGCTGGCTGCGGCACTGCCGCAGGAGTTCGACGCCGCGCTGATAGGCGGCGAGGGATTCTTCCAGGGACAGTTTGCCTGTCTCCATGTCCGCCACGACTTTCTCCAGTTCGGCGAGCGCCGCCTCGAAAGTGGGGGTCTTCTGCGGCTTTGCGGCCATTTATCCCTACCAATTACATGAAAAGAACCGCTATTTTACTGGCACAGAGCGGTATCGGCAATTTTCCGGGCAATTTTTTGTTGCCCCCCCCTGCAATTTGGGGGACAATCGCCTATCTTATTGAGGAAACTCCGAATAAGTCCCTCAAGCACGCCCCCGGTTGTGCCGGACCAGGCACGGCGTGAAACGCAGCCAGCGACGGCGCGGAGACGGAGATGCCCCGGCGCCCGCCCCCGCAATACGGCCCGCCACGCCAGCATGCCGCACGCCTCCCCCGCCGGCGCGCCGTGTGGCGCACTCGAAGGACCTGTTCGGCGCTTCCCGGATATTCACTTGATAATACTGAATCATCTAGGAGGAAGTGGGTATGACCGTATTGGCAAAACCCAGCCAATTCAGCCAGGTGGCCGCCCAGCCACCGCTCCGCTGGTATTTCGATCCCAAGGTGCTTGAAGTCGAACAACGCCTGCTGTTCGAGCGGGGCCCAGGCTACGTCGGCCATGAACTGATGGTGCCCAATCTGGGCGATTACCATGCCCTGGAGAGCCAGGACAACGCCAGGATGCTGGTGCGCAACGAAAATGGGGTGGAACTGCTTTCCAACATCTGCCGCCACCGCCAGGCCATCATGCTTACCGGGCGCGGCAGCGCAAAGAACATCGTCTGCCCCCTGCACCGCTGGACTTACAAGACCAACGGCGAACTGCTGGGAGCGCCGCACTTCCCGCAAAATCCCTGCCTGCACCTGAACAAGAAGCCGCTGCAGAACTGGAAGGGCCTGCTGTTCTCAGGCCAGCGCGACATCGCGAAGGACCTGGCGGCCATCCCTGCTTTCGACGAGATCGACTTCTCCGGCTACGTGCTGGACCGCGTGGAAGTGGACGAATACGCCTTCAACTGGAAGACCTTCATCGAGGTCTACCAGGAGGACTACCACGTGGCGCCCTTCCATCCCGGCCTGGGCCAGTTCGTCAACTGCGACAACCTGGAATGGACCTTCAGCGACTGGTGCAGCGTGCAAACCGTGGGCATCAACCACGAGCTGAAAAAGCCGGGCAGCGAGGTCTACAGGCAGTGGTCGGAACAGGTGCTGCGCTACAACAACGGCAAGCTGCCGAAATACGGCGCGATCTGGCTCACCTACTACCCCAACGTCATGGTGGAGTGGTATCCCCACACGCTGGTCGTGAGCACCATCGTGCCTCGCGGTGTGGACGCCTGCACCAACATCGTCGAGTTCTACTATCCGGAAGACATCGTGCTGTTCGAGCGCGAATACGTGGAGGCGGAGAAGCAGGCCTACCGCGAAACGGCGGTGGAGGACGACGTGATCTGCCTGCGCATGCACCAGGGCCGCCGCGCCCTGTACCAGCAGGGCATCGAGGAAGTCGGCCCCTACCAGTCCCCCACCGAGGACGGCATGCTGCACTTCCACGAGTACCTGCGCCGCAACCTGGCACCGCATCTGTAGGCTGCTCGGCCACGCACGGGGCGCAGCGCCGGCGCCCCGGCGCCGGCGCGTGATGCGCTGCCCGTCCCGCGCGGGCAGACATCGGGAGAACAATGACCATGCAGGACATCCTCGACCACATTCTGTTCGGCAACACCGTATTGCAGTATCTGAAGGCCATCGGCATCCTGCTGGGGTGCGTCGCCGTGCTCTATCTGTTCCAGCGCGTGGTGCTGCGCATGCTGAAGGAGATGGCGAGCGCCACCGAGAACACCGTGGACGACATGCTGATCCGCGCCGCGGAACTGATGCTGGTGCCGCTGCTGTATTTCGGCGCGCTTTACCTGTCGCTGCACACCCTGAACCTTTCCGAGACCTTCCGGCGCGTGCTGAGGATCGCCGGCCTGGGCCTGATCACCTTCCAGGGGGTAAGGGCGCTCACGGCCACCCTGCGCCTCGCGCTGCGCGCCAAGCTCAGGCGTTCCACCGACAATGCGACCGCCGAGATCCAGATCAAGGGCCTGAGCGGCCTGATCACCGTGACGGTGTGGATCATCGCCGTTTTCTTCCTGCTGGACAACCTTGGGGTGAAGATTTCCGCGGCGGTCGCTGGCCTGGGCATAGGCGGCATCGCCGTGGCGCTGGCGGCACAGGCCGTGCTGGGCGACCTGTTCAGCTATTTCGTGATCTTCCTCGACAAGCCGTTCGAGGTGGGCGATTTCATCGTCTCCGGCGACCAGATGGGCACGGTGGAATCGATCGGCCTCAAGACCACGCGGCTGACAGCCCTGGGCGGAGAAGAGATCGTGTTTTCCAATACCGACCTGATCCATTCCCGCCCGCACAACTTCAAGAAAATGGCGCGGCGGCGGGTGGTGTTCAAGCTGGGCGTGATCTACCAGACCCCGGCCGACACGCTGCGCGAAATCCCGCAACTGGTGAAGGAAATCATCGTCGCCCAGTCTGACACCTCCTTCGATCGCGGGCATTTCATCGCCTTCGGCGATTCCAGCCTGGATTTCGAATTCGTCTACTACGTCGCGGGCTCGGATTACACCAAGTACTGCGACATCCAGCAGGCGATCAACCTGGCGATCTTCGAGGCCTTCGAGCGGCGGCGGATTGGATTCGCCTATCCCACCCAGACGCTGTTCGTCACCCCGACCGCGCCCGCGGCCTGATGCCGGCAGCGACGGAGAAGATTTATGTGCATCCGGCGAGCATAAGCCCGGCGCACATGATTCCGCCCGAATGAAATGATGGGCGCGCTGTGGATGCTGTTGTCCGCCCTGCTGTTCGGCTGCATGGGCGTGCTGGTCAAGATCGGCGCTGCGCATTTTTCCAGCGGCGAACTGGTATTCTACCGTTCGCTGTTCAGCTTCCTGTTCATCGGCGCCATGCTGGCGCGCAGCGGCACCGGCCTGGCCACGCCGCACTGGCGCGGCCACATGTGGCGCGGGCTTTCCGGCACGGTCGCGATGATGCTGTTCTTCTACTGCATCAGCGTGCTGCCGCTGGCCACGGCCATCACCCTGAACTACACCTCCGCGCTGTTCCTGGCCGCGCTCACCGTGATCGTCGCGCGCGAGAAGCTCCACCTGCCGCTGGGCGCCGTGCTGGCGCTGGGTTTTCTCGGTGTGGTGCTGCTGCTTCGCCCCACGCTGGCGCAGGCGCAACTGGGCATCGGCCTGCTCGGCCTGCTTTCCGGGCTGCTGGCGGGCGTGGCGATATTCAATGTGCGCCAGATGGGCCAACAGGGCGAATCGGCCCTGCGCATCGTGTTCTACTTCAACCTGACAGCGGTGGCCGGCAGCGGTGCATGGATGGTGGGCGCCGGAACGTATGCCGGGACGCTGCACGCACCGGCCATCTCCGACCTGCCGCTGCTGGTCGCCATCGGGGCCTCGGCGACGCTGGCCCAGCTTGCCATGACCCATGCCTACCGCATCGGCCACACCCTGGCGATCAGCAGCCTGTCCTACAGCACGATCGCCTTCGCCACCCTGTTCGACTGGCTGTTCTGGCAGCGCGCCCTGCCGCTCGCCGCCTGGCTGGGCATGCTGCTCATAATCGCCAGCGGTGTGGTAAGCTTGCGCCTGAGCCCCGCATTGGAGAGATGAGGCGCGCGGCGTACAACAACTGAAAGAATCAGCATGATCACCATCAAGCAATCCGGCAATCTCGTCAATGCCGCCGTGCTGGGCGAGTTCACCCTGGCCGACTTCAACCAGTTCGAAGATCAGGTGCTGCTGGCGCTGCAGACGCCCGGCCCGGTCAACCTGCTATTCGACCTGCGCGACATGATCCGCTACACCGTGGACGTGGCATGGGAGGAAATCAAGTTCTTCAGCCGCGACCACCAGCACGACTTCAACAAGATCGCCGTGGTCACCACCGACCAGTGGCGCACCTGGCAGGCCTGGCTGTCGCGCATTTTCGTGGATGCCGACATCCGCGTCTTCGCCGACTACAACGAGGCCAGTGCCTGGGTTGCTCCCTGACCTGCGCCTGCCGCGGCAAGCCGCCCTGTTGCACCGGCGACTCACCCGCTTGAATCCCTCACGGAGGGAGCGTAGGATGATTTTTTAAGGACGTACGCCCGATGGCGTCGCCCCCATTCGACGCCCCCCTTGCCCCGCGTCGCCACGGCGGCAGCCTCCTGAATTCAGGCAGCGGCCGCAGTCAGGCGCATTCGGGCAGGAGTGGCGATTCAACACGCCCTTTCCATAAGGAGCTTTCCATCATGAAGAAGAGCGAAACTCAGTCCCTCCCGGCCTTGCTCGCGGCGCTGGCGCTCGCAGGCGGCTTCGCCATTGCGGCGCAACCCGTGCTGGCGCAGGATCAGACCCAGACACAAGACCAGACGCGTACGCAGGATCGGACCCGCGCGCAAGCCCGGGAGCAGCAACAGATCTACGGCAGCCAGTTGATGACGCGGCGGGAACGTGCGCAATATCGCGCCCAGCTGCGCGCGGCCAAGACCAATGAAGAACGCGAGCGCATCCGCCACGAACATCACGAGCGCATGAAGGAGCGCGCAAAGGCGCGCGGCGTGACGCTGCCGGATGAGCCGCCGGCACAACGGGGCCACATGGGTCCCGGCGGCGGCATGGGTGGCGGTATGGGCGGCGGTATGGGCGGCGGCGGCAGGATGGGTGGCGGATACTGATACCCCCGACGCTCATCTGAACACGCCCGGCCACGGCCGGGCGTGTTTTTTTGTGCGCAGCTATTGGGCTTGCGCCGTGCCGGGTGCGGGCGTACCGGCGGGCGCAGCCTCCGCCGGCTGGGCCCGCCAGCCTCCGCCCATGGCCTTGAACAAGTCGGCAATTGCAGACCGTTGCGCACGCTGTGCATCCACCCGGTTGAGGTCCGCCAGCAGGTAGTTCTTCTCCACGTCCAGCACCTCCAGCCGGCTGCTCATTCCCACCTTGTAACGCGCCTCGGCCTGGCGGTAAGCCTTGGCAAGGGCATCGCTGCGCGCGCTCTGCGCAGCCAGGATCTGGCGCGCGGCGCTCTGCTCGGTCAGCGCGCTGCGCACATCGGCAAAAGCATTTGCCACCGCCTCGCGGTATTGCGCCAGGGCCGCATCGCGGTTGGCCTGGGCCACGTCCACCCGATAGGTGGCGCGGCCGAAGATGAGGTCGGTGATGGGCTGGGTGAGCGCCGCGCCGAACTGGAAGATGCGCGCCGGCCCGGTGAAAAGTTGCGAAAACGGCGAAGCCTCCTGACCGAGATAACCGGTGAGCGTCACGGAAGGATAGTACTGCGCCCGCGCCACGCCGATCTGCGCGTTCATCGCCACCAGATGCATTTCCGCCGCATGCACGTCGGGACGCCTCAGCATCAGGTCGGAGGGCAGGCCCTCCGGCACCCATACCTCTCTTAGCACGGGCGTGCCGCGTGCAGCTTTGCCGCTCATGATCTCGCGCGGCGAGCGCCCGAGCAGCACGGCGAAAGCGGCTTCCTGCTTGTCACGCGCCTCAGCCAGCGCGATGAGCTGAGAGCGAATGTCCGCCTCATCGGCCTCGGCCTGGTGCAGGTCGTAATCCGACATCGCGCCGACCTCGACCTTCTTGCGGTCCAGCGAGATCATTTCCTGGCGCCCCGCGAGTGCGCGCTTCAGCACCGTCTCCTGCTCGTCGTAGGAAAGCAGCGCGAAATATTGCTGCGCCACTTGTGCGGACAGCGAGAGAAAGGCCGCATCGCGCGTCGACTCGGCGGCAAACAGCGCCGCCTGCGCCGACTCGGACGCACGGCGGTATTTGCCCCACAGGTCCAGCTCGTAGCTCGCATCCACGCTCAGGTGCGTAAGATTGCGCGTGGTGTTGAAGGTCGGCGGAAACGGGAAGGTGCCGATGGAGCTCATTTTGGTGCGGGTCTGACGCGCGTTGGCGGTAACGGTCGGATAGCGGTCGGCATCGGCCAGGCCGAGTTGGGCGCGCGCCAGCAGCACGTTGGCGACGGCAGCCTGCGCGGTGGCATTGTGCGCGTGCGCTTCGTCCTCCAGCCTGTCGAGCACCGGATCGGAAAACAGCGCCCACCAGCGTTCCCCGGCCTGGCCGGTGGTCTTCACCGGCAGCGCAGCGGCGACAGGCGCACTGGCGGCTTGCGCCGCAGCGGGTGCGCCGGACGGTTGTGCAGCGGATGCCGCCGGGCCCCAGTTGGCGGGCAGATCGCTCTTGGGACGCTCGTAGTCGGGGCCCGCGGCGCATGCGGCCAGCAAGGCCGCGGATGCTGCCGCCGCGAGCATCGATCGGACGGGCGCCGCCAGGCGCCGGGTGGTCAGCGTCGGCTTATACATGGTCTTTCTCCTCCGGGCCTGATCCTTCCTTCGTCTGCCCCCCGCCATCCGTCTGTCCGTGGTGCGGCTCGCGCTTGCCGGGGAAGATGTGCCGCACGGTGACGAAGAATACCGGAATCATGAAGATGGCGATGGCGGTGGCGGCCAGCATGCCGCCCACCACCCCCGTGCCCAGCGCATGGCGCGCGTTGGCGCCGGCGCCGGAGGAAATCACCAGCGGCAGCACGCCGAACATGAAGGCGATGGAGGTCATCAGGATGGGGCGCAGCCGGAGACGGCAGGCCTCGACCGTGGCCGAGACCAGGTCATGCCCCTGGTGCTGCATTTCGCGCGCGAACTGGATGATGAGGATGGCGTTCTTCGCCGCCAAACCGATGATCACAATCAGGCCCACCTTGAAGTAAACGTCGTTTGACAGCAGCGGCGTGTGCGACTGCAGGGTCATCGCCGACAGGTTGCGCCCCCACACCGCGCCGAGCGCGCCCAGTATGCCGATGGGCACCACCAGCAGCACGGCGACCGGTATTGACCAGCTTTCATACAAGGCGGCCAGGCTGAGGAACACCACGATCACGGACAGGGTGAACAGCGCCACCGCCTGCTTGCCGGATGCGCGCTCCTCGTTGGAAATTCCGGACCACTCATAGCCGAAGCCCGGCGGCAGCTTGGCGGCGATCTGCTCCATCGCGGCCATCGCTTCGCCGGTGCTGTGGCCGGGCGCCGGCTTGCCCGAGATCTGCATCGCCGGCAGGCCGTTGTAGCGGTCCAGCTTGGGGCTCGCCACCTCCCACACCGCCGTGCAGAATTCCGACAGCGGCACCATGCCGCCGGTCGCGTTGCGCACCGGCAGCCGCAGCAGGCGGCGGATGGTGGAACGGCTGAGCGGCTCGGCCTGCATCTGCACCCGCAGCACGCGGCCCTGGAGCACGAAGTCGTTGATGTAGTTGGTGCCCAGCGTAGACTGCAGGGTGTCGTTGAGTTCGGCGATGTCCACACCCATGGCCTGGGCCTTGAGGCGGTTGACTTGCAGCATCAGTTGCGGCGCCGGTTCCTGCCCTTGCGGCCGCACCTGCGTCAGCACGGGGTTCTTGCTGGCCATGCCCAGCACCATGTTGCGCACTTCAAGCAGCCGCCCGCGCCCCGCGCCGGAACGGTCCTGCAGGCGGAAGTCGAAGCCGCCGACCGCGCCCAGTTCGGGTATCGGCGGCACGTTGACCGGGAAGATGATCGCGTCCTTTATCTGCGACAGCGCGCCGAAGGCGCGCCCCACCACGGCGGTGACGTTATTCTGCGGCGCGGTGCGCTCGCTCCAGTCCTTGAGCGGAACGAAGGCGGTCGCCGCATTCTGCCCGCGGCCGAAGAAGGAGAACCCCAGCACGCCGATGACATGGTGCACCTCCGGCTGTTTCATATAATACTGCTCGACCTTGGACAACACGCCCTGCGTGCGCTCGGTGGAGGCGCCCGGCGGCAACTGGATGAGGGTGATGAAATAGCCCTGGTCCTCCTCGGGCAGGAAGCTCGTGGGCAGGGCCCGCAGCATGCCCACCATGGCGAGCACGATCACGCCGTAGACCAGCAGAGTGCGTGTCGACCAGCGCAGCACGCGGGCCACGCCGCTCTGGTAGCCCAGCGAAGTGCGCTGGAACTGGCGGTTGAACCAGCCGAAGAAGCCGCGCTGGTGCGCACCATGCGCCATCGGCTTCAGCAGCGACGCGCACAGCGCGGGGGTGAGCGTCAGCGCCATCAGCACCGAGAACACCATGGTGAGCAGCAGGGTGACGGCGAACTGGCGGTAGATCACCCCGACCGACCCGCCGAAAAAGATCATCGGCACGAACACGGCGGAGAGCACCACCGAGATGGCGATGATCGCGCCGAAGATCTGCCCCATCGCCTTGCGCGTGGCCTCGCGCGGCGGCAGTCCCTCTTCCGACATGATGCGCTCGACGTTCTCCACGACCACGATGGCGTCGTCCACCACGATGCCGATGGCGAGCACCATGGCGAACAGCGTGAGGATGTTGATCGAATAGCCGAAGAAATACAGCCCCACCATGGCGCCGGTCAGCGCGACCGGAACCACGATGGCGGGAATGAAAGTGGCGCGCAGGCTGCCCAGGAACAGATACATCACCAGGAACACCAGCACCAGCGCGATCAGCAGGGTTTCACCCACTTCGCGGATCGAGACCTTCACGTACTTGGAGGTGTCATACGGCACCTTCCAGCCGATTCCGGGCGGGAACTGCTTGGCAAGCTCGGCCATTTTGGCCTTGACCGCGTCGGCCGTTTCCAGCGCGTTGGCGGAGGGCAGCAGGCGGATGGCCATGCCGGACGCGGGCTGGCCGTCGAGCCGGGCCGCGACGGTGTAATCCTCCGCACCCATTTCAATACGCGCCACGTCCCTGAGGTGCACGGTCGAGCCGTCGGGGTTCGCGCGCACGACGATATTGCCGAACTCTTTCACCGTCTTCAGCTGGCCGCGGGTGACGATCACCGCGTTGAGCTGCTGTCCGGGCGCGGCGGGCAACTGGCCGAGTTCGCCGGTGGCGAGCTGTACGTTCTGCGCGCTCACCGCGCGCGTCACGTCGCCGGGCGACATGTTGTAGGCATAGAGCCGGTCCGGCTTGAGCCAGATGCGCATGGAGTACTGGGTGCCGAACTGGATCACCTCGCCCACGCCCGGTACGCGCAGCAGGTGGTCGAGCACGTTGGTCGCGGCATAGGTGCCCAGGGCGACGCTGTCGCGGCTGTGGTCCGGGGAGATCAGAGCGACGATCATCAGGAAGTTGCGCGCGGACTTGGTCACCGTGATGCCGGCGCGCTGCACCTCGGAAGGCAGGCGCGGCGTGGTGGTCTGCAGGCGGTTCTGCGCGTCGACGGCGGCGAGGTCGAGGTCGGTGCCGGGCTCGAAAGTCAGGGTGATGGTGCCGCGATTGGTTTCGGACGACGACTCCATGTACTTGAGGTGCTCGATGCCGTTGAGCTGATCCTCGATCAGGGTGACAGCGGAGTTCTCCACCACCTGCGCCGATGCGCCGGGATAGGTGATGTTGACGGCGAGCTGCGGCGGCGCCACCGCCGGATAGGCCGTGACCGGCAGCTCTTTGTAGGCAAGCCCGCCTGCCAGCAGGATGAGCAGGGCGATTACCCAGGCAAAAATGGGCCTGTCGATAAAGAATTTGGCGAGCACTATTCCCCCTGCGCGTGGTGGCGGGTTGTACTGTCCTCGCCATGCGCCGCGTCTGCGTGCTGGTTCGCGCCGGACACGCCGCCAGCTTCCGGCTGCGCCGACACGATCTTGACGAACATGCCCGGGCGCACTTTCTGCACGCCATCGACGATCACGCGGTCGCCTTCATGCAGCCCTTCCTCGACGATGAAATCCGGACCCGCCATCGGGCCGAGTTTCACCGGGCGCGGCGCGACCGTGCCGTCATCCTTTACTACCAGCACGTACGAGCCCTGGGGATTCATCAGCACGGCGCGCTGCGGCGCCTTGATCGCGCGTTCGGCCAGTGCCTGCGGAAAGCGTATGGTGGCGAACATGCCGGGCAGCAACTGGTGCGCTGGATTGGGAAACGCGGCGCGGATGGCGATGCTGCCGGTGGAGGGATCGACCATCTTGTCGGTGAACAGCAGCTTGCCCTTCTCGGGATAGACGCTGCCGTCCTCCAGCACCAGCTCGACTGTGGCGGCGCCGGCGCGCTGCAGTTGCCCCGACGCAAAAGCCTTTTGCAGGCGCAACTCGTCGGCGCCTGCTTCCACGAAGTTCGCGTAGATGGGATCGAGCTGCTCGATCAGCGCCATCGGGGTGGCGTCGCCATGGCCGACGAGGGCGCCCACTGTGACCAGTTCGCGCCCGATATGGCCGGCGATCGGCGCGGGCACCCGGGTGTTGCCGAGGTCAAGCGAGGCCTTGGCCAGCGCGGCTTCCGCCTGGCGCAGGCTGGTGACTGCTGTTTCGTAGTCCTGCTGGCTCACCGCCTGCACCTGCAGCAACTGCTTGTCGCGGTCGCGCACCTGCGCCGCCGCGCTTACGGCGGCGCGTGCGGCGGCATAGGCGGCGCGGTAGGTGCTCGGGTCGATCAGGTACAGGGTCTGCCCGGCCTTGACGTCGGAGCCCTCGCGGAACAGACGCTTCTCGACGATGCCGTCGACGCGCGCGCGCACCTGGGCGGTGCGATAGGCCTCCAGGCGGCCCGGCAGGTCCTGCGTCAGCTCGGCGGGAGCAGGCGCCACGGTGACCACTGCGACCTCCGGCGCGGGCATGGCGCCCGCAGCGGGCTTGCCCTCCTTGCCGCCGCATCCCGCCAGCACCAGCGCCAGCGCGGTGGCGGTCAGCACACCGCCGTTGAAATTACGATTCTTCATTCTGATCTTCCCTCGCACCCGTTCTTCATTGTTCTGGCCATTCTTCATTGTTCTGCCCGCTCATCATTGTTTCGACCAATTCTTCTTCGGCACTGCGCCGGTTCGGCGGCGATTGCGCAGGTGCCAGCGCACGGCCTCAGTTCTTCCGGCGCGCTCAGTCGACGGGTGCGAACATCCGCAGGAAACCGTCCACGATATTCCGCACCCGCTGCGCCTCGTCGTGCGGTGGATTGGTCACGCCGAACAGCAGGCGCGCCCGCTCCATGCCAGCCAGCATGGAAAGCAGCATCTCGGCGGCAAAAACCGGATCTCCACTGCGCAACTGGCCTTCATCCATCGCCACGCGCATGAATTCCCCTACCCGATTCAGCATCTTCCCCAGGCTTTGCGCATAATCCTCCCCGGTGAGCTCCGGAAAACGCGGCGCCTGCGCCGTGATGATGCGGAACCTGGCGATGCTCTGCGGTCCCAGGACCCGCTCGCGGTAGGCGCGCGAAAACTCCAGCAGGGTCTTGCGCACATCCCCGGTGTGCTCCTCCAGCGGCACCAGCATCTCGGACACGCAATGGCGCATCGCCTCGGCGAAGAGACTTTCCTTGGTATGGAAATGGTTATAGAAGGTCTGCCGCGCCACGCCGGCGCGGTGCACCAGCATGTCCACGCTGGCGCCGTAGCCATGCTCTAGAAAGACCTCCCTCGCCGCTGCCAGCAGACGTTCGCGATTGCTCATGCCATCCATCGGCAAGATTATGCCCAGACTAGACTGAGAAGTCTAGTTGGGTAATACATCGCGGCGGCTCAGGGTCGGAATGCGGCGATTTGGCGGCATTTTTACAGTCGTCCAGCCGGGTTGGGAGTAGCTCGAGGGGCGCTTGGCCGCCACGGGGCTGAATTTGGCATCCCGAGCCGGACGGCAACCCTATTGAAAATAAAGAAATATCTACGGGGAGGGCCGGAAGGCGTTGCGATTGCATGCGCCCGCCGGCCGCGGGCGCATGCGCAGCAGCAGATCAGGCGGCTACCACACTTTCCACCAGCGCCCGGTCTTTTCCACCATGGCGTCGAATTCGGCGGCGGCCTGCCGCTCCCAGGCGTCCACGGCAAAGCCGGATTGCCGCAGGGCGACGCTGTATTGCTTGTCCACGCCCTGGATGTGATCCTTGAGCCAGCCCTTGAGAAACCCCAGCATCTCGAAATAGATCGGCTTGTCCTCGACGAGGTGTTTCCTGCTCAGGCGGTCCAGTTCGTCCATCAGCTTGCGGTGTTCCTGCCGGTGCGCTTCCAGATACTCGTATTTCGCCTGCTCCATCAGGCGTTCCTCCAGCGCAAAATGGGTGCGCGTGTAATCGGTCAGGGCATCGAGTATGCCCGCGATGACCTTTTCGCCTTCGCGGTTGGCGACGGCGATGAACAGGCGGTTGAGGATATTGACCAATTCCTGGTGCTGTGCGTCTATGGTTCTGATATTAACGCTATATTCGGGCAACCACTTGAAGAAGACTTCCTCATTCACCAGTTGTTCGTTTGCCATTTTCACCTCCAGGGAAATCAATGAATCCGCATGTACTGCAGATTAATGTTATCCCGGGATAGCAATAACTATCTACCTTATGTGGCTATAAGACAACAATGACATTGTGGCCTATCAAGTCTTCCCCCGGGATTTGCGCGCCAATTCTAGCCAACAGTGCGCAACATGCGCCCTAAAAGCGCCTTTGTCGACGAACGGTACAATTCATGCCGATCTACACCATGTTGAGAAAATAACGACGCAACCCTTTGTCCTATTGCTATTTTCTTGACTTGAATCACTGTCCTGCTGTAACATCGCGCGAAGTCTGTTCCCAACAACCTCAAACAACAACGTCCTGAGCAATGACCAAGAACAACCAGTTTTCATTCGGTTTTCGTGCTGCCCTGGCGCTGCTGGTGGCTGCATTTCCCACGACAGGCCTGGCGCAAGATGCCACTGCAGGCAGCATGCTGGCCATGGATAGCCATTTGAGCATCAGTTTTGCCGAAACACCGCCCAGCATCCTTTCGCAGCCGCGCGCGCGCAAGGACGATGACAAGGTGCAACTGACGCTGGATGGCCGCTTGCCGCAATCCAGTCTGTGGCAGCGCATCCGCAACGGCTTCGGCATGGCCGAACTGGATTCGCCGCTGGTGGCGCGTCAGGAACGCTTTTTTTCCAGCCAGCCGGATTACTTGGCGCGCATGTCCGACCGTGCCCGCCTCTACCTGTACTTCATCGTGCGCGAGGTGCAGCGGCGCGGCATGCCGACGGAAATCGCGCTGCTGCCCATGATCGAAAGCGCATTCAACCCCACCGCCTATTCGGTGGCCAATGCCTCCGGCATCTGGCAGTTCATTCCCTCCACCGGCCGCCATTACGGCATGAAGCAGAACTGGTGGCACGACGGCCGTCGCGACGTGATCAGCGCGACCAACGGCGCACTGGACTACCTGCAGGCGCTGCACGATGAATTCGGCGACTGGCAACTGGCGCTGGCCGCCTACAACTGCGGCGAGCGCTGCGTGGAACATGCGCAGCGGCGCAATCGCCGCTACCACAGGCCGACGGATTTCGCCCACCTCAGGCTGCCGCGCGAGACGCGCAACTATGTGCCCAAGCTGATTGCCATGAAGCACATCATCAGCGACCCGGCCGCCTTCGGCATTTCGCTGAACGAGATCCCCAACCAGCCCTATTTCGCGGCGATCATCCCCTCACACCATATCGACGTAAGCCTGGCCGCACAGATGGCCGGCATGTCGCTAGACGATTTCAAGGCGCTGAACCCGGGCAACAGCCGCCCGGTGATCCTGAACGACGATTCCACCCGCATCCTGATTCCTGCGGCCAACGCCGACCAGTTTGAAGCCAACCTGGAGCATCACGACGAGCCGCTGGTTACCTGGCAGGCCTACCAGAGCAGGAAAGGCGAATCGCTGGCGAAGCTGGCCGCCCGCTTCAGCATTCCCGAGGAAAAGCTGCGCAAAGCCAATGGGTTGCTGCCAGGCACCCGGGTGGCCAACGGCCAGAAGCTGCTGGTGCCGGCCACCAACGACGACCCCAACCACGAGTTTGAAGCCTTCAACATGCATCTGGCGCCCACGCTGGGCGATGGCCATGCGCTGATTCACATCGTGCGCCACGGCGAATCGCTGAGCGTCATCGCCCACCACTACCACATCAGCGTCGCCGCGCTGAAGCGGCGCAATCATGGCCGCACCCTGATCCGGCCAGGGCAGCGCCTGATCATCGCGGGCGGCGGCTACGTGGGACACCACTACCGTCGTCACCACCATCACCGCGCCCGCGTCGCACGCAAGTCGCGCGGCCGCGCCACCTCGGTGTCGTCGATTTCCCATTCCGGGCGCGATTCCTGATGCCGCTGCCGCCGGCGCCAGGGTTTCCCGGCGCCGGCGGCCACCCGCGCTATCCTGCTAAGTGCCGCTTCCGTACAGGTGGCAATGCACGCTTTGCGTCGCGCTGATGGTGCTCGCCCCCGGATAGACCTCGCGGCATACTGCCATCGCCTGCGGACAGCGCGGATGAAAGTGACAGCCCTGCGGCGGATTGGCCGGCGATGGCAGGTCGCCCGCCACGCGCACGGTTTCCATGCCGCGCCCGTCCACGTGGGGCACGGCGGCGAGCAAGGCCCGGGTGTAAGGATGTTTGGGTGCGCGCAGCACCTCCTCGGCCGTGCCGCGTTCAACAATCCGGCCCAAGTACATCACGCACACGTCGTGCGCCAGGTAATCGACCACCGCGAGATTGTGGGTGATGAACAAATAGCTCAGTTCCAGTTTCTGCTGCAGTGATTTCAGCAGGTTGAGTATCTGCGCCTGCACCGACACATCCAGCGCGCTGGTCGGCTCGTCGCAGATCAGCAGCCTGGGCGACACGGCAAGCGCGCGGGCGATGGCGATGCGCTGGCGCTGGCCCCCTGAAAAAGCATGCGGATAGCGCCATTTCACTCCTGCATCCAGCCCCACCTCGGCCAGCAGCGCATCGATGACCTCCTGCCGCGCACCTGCACCGGCGGCTCCGCGCCCGCCCATGGCCAGCGCATCCATGCCCTCTTCCAGGATCTCGGCCACCCGCATGCGCGGATTGAGCGAGGCATAGGGATCCTGGAACACCATCTGCATCCCGGCGCGGCGCTGGCGCAGGCTGCGCGCATCCAGCCCGGTCAGTTCCTGTCCGGCGAAGCGCACGCTGCCCGCGGTGGGCGGGATCAGCTGCAACAGCGCCTTGCCCGCCGTGGTTTTGCCGCATCCTGACTCGCCCACCAGCGCCATGGTGCGCCCGGCGGCAATCTCCAGCCCCAGCCCGTCCACTGCCTTGACATACCCCGCCACGCGCTGCAGCACACCACGACGGATGGGAAAATGGACCTTGAGGCCGGAAACCTGGAGTAGTGCGGCGGTTGAAGCGCGAGACGTGGCATCCGGGATGCCGCCCGCCTCTGGCGTTTCCGGTTTCCCGCTCCCCGCTTCCCGAACTTGCGTTCCCCTTCGCGCTATACCCGCTTCCTCATATAGATGGCACCTCACCCCCCTGCCGTCTTCGAGTACGGTCCACGCCGGCGCTTGGTCGCGGCACAGCTCCCATGCATAGTCGCAGCGCGGCGCAAAGCGGCAGGCGTGGCGCATGGCGCTGATCTCCTGCAGCGAGGGCACGCTGCCGCGAATCGCGTCCAGCGGCTGGCCGCGCCGCGCCGCATCAGGCAGGGCGGCAAAGAGTTTTTTCGTATAGGGGTGGGCCGGCGCATCGAACAATTGCCGGCGCGGGGCGAGCTCCACGATATGGCCCGCATACATGACGGCCACGCGGTGCGCCATCTGCGCCACCACGCCGAGGTCGTGGGTGATCAGCAGCATGGCCATGCCGTGATCGCGCTGCATGTCGCGCAGCAGTTGCAGCACCTGCGCCTGTATGGTCACGTCCAGCGCCGTGGTGGGCTCGTCGGCGATCAGCAGGCCCGGCTGGCCAGCCAGGGCCATGGCGATCATCACCCGCTGCTTCATGCCGCCCGACATCTGGAACGGATACTCGCTCCAGCGCCTGGGCGCGTCGGGAATGCCAACCTGCCTGAGCAGCTCAATGCCTTGTGCCTGCGCCGCCGCTCCGCTCAGGGTGCGGTGCAGAGCAAGCGCCTCGGCGATCTGCTGTCCCACCGTCATCACCGGGTTGAGGCTCAGCCCCGGTTCCTGGAAGATCATCGCCAGCCGGCCGCCGCGCACCGTGCGCATTTCGCGCTCGGGCAGCGCGAGGATGTCGGTTCCCGCCAGGCGCGCGGAACCGGCCTCTATGCGCACGTCATCCGGCAGCAGGCGCATCAGGGAAAGCGCGGTCATGGATTTGCCGCAGCCCGATTCGCCCAGCAGGGCAAAGGTCTCGCCGTGATTGATGGAGAAGGACACCTCATCCACGATGCGCAGCGCGGGCCGTAGGGCGGTGCTCAGTGAGTGAACGGAAAAGATTTCGCTCAAGACGGCTCCAATCGGTTAAACGGGGCTGGGAAAAAGCCGATTATATCTGCTGCGGGGCCCCGCCATCCGAGCATCGCCAGGGCGGAGTGCAGCCGCGACGGCGTTCGCCTCAACTGCGGTTCATGCGCGGGTCGAAAGCATCGCGCACGGCGTCGGCGAACAAGTTGGCCGCCAGCACCAGGAGCAGCATGAAGAAGAAGGCGGACGCCAGCGGCCACCACACCACGGGTTCCCGCCCCAGTTCCATGCGCGCCGCGTTGATCATGTTGCCGAAGCTGATGGTGGTGGGATCCACGCCCACGCCGATGTAGGAGAGCACCGCCTCGGCCAGCACCAGGCTGCTGAAGCCCATCACCACCGAGATCAGCACGATATGCATGACGTTGGGCACGATGTGGCGCGTCATGATGCGCAGCGAGGACACGCCGAAAGCCTGCGCCGCCTGGATATATTCCAGCTCGCGCAGCTTCATCGCTTCGCCGCGCAGCAGGCGGCACAATTCGGTCCAGCGCGTCACGCCCAGGATCACGCACAGGGCCAGCAGCCGCGCATCGGCGCGCGCCGCGGCGGTGGTGAACCAGTTCGCATGCGACTCAATCACCACCTGCATCATCAGCACCGCGGCCACGATCAGCAGCACGTCGGGAATGGAGCCCAGCACGGTGTAGACATACTGGATCACGTCGTCCACCCAGCCGCGCAAGTAGCCGGCCGCGACGCCAAGCAGGATAGCGAAGGGCAGCATCACCAGCATGGTCAGGGTGCCGATCACCAGCCCGGTGCGTATGCTTTTCAGCGAGAGGTAGAGCACGTCCTGCCCGACCTTGTCCGTGCCCAGCACATGATAGCCGGCGGCGAGCGCGGCCACCGCGCCGATCACGACGCCGAGGACGAGGGTGGCGACGAGCAGCGCGCGGCCCACCCCGCCCTGCGCCAGCCCGCGCGCAAAGCCGCGCTGCCGCGCGGAAAGATGCGGCGGCACGGCAGCCCCGGCGCCAGGCGAGGCGGTTGCGCCGCGCGGCACGGCGGCGCCAGCCGCGAACAGCGCGAATGCGCCGAACAGCCCCAGCACGGCCCCGAGCACGGCGCGCCGCGCCACATCGCCCGCCCATTGCGTCTCGGGATCGGCAAGATGCGCGCCGCCATATTTGAGCCGCGGGTAGCCGCGTGTCGCGTGACCGCCCGCCTCCATGCTCTCCATCGCATACAGGTGCGTCGCCAGCGGCGCGGAATAGGTCTTTTCGGTGTCGGTGGCCAGCCCGCCGGCCAGCTTGTCGAACACGCTCAGCACCTGGGGCGAATACACCGGTTCGCCCTTGTCGTTGTCCACCAGCAGGGGGCGGTAATGCAGCGAATCGAGCACGCCCACGGCAAGGAACAGCGTGAGGATGAGCAGCGAGACCATGGCGGTAGCGTTCTTCCCCACCCGCTGCCAGGGCAGCGCAAGGTGCGGGCGGCGGCGGATATAGCGCGCGCCCGCGACGCAGACGCCGATGAGCAGGAAGATCAGCGCATCGGTGGGCAGGATGACGGGCTCAAATTTCACGCCATGCCCCGTCGATCACACGCTGCACCCGCAATGGGCAGCAGCCGCGGCACCCCGCGATTGACTCGCACGGCAGAATTGTGGCGGTATTCTTCAAGACAGCCGCACCCGGGGATCCACCAGCGTATAGGAGATGTCAGTCAGCAGCAGGCCGCCGATATACAGCACCGAGCCCAGGAACACCATGGCGCGCACGATGCTGAAATCCTGGGCCTGGATGGCGTCTATGGTGAAGCTGCCCAGCCCAGGTATGCCGAAAAAAGATTCCAGCAGCAGATTGCCGAGAAACAGCGTGGGGATGACCACTACCACGCCGGTGAGGATGGGGATCATGGCGTTCTTCAGCACATGGCGGAACATCACGCGCAGTTCGGAAAGGCCCTTGGCGCGCGCGGTGCGCACATAGTCCTTGCCCGCCTCCTCGAGAAAGATCGTGCGATACCAGCGCGACGATGCGCCTATGCCGCTGGTGACGCCGATGAGGACGGGCAGCACCAGAAACTTGGCGGCATGAAAGCCGCCCGCATAACCGGAGATGGGCACCCAGTGCCACAGCTTGCTCGCCAGGAACTGCCCGCCGATGATGTAGAACAGCATGGAGATGGACATCAGGAACACGCATACCGCGACGCCCCCCGTATCCAGGGAGGTGGCGCGGAACAGCACCAGCATCAGCGCGACGCTGATGGCGGTCGCCAGCCCGACGGCGAACGCCGGGAGCGCGATGGCGAGGCTGGGCCACATCCGCGTTCTGATTTCGCGCGCGATGTCGCGGCCATCATCGGAAAATCCGAAATCCAGCACGAACATGCTGGCCGACTTGCGGAAGAAGATGGTATCGGTCAGCTTGCCCACGCCCGCTGCATCGGCGTTGTACAGCATGGGCTTGTCGTAGCCGTGCAGGTGCTTCCACTTGGCGATCGCTTCGGGCGTGACGCGCTTGATGCCAAGCTGCATGCGCGCCATGTCGTCTGGCGTGTTCACCACGAAGAACAGCGCAAACGTGAGCAGGTTCACCCCGATCAGGATGGGGATGGCGTAAAGGACCCGGCGGATGATGTAGGCGATCATGGCTGGGCGTTATTGTATGCCAAGTGAGCCCGGCGCAGGACAGACCTGCGGAATCGCGGGATGCCGGGCGGCGCCGCCCGGCTGGCGCTACTGCCTGGGCGCCATCAGCGGCAAGCTGCCCGGCAGGGCGGCCTTCTTCTTTTCGATGATGTCGGGGGCGTAGCGGCCCAGGTAGTGGGCGATGGTCTCGACGCGGATCTTCACCGAGCCGGCCGGCTTGGTGGAATCCAGGTCCTGGAAGGAAAAGAACAACGTCCCGGAACGCTCGACCACTTGCTGCACCGGGGAATAGGTGGGCTGGTCCATGCCGCACTCGTAGCTTGCCAGGCGCACCACGCAGGTTATCCAGGGCATGCGCGCGGCGAACTTCACCCCCCACAGGATTTCATTGGTGTTGGCGCTGTAGGACGAGGGCCACACGTCGGAAATGTCGAGCGGATGCTTGATGTAACCCGCGGCGACATCGTCTCGGAACAGCCAGTCCAGGATGTCGGGGTCGGTGGGCAGGTATTGCGACCACAGCACTGGGTAGCCGTGGGCCTGGATGTCCACCTCGATCTCGTGCCCGATGCCGGGGTCCATGTGGTAGGGCCGTCCCACGACCAGGATGCAGGGCTTGTTGTCGCGGGCACACTGCTCGAGGATCTCGCGGCTCTTGCGGCGCATCTCGGCGGTGAAGGCGTCCAGCGCCGCAAATCCGGCCTCGACCGCCTTCTTCGCCTCCATCCTGGTCAGGTTCGGAATGACGTCGTGCAGGCCTTCATACATCTGCTTGGGCACGATGGGACGGTCTGCGAGGGAGACCAGCGGGGTCACGTAGCGGATGCCGTGCTCGGCGAAGGCGTCCTTTTCCTTGAGGAAGCCGGCCTTGATGTTCTCCGGGGCCGCCATCACGCGCGGGCACACCAGCGAGCCCTGGACATGGCCGTGCAGGTGGGAGGACAGCGAATAGACCATGGGCGAGAACAGGATGTCGACGCGGCGGTGCGCCTTGCGCCCCAGGAATTCGCCGTAGTGGCCGGACATGGATTTCACCGGATAGCAGCAATCCACGGTGCCCCGCCCCTTGCCGTACTCGCGCGCCTGCTCTTCCGAGGTGTCGGAGGAAAAATCGATCTTGGTGATGCCCAGCGCGGCGAAGAAGCCCAGCCAGAACTGGTGGGTGGACCACTGGTTCAGCGTGCGGGGAATGCCGATGCGGATCTGGCCGCGCGGCTTCGCGATGGGCGCTACGGGAACGTCCGGCGTTGCGGTATCGTCGTCCCGGTCAGGCGTCGACCTTAACGCGTTTAAAGGCGTCTTCCCGAACCAGCGCCGCAATATTTGGGTATGCACGTTTTACCTCATCCAGTTCATTCATTACGACACGCATCTCGTTCGCGTCTTCCATCAGGCCCTTGGGGCAGGTGTTGCCGCTGATCACGCGCTCCCAGCCCTCGGCCAGCGGCACCTTGCTCCAGTTCCGCCCCTGCGCGCCTGGCAGGCGCACGTCGATGAAGGTGCGGCGGCAGTTGACCGCGCACCAGTGGCAGACGGTGTGTTCGTTGGTGGTGCTATTGTATTCCAGGGCGTTGATGGTGTCATAGCCGCGGAAACCGGAAGGCCGGCCGTTCTTCATCCAGTCGCGCGCGACCAGCGCGGCACCGATCGCGCCCGCCTCGCCGGAATACGGATGGACCACGATCTCGGCGTCCGGCACCTTGCTGCGGATGAAATCCACCTGGGCCTTGACCACAGCGAGGTTGCGGTGAGTTCCGCCCTGGAGCACGAACTTGCGCCCGGCGGCGGCGAGGTTCTGCAGCTGGCCGGCGTAGACCCACACATTGAGGGGCAGCACAGCCGCGAGCGAGGCCATGATCTCGTCCGGCGACCAGCCCTTGCGCTGCTGGTTCACGATGTCGGACTGCAGGAACACGCCGCATCCCATCTGCAGCGAGGGCACGGCGCGCGCCTGGAAGGCGCGGTCGGCATAGTCCTCCAGCGGGACTTCGTAGCGCTCGGCCACGCCCTGCAGGAAGGCACCGTTGCCGGACGAGCACTGCGAATTGAGACGGAAGTCGGCCACCGTGCCCTGGCGCAGGATCATGATCTTCACGTCCACGCCGCCCACGTCGCAGATCACGTCGGCATCGGGGAAATAGTGCAGCGCGGCGGTGGCGTGCGCGACCGTCTCCACCACGCCCACGTCCGCACCGAGGATGTTCTTCAGCAGGTCCTTGCCGTAGCCGGTGAGCGCCAGGCCGCCGATCTTATCGAAGCCTGCCTCGTGGAGCTGGTTGAACAGCGATTTCGCGTCCTCGATCGGGTTGCCCTGCGAGGGCGCGTAGCAGCTGAACAGGATCTCGGCGTCGGGCGAGATCACCACCGCCTTGGCCGTGGTGCTGCCGAAATCGCAGCCGACGATGGCGGGCGCGCCGGGCTCGAGCTTCGGCTGATTGATGGCCTGGGCTTCGGCGGCATACTGGCGCTTGAAGTCGGCGAGGTCGTTTTCGGAGGCGGCCAGGCCCTTGGCGCCTTCCTTGGCCTTGGCTTCCCATTGGCCCTTGTCCACCCACCAGCGCAGCTTGTCATGGCCCTCGTACACGCCGACGTCCGCGCGCTCGCCCTGGCCGACCTCGATGCAGCCCAGGCAGGCGTAATACAGCGCGTCTTCCGGCACGCGAATCAGGGTCTCGGGGGTTTCGCCTTCCGGCAGTTCGATCTTGCGCTCGCCCCACAGCTTGCCGAGGTGGTAGCGCCAAGCCTGCTGCAGGCCGGTGAAAAACATGTTGGGGCCGCCCAGCAGCAGCACGCCGGGAACCGGGGTGTTGCCCTTGGTCAGGGTGGCCAGGTTCTGGTAGACCACGGCCTCGAACAGGCTGGCGATGATCTCGTCGACCGGCACGCCGGATTTCACCAGCGTATTGGCGTCGGCCTCGGCGAAGATGCCGCATTTGGACGACACCTTGTGCAGGTCCAGGCCCGCATAGTTCATCTGCGCCAGTTGCTCGGCCGGAATATTGAGCTTGCGCGCGGTCTTTTCGATGAAGGTGCCGGTCCCGCCGCTGCAGGCGGATTGCATGTAGACCTGCTTGCTCTTGCCTTCACCGCTGGGCGTGAAGAACAGGGTCTTCATGTCCTCGCCGCCGATCTCGGAGACGAAATTCACGTCAGGGTGCAGCTTCTCCACGGCGGCGGCCACGGCCACCACTTCCTGCACGGTCTTGCCGCCGACCAGCGGCGCAACCAGGCCGGCGCCGGAGCCGGTAAGGAATATGCGGTCGACGCCGCGCTGGACGCCGCACTCGGCCTCCATGCGCTCCAGGAAGGTGTGCGTCATTTCCGCCTGTTTGGTGTGGTGCCGCGTGTAATCCTGCCAGAGAACCTTGCCGTTCTCCGCAACCACCGCCTTGACGGTGGTCGAACCAATGTCCAGTCCGATGATCTTCATGGCCTCCCCTTTCTCGTGTTGCGGCGGATGCCGTTAATGTGCGCGCTTGAGGGCGGCGACGTGCATTACCGTGTTCGCGGCCGTGCCCGACTTGCCGTAATGCGGCACGCGGTAGGTCGCCTGCTTCATTTCGGGATGCCGGGCAATTTCCTCGCGCACCTGTGCCTCGCTCAGGCCGGTGCTGGCCAGCGCCTCGTCGTACTCGCGCTGCGCGCGCTTCTTCGCCTCGGTCAGGATCATCTGGCAGCGCGACAGGGCATGCACTTCCGAATCGCCCTTGATTTCCAGCGGCGCATACAGCAGGTCGGGATAGCGGCCGATCACCTGCGCCATCGCGCCCACGCTCATGGTGTTGGGCATGCAGGAGTAAGGCGACAGTTCGCAGATCATGTGCGCCTTCTTGTTGTGGTAGGTGTAGAGCGCCTTGCCGATCAGCATGTCGCCCTCGCCGCCGTTCATGTGGCTGTGGAAGAACGGCGTGGCCAGGCGGCGCAGCTCGTACTGGTCCAGCATCTCGCGCGGGAAGTTGCCCAGCGCGCGGCGCATGCGCTTGTAGGTGGCGTGCAGGATGAACTGGTTGACCTTGATCCCGAAGCGCTTGCGGCGCGAGCCCTTCTCGATGCCGATGTGGTCCTGCGCCTCCTGCTCGGTCAGGCGCCACAGGTAATCGATCCAGATGGAAATGGAGGCGGGATAGACTTCCGCGCCTTCCGCTTCCAGCCAGCGGTGAATATTGTAGTTGGGGTCGCCCTCCACCGTCTGCAGGTAGAACTCGCCGGTGATCTTGACCATGGGCTTGACGCGCAGGCGGTCGACCTCGATCGTGCTGAAGCGGCGGTGGACCTCGCGCATCGCATCGACGTAATAGTCGGAGAAGACATGCCAGGCCAGCATGCCCCACTTGCTGCGGTCGGTGGGACGGTTCTTGAACGCCTCGTAGAGGTACTCCATCGCCTCGCGGCTGACGCGGTCGGTCTCGCCCTCGTTCACCTCGTAGGGGCGGATCTGGTATTCCATGTCCATCACCAGGTCGGAGAGGATCAGGCCCCAGAACACGCCCAGGGTGAAGGGAATGTTCAGGTCCAGGCCGCCGCCATGGGCCGGGCCCTGGTCGAACTTCTCCTGGTCGAGCATGAACATGCGCAACGAATCCATGCCGATGTTGCGCAGCGCCAGCTCGTAGCTGTGGTGATACTGGCCAAAGCGGCAGGCGCCGCAGGAGCCTGCGGTAAGGTAGACGTAGCGGCGCGAGGCTTCTTCCGCACCCAGACGCTCCTTCTCGCGGCGCAGGAAGTTGGTGAGCGCGCCGGTCGTGAAGCTGGTCGGGCAGCACTGGCCGATGTCGGCCACTTCGCGTCCGGTCTTCAGGTCCTCGCGCGTGGCGACGGGAAGCGCCTGCCCGTTATAGCCCAGGTTTGCCATGGTCGCTTCGATCAGGCGCTCGGCGCGCCAGTGCAGGCCGCCGAATAGGATGGTGGTGTCCGCCCGCTCCTCGGGCGTAAACGGCCGCGGCTGGTAGGTGCGGAAGTGCCCGGTCTCACCTTCCGCCTTCCGGGTGAGCGGCGGCGGCGCAATGAAGTGCACCTTGTGATCGTTTTCGGTACTGGTTTCCGCGACAACGCGGAGCTTTTCGAGAGATTTGTAAGTTCTCAGTGACTTATCCGGAGCGTTCATAAGTTTACACCTTAATAGCCGAGTGGATTAGACGGGTACCACTTTATCAGCTTTCGCCTTGGCCTTCAACGCGATTGTAACGTCTATACACTTGATTATAGTGTGTGATTGCATATTTCATCGATTCCTGGCAGGGCTTGCAATACGGCGTACCCGGGGTTAATAGTCACTTAATGCGGGATTGGATTTTGGACGTACAATACCGCATGCGCCGCTCCGTGCAAATACTTAACAACGCCAAAATGGGTTAATTTTGAAAGTTTCCGGACAAAACGACCACGACGAATTCTTCATGCGCGAGGCGCTCGCGCTGGCGCATCAGGCGGAGACCGCGGGTGAGGTTCCTGTGGGCGCGGTTGTGGTGCAGGACGGGGAGATCGTCGGGCGCGGCTTCAACGCGCCGATTTCGCGCAGCGACCCCTCGGCCCATGCCGAAATGGCCGCATTGCGCGATGCGGCGCAGCGCCTGGGCAACTACCGGCTGGTGGGCTGCGAGCTGTTTGTCACGCTGGAACCCTGCGCGATGTGCGTGGGTGCGATATTCCATGCCCGCATTGCGCGCGTGGTGTACGGCGCGCGCGACCCCAAGACGGGCGCTGCAGGCAGCGTGCTCAACCTGTTCGACCACCCGCAGCTCAACCACCATGCGCGCATCATCACCGGCGTGCTGGCGGAGGAATGCGGCAAGACGCTGAGCGATTTCTTCGCGCGGCGGCGGCAGGAGCACAAGACACAATGAAGCCGGGCGGGGAAAAACTCCAATGAAAATAGTCATTAGCATTCCGGAGCAGCAGTTGGAACTCACCGACGGCGCAGACAAGCTGCTGCGCCGCTATGCCGTTTCCACCGCGGCGAACGGCGCCGGCGAGGAACGGGACAGTTATTGCACGCCGCGCGGACGGCACGTCATCCGCGCGAAGATAGGCGCAGGCCAGCCAGCGGACGCGGTATTCCTGCAGCGCCGCCCCACCGGCGAGATCTGGACGCCCGAACTGGCCGCGCAATACCCGGGGCGCGACTGGATACTCACACGCATTCTGTGGCTTTCCGGCTGCGAGAATGGCTACAACCGCGGCGGAACTTGCGATACCATGCGCCGCTATATCTATATCCACGGCACGCCGGACAGCACGCGCCTGGGGATACCTGGTTCGCGCGGTTGTGTGCGGATGCGCAACGCGGATTTGCTGGAACTTTTCGACCTGGCGCAGGCGGGAACGCCGGTCGAAATCGTGGCCTAGCCTGGCGGCGCCCGGCCGGGGCGGCAGGCGTGGCCAAGGAGGGAGGGAAGCGATGTCGTATCCGTTCACAGTCAGCCTGGTGTCGTGGCACGACGGCGAGCCGCTGCTGCGCGCCATCCGTGAAGCCGTTTTCCTGCGCGAGCAGCAAGTGCCCGTCACGCTGGAATGGGACGGACTGGACGAAGACTGCCGCCATGCGCTCGCGCTCAGCATGAAAGGCGACGCCATCGGCTGCGGACGCATCATCCCGCCCAAGAGCAAGCAATCACCCGCGCACATCGGCCGCCTTGCCGTACTCCCGGACTGGCGCGGCAAGCGGGTGGGCACCGCGCTGCTCGAAGCCCTGCTCGATTACGCGCGGGCGATGAAATATCCCGAGGTCATCGTCCATGCCCAGGTGCAGGCGAAATCCTTCTACGACCGCTTCGGCTTCGAGGCCGAGGGCGACGAATTCATGGACGCAGGCATTCCGCATGTGCTCATGCGTCTTTCCCTCGCGACCGACGACCGCTAGCCCCTCCCCCGCCCGAGTAACCATGACCCTGCAACGGGGACTAGCCAACCGGCATATTCCTCGCTTTCAGGTGAGCGCGCGATCTCGAGCGCAGCTTGCTCAAACACAAGAGGGATCATATGTCAGACAGCGAAGTATCTTTCACATGGATGCCGGAATACAGCGCCGGGATCGGCGAGATCAACGCGCAGCGACAGGAGCCGGTCAATATCCTCAACCGTCGGTTCATCGCGCTCTCGAAGCCTGGGGGCGGCCAGGTCGCCGGCGTCCCGGATGCGCTGACCGGATACACGCGCACGCATTTCGGGCTGGAAGAAAATCCGATCCATTTCGCAGTGCTGGCGTTCCTCAGGACCTGGCTGAAGGAGCATATTCAGGGCGAGGACATCAAGTAAAGCGCGGCGCTGCAGACGGTGGGCTTATCCGTGGCCGCATGGGAACGCGAAGCCAGCGCGGCTTTCGCGGCATACTCCGCATTCAACAGCCGCCAAAGGCAGAAACTGTGGAAGAGCGCGTGAGCCGCACCCTCCCGCCACGGCCCGGGCCCCGGCGGCCGCCGGGCTGCCGCTAGGCCTCGCGGGCGGACATGAAGGAGCGCATGCTGCTGATCGGCAGGTTGCCGGCCATCACATCGGCCAGCAGCCCTTGCGATTCATCTATCCGGCCGCGCCCCACCAGATAGTAGTAGAACGCGGCCAGGTCCTGTCCGCAATTCGGATACTGGATCGCGCCGGTCTCGGCGTCGAACACCATCGCGCCGCGCGCGGATCTGTCCGGCAGGATATGGTAGCGGCTTTTCAGCTTCATCATCGCACACCTCCTTCTCGTGGCAATTTGTCATTGGATGTCGCATCACCGGCCCGGTTCCCGAATCGACCGGCGGCAACGCACGCCGCGCAAATTACCAGAGGAGTGTTACGGAACTATTGCATTGCCGGAAGGCTTGCGGTGAACAAAGTGCGCAGTTCAGCGTGGAAGCAACGCCCCGCGCCGGTCTGGCCGGCCACGGCGAGCGTGGCAAATGGGGAAAAACCTGATGCGGCGCGCCCCCCAGATGGGGGCCTGCTCAGGCCAGGGCGTAAGGCAATGCTTCGAAGGCCAGTGCCGGACCTTGCAGCGAACCCAGATGCACGGTCTGCGTTTCGCGGCTGCTGATCTGCACCACGGCGAGCAGATCCCAGCCGCCCGCGGGCGCAGGCGCAGCATTGGCCACGGTGCCGCTGCGCTGGCCTTCCATCTCGGCGCTGAACAGCCCGTCGCCGGGCTGCGGCGCGGCCTCGCCTGCCACATGCGCGAGATACATGCGCTGCTTGAGTTTGCCCAGATACTGCATGCGCGCGACGATCTCCTGCCCGGGGTAGCAGCCCTTCTTGAAGTTCACCGCACCGATGAGTTCGAGGTTGGCCATCTGGGGCACGAATTGCTCCTGGGTGGCGGGCAGCACCACGGGCACGCCGGCGCGGATGTTGAGCCAGTCCCACACCGGGGCGCCTGCGGCACGCGCGCCGCAGTTGAGCGGCTTCCACAGATTGGGCGCTTGCTCCGGCGTGGTAACAATCAGATAGCGGTTCGCACCGAGGCGGATCACGCTGGCGTTGGCCGCATCGGCCTTGCCCCTGTCTGCTTCGGGCACGGCGGCCAGGGTCTCCTTCGCCAGAGTGCCGGCGTCCTTGCCCGCCAGGCCCAGGCACACCACTTCGTCGCTGGCGTCGCTGATCTTCACCTTGCTGCGCAGCACGTACATCGAGAGTTTCTTCTGCATCGCGGCCGCGAGGGGGCGCGGCAATTGCAGATAATAGTCCGCGCCGGTCTGCCAGATGAGGAAGGTCGCCAGCATGCGGCCTTTCGCGGTATTGAAGCTGGAGAGCTGCGCCTGCGCCGGGGTGACCGCCTTCACGTCGCTGGAGAAGAGATTCTGCAAGAAGCTTTGCGCGTCCTCGCCGCTCACCTTGAGCACGTTGAAATGAGAAACGTCGCACAGCACCGTGCCGTCGGCTGCCGCCGTCAGCTCGCCCGCAGCATCGCCGAAGTCACGCACCGCGCCGTCCTCGATCCGCGCCTGCTGCGCCGCCAAGAATTCCAGCCAAGCCTGATTCATCGCCGTATACCGGAAAGATTGGAAAGGTGCATCATACCGCGAAGCGATATTTTTCCAAATCATAACGCTCCTTTCCGCTAAACTCTCGCGCATGAAATCCCTGCTTGCCCTGCTGCTATTGCTGCCGCTCGCCGCCTGCGACGGCACCTGGAATGATCCGTATCCCGCGCGCGATGCGGGCAAGGCGATCTACTACAGCGCCTTCACCGCGCGCCCCAAACATCTCGACCCGGTACAGGCTTACAGCGAGAACGAATACGAGTTTCTGCAGCAGATCTACCAGCCGCCGCTGCAATATCATTACCTCAAGCATCCCTATACGCTGATTCCCCAGGCCGCGGCGGAAATGCCCACGGTGCGCTTCTACGACAAGCACAACCGGCTGCTGCCCGCAAACGCGCCGCCGGACACGGTGGCATTCAGCGTGTACGAAATCCATCTGCGGCCCGGGCTGATGTACCAGCCCCACCCCGCACTGGCCCGCGATGCGCACGGCAAGCCGCGCTACATGGATATGACCGCGCAGGACTGGGAAGGCATCAACACGCTCACCGATTTCAAGGAGACCGGCACGCGCGCGGTGACCGCGGCCGACTACGCCTACCAGATCAAGCGCCTGGCCCACCCCGACCTGCACTCGCCCATCTTCGGCGTGATGGCGCAATACATCGTGGGGCTGAAGGAATATGCGCAGACCCTGCAGCAGGCGCGCAACAAGCAGCCCGCGGGCTGGCTGAACCTGAACGACTATCCGCTGCCCGGCGTGCAGGTGCTGGACGACAAGACCTACCGCATCAAGATCCGCGGAAAATATCCGCAATTCGCCTACTGGCTGGCGATGCCCTTCTTTGCACCCATGCCGTGGGAGGCCGAGCGCTTCTATGCCCAGCCCGGCATGGCCGAACGCAACCTGTCGCTGGACTGGTGGCCGTTGGGCAGCGGCCCCTATTATCTCTCGGAGAACAACCCGAACGAACGCATGGTGCTCACGCGCAACCCGAATTTTTCGGGCGAATACTATCCCAGCGAGGGTGATCCCGGCGACCGCGCCGCGGGCCTGCTGAAGGACGCAGGCAAGCCGCTGCCGCTCACCGACAAGGCGGTGTTCACCCTGGAGAAGGAAACCATACCCTACTGGAACAAATTTTTGCAGGGCTATTACGATGCCTCCGGCATCAGCTCGGACAGTTTCGACCAGGCGGTGCAGGTCAGCGTAGGCGGCGAGGCCACCGTCACCCCGGCCATGCGCGCGCGCGGCATCAAGCTCTCAACCTCCGTCGCGCCCTCCACTTCCTATTTCGGCTTCAACTGGCTGGATCCGGTGGTGGGCGGCGCCTGCCAGCCGCCGCCGGGCAGCAGCGTGCGCCCCTGCGACCCTGACCAGACACGGAAACTGCGGCGGGCGATCTCCATCGCGGTGGACTGGGAAGATTACATTTCCATCTTCTTCAACGGCCGCGGCATCGCCGCGCAATCACCCATCCCGCCCGGCATCTTCGGCTACCGCGCGGGCGAGGCCGGCATCAATCCCTTTGTATACAACTGGGTGGACGGCGCACCCAAGCGCAAATCCATAGAAGTGGCGAAGCAATTGCTGGCCGAGGCGGGCTACCCCGGCGGCATCAGCGCCAAGACCGGCGAGCCGCTGGTACTATATCTGGACACCGTGGGCGCCGGGGCCGGGGACAAGGCGCGCCTGGACTGGCTGCGCATGCAGTTCGCCAAGCTCAATATTCAACTGGTGCCGCGCGCCACCGATTACAACCGCTTCCAGGACAAGATCCGCCGCGGCGACACGCAGATGTTCTTCTGGGGCTGGAACGCGGATTATCCCGACCCGGAAAACTTCCTGTTCCTGCTCACCAGCGACCAGGCGAAGGTGAAATACGGCGGCGAGAATGCGGCGAACTACAGCAATCCCGAATTCGACCGCCTGTTCCAGCAGATGAAGAACATGGACAACGGCCCGGCGCGCCAGGCCATCATCGACCGCATGCTGGACATGGCGCGCCGCGACGCGCCGTGGATGTGGGGCTTTCACCCCAAGGATTACGTGCTGCGCCACGACTGGCTGTACAACAGCAAACCCAACAAGCTTGCGACCAACCGGCTGAAATACCTGCGCATCGACGCAGTGGAGCGCGAGCGCATGCGGCGCAAGTGGAACCAGCCCGTGCTGTGGCCGTTCGTCATGCTGGCGGCGAGCATGGGCGCGCTGGGGTGGTGGCTGCGGCGCGCCTACCGCAGGCGCGAGGATGCGCACTAGTCCGTGGCCGGACACGCGCCGCCGGCGCAGAATGCCGCGGCTACTTCGGGCGGGCAATGAGGATTTCGGAGGCCACGCCGAACTGGGTGACCACGGCCTTGTAGTCCACCGTCCACTTGCGGTTGTCGAGGAAGGTCTCCAGTGAAATCGGATGGCAACCGCCGACCAAGGGGGCATGCAGGCGGTAGAGCCCTTCCCACAGGGCGCACAGCGTGCGCGAAGCAAGCGTGTGACCCCAGGTCATGCTCGCCAGGCACAGCCTGCCTCCGGGCGTCAGCACCCGGTGCGCCTCGGCGATGCCTTGGGTCGCATCGTTCTCCGACAGCAGGTCGAACACATAGGTGGAAACCACATGGCTGGCCGCGCCGTCGGGCAGCGGGATGTGCATGGCACCATCCGACTGGATCACCTGCGCCCGCCCCTGCCAGGGCGAGAGGCTGTGGCGCGCCAGCCTGACCATGGTCTCGGAAAGGTCGGTGCCCACGTAGGAGGCGGCCAGCGGCAACTCGCGCTCCAGCAGGCGCACCGCCAGCCGGCCCGTACCGCAGCCGAACTCGAACACGGTGGTGGCGCGGTCGAAGGCGGCGTGCGCAATCAGCACGTCGAGCGACGCGTCCTCATAGAAAGCCTGGGTGTCCATCAGCTTTCCGAAGCGATCATAGAACCGCCTTGCCTGGAATCGTGTCAGCGCCATGTTTCCCGCTCCTGCCGCTTGCCGCCCCCGCGCGCCTTGCCGCGGCACCGGAGGACAGGTGTAACATTATTACGCGAAATTCCCCGCCGCAACAGGAGGTGATGATGCGGAAATACATCAGTACCGCCGCGCTGGCGCTGGTGCTCGGCTGGCTGGCCGCCACTGGCCTGCGGGCGCGGGCGGAGGATCTACCGCTGGTCACCATCAAGCTGCCGCCCGGTTTCAGCCTCGCCATCTATGCCAGGGTGCCGGGCGCGCGCTCCATGAGCCTGGCGCCGGACGGCACGCTGTTCGTCGGCACGCGCGGCGACAAGGTGTATGCCGTGTTGCCGCCCCCAGCCTCATCCGCCACTCAGGGCGGCGAGGTGCTCACCCTGCTCACGGGCCTGAATACGCCCAACGGCGTGGCCTTCCGCGACGGCGCGCTCTACGTCGCCGAGATCAGCCGCGTGCTGCGCTACGACAACATCCTGGCGCACCTGCGCCGGCCTCCCGCGCCGGCGGTGGTGAACGACCACTTCCCCGCTGACGCCCACCACGGCTGGAAATTCATCCGCTTCGGGCCGGATGGCATGCTCTACGTGCCGGTGGGCGCACCGTGCAATATCTGCGAACCCGACCCCGCGCGCTACGCCGCGATCTTCCGCATGCGGCCGGACGGCTCGCACCTGGAACAATACGCGCGCGGCGTCCGCAACAGCGTGGGCTTCGACTGGGACCCGGACACGCATGACCTGTGGTTCACCGACAACGGGCGCGACTGGCTCGGGAACAACGCGCCGCCGGACGAACTGAACCGAGCGCCGCATGCGGGCATGAATTTCGGCTATCCCTATTGCCACGGCAAATCCATTTCCGATCCCGAATTCGGCGCGCGCCACGCCTGCTCGGAATTCACGCCGCCCGCACTGGAACTGGGGCCGCATGTCGCCGCGCTGGGCATGCGCTTCTACACGGGTAAAATGTTCCCGCCGCAATACCGCGGACAGATCTTCATCGCCGAGCACGGTTCGTGGAACCGCACTCCGCCCACAGGTTACCGGGTCGTGGTGGTGCGGCTGAAGGCCGGCCATGCCGTCGGCCGCGAGATCTTCGCGCAAGGCTGGCTGCGGGGATTTACTGCGTGGGGCCGACCGGTGGATGTGCAGGTGGCGGCGGACGGCGCGCTGCTGGTGTCGGACGACAGGGCGGGCGTGATCTACCGCATTGCCTACGGCGCGCGCTAGCGCCGCGTCAAGTCAGCTGCACCAGCGGGTGCAGCCCGGTCGCGGACTCGTGCACGTCCAGGCGCAGGCAGAATTCCTTGACCCTGGGGATCTCGTTGATGAAGAGTTCGACCAGCGTGGGGTCGAAATGCGTGCCTGCGTTGCGCCGAAGGAAGTCGATGGCCTCGGTATCGGACCAGCGCATCTTGTAGGGGCGGCTGGAAACAAGCGCATCGAACACGTCGCAGATGGCGACGATGCGTCCCTCGATCGGAATGCTGTCGCCCGCCAGGCCGTTGGGATACCCCGTCCCGTCCCATCTTTCGTGGTGGTTGAGCGCCACCGTCTTGGCGGTGCGCATGATCCGCGAGCGGGAGTTTTTGAGGATTTCCGCGCCGATGCGGGTATGCTTCTTCATGGCCTCGACCTCGGCCTCGGTGAGCTTTTCCGGTTTGAGCAGGATGGCGTCGGCAATGCCGATCTTGCCCACGTCGTGCAGCGGCGCGGCATACATCAGGTTCTTTGCATCGGCCTCGGACAAGCCCGCCGCCCTGGCCAGCACGTAAGCTGAATAGCCCACGCGCAGCACGTGATCGCCGGTATCGGAATCGCGGTATTCGCCGGCCTTGCCCAGGCAGACCAGAGCCTCGATCTCGGTCTCCCTGACCTGCTCGGTCATTTCCTGCATGATGCGGAAATGCTCGCTGTACTTGTATGCGGTGTAGAACGCGAACACGATACCGACGGCAAGGAACAGCGCCGCGGTGACATGCAGTTCATCCCCGCGCAGCAGGAAGGCGACGACCAGCGTGACCAGCATCGGGCCGGAGAACGCCGCATAGATGCCGAACGCGGGGCCCAGGGTGACGACGGCGGCGCTGGCCAGGCCCATGCCGAACACCATGCCGAGGAAATGCACTTCCGGGGACGGTTGCTGCACGATCTTGGCGAACAGCACCGCCCACAGCAGACCCATGAGGAACAGCGGAATAACGTAGCGGTAGACCGACGAGCGCAGCAGCGGCGCGCCCACATTGCGGCTGGGCAGCAAACGCCGGAAGCTCAGGTAGCGATAGGCCAGCAGCACGGTGGCGCAGGTATCCCACAGATACATGTTCGGCCCCGGGAAGCCCAGCCGCATCAGCACGGGCGAGACCAGCACCACGGCCAGGAACTGCCCGAATACGCCTTGCCGCGTCTGCGACACGATGTATTCGAATTGGCCGGGGGTGAGCTTGAGCATGGCGGGGTCTGCGTGTGGTTCGGGGGCCTTGCAGCGCCCGGCCCGGCGCAACAGCTTCCGGACGGCCGCCTGGCATGGCTGGGGGTTCAGTCCTGTGGCGGCCGCGTGCGGAACAGCGCCGCCACCTGTTTCTGCGCCTTGCCGGCCGCGGGACGCTGCTCCTCGGCCGGCGGCGCGCTGACCGCAGGCTCGTAGGGTTTGAGGAACCAGTCGTCCCCGGTCTTGTGCGGCTTCGCCGCCGGCTTGTGCCGGGCAGGTGCGCTGCCGACCGGTTTGTGATAACCGTGCGTGGCGGCCACGGTCTCGCGCGGGAAGGTGCGGCCGAGCAGCTTCTCGATGTCGGCCAGCCGCCTCTGGTCCTCCTCGTCCACCAGCGAAACCGCCTCGCCCGATGCGCCCGCGCGCCCGGTGCGGCCGATTCGGTGCACATAGTCCTCGGCGTGGGTCGGCAACTCGTAATTGATGACCAGTGGCAACTGGTCGATGTCCAGTCCGCGCGCCGCCACGTCGGTGGCCACCAGCGCGGTCACTGCGCCGCCCTTGAAGGCGTCCAGCGCCTTGATGCGCTCCTGCTGCGACTTGTCGCCGTGGATGGCATCGGCCGCCACGCCGCTACGTTCGAGCTGGCGCGCCACGTGCGCCGCAGCCAGCTTGGTGCGGGTGAACACCAGCACCTGGCTCACGTCGCGGCTGCGGATCAGCTCGACCAGGGTGTGGAACTTGTCGCGTTCGCTGGCAATGCACACCGACTGCTTGACGTTTTCGCTGGCGGCGTTGCGCCGCGCCGTTTCCACGGTGACCGGGTTGTTGAGGAATTCGCGCGCCAGCTTCTTGATCTCGTCCGAAAAGGTGGCGGAGAACAGCAGCGTCTGGCGCTGCTTCGGCAGCAGCGCGAGGATGCGCTTCAGGTCGGGCATGAAGCCCATGTCCAGCATGCGGTCGGCCTCGTCCAGGATCAGCATCTGCACCTGATTGAGCTGGATGGTGCGGCCTTCCACGTGGTCGAGCAGGCGCCCCGGCGTGGCGACCAGCACCTCCACGCCCTTCAGCAGCGCCGGCTTCTGGGCCTTGATGTCGGTGCCGCCGTAGACCACGGTGGAGCGCAGCGGCAGGTATTTGGAGTAATCGGCCACGCTCTCCCCCACCTGGATCGCCAGTTCGCGCGTGGGCGCAAGGATGAGCGTGCGGATAGGGTGGCGCGCGGGTGAGGCGCTCGTACTCGCGTGCGGCAACAGGCGCTGCAGCATGGGCAGGGTGAACGCGGCGGTCTTGCCGGTGCCGGTCTGCGCCATGGCCATCAGGTCGTGACCCGCAATGACCTGGGGGATGGCCTTGGCCTGGATGGGCGTCGGTTCGGCATAGCCCAACTCGGCGATCGCACGCTGAATTTGGGCATCAAGCGCCAGCGAGGAAAACAGGACTTTTTCCGTGGCAGTATCCATAAGAATTACATTATACAGGATTCCCCCAGCGCATGCAGGCCGCAGACGACGGGCGCGGCCACGCCCAAGATTCAGGCGCCGCCCCCCGGATTCAGGCGCCCGCCCATGGTTCCCAGGGCTTCGGCGAACACCTCCACCGCCTGCGCGCCGGAAATGCCGGATTTCTCGTCGAATACGAAGAAGGGCACGCCGGTGATGCCGAAGGCCGCGGCGCGGGCCTCGTCCGCGCGCACGGCATCGGCGTAGGCATCGCCCTCCAGCACGGCCAGCGCTTCCGCTTCAGGAATCCCGAAATCCGGCGCCAGCCGGGCCAGCGCGGGGCGCTCCCCGACCGGCAGCGCTTCGGCGAAATAGCCGCGCATCAGGCGCTCCATGGCCGCATCGCCCACCCCGCGCGACTCGGCGAGATGCAGCAGGCGGTGGGCGTCGAAGGTGTTGCCCGGACGCGCCTGTCCCAGCCGGTATTCCAGGCCCTCCTCCAGCGCAAGCGCTGTGACCCGGGCATTCATGGCCACTGCCTGCTCGTGGCTAACGCCATACTTGGCCGCCAGCAAGTCCTCCAGCGTGCCGGGATGCTGCTGCGCGGCCTGCGGGTCCAGCTCGAAGCTGCGCCAGATGACGCGCACCTCGTCGCGTCCGGCGAATTGCCCCAGCGCGCGTTCAAAACGCCGTTTGCCGATATAGCACCAGGGGCAGATGACGTCCGACCAGATCTCGATTTGCATGGCGATTCCCGGATGTTTGCGTGCCTTCATTCTATATGAAAATCCCGTCCCGGCCCGCCGGGGATGCCATTGCACGAACAGCCGCGTTCATGCATACTGGCTGCAAAGAAGGTAACAGGAATGTCCGCGCAGTCGCGCGCGAAACGCCAAGAAAAGGGAGGTTGTCATGCCACGCAAGTCTCTTCTTGTCCTCGGCGCCGCAGCCGCGCTCACCGGCTGCGCCACCAAACCGGTGGTGAACGACACCACCCCGCTGCGCCCAACGGCTGTCATCGAAAAACATGTCACCAGCAACGGCATCCGCGGCTTTGCGCCGTTCGAGACGAACGAAACCGACTATGTGCGCGCCGACATGCTTAGGGACGATTCCACCTTCAAGGGCACGGGAACCTTCACCCGCTTCCTGCTCGGTTCGCATAATGGCACGAAGATCTACCGGCTGGACCGCAGGGTGTTGTGGACGCTGAATACCGACAAGCAGGAATATACGGAGTGCCCGCTCAGGGGCTGCCCGCGCCCCGAGGCGCCTGTCGGCAAGCCGCAGGCCGCACCGCGGCAGCAGCCACAGGCGCCGCATGAAAGGGGATGCACCATGCGCGTCGCCCATTCCAGCGTATCGGTAACGCCCACCGGAAAGACCCAGAGCATCAACGGCTTCAATACCGAGGAGTACAAGATCGCTTGGGTGATCGCGCTGCGCGACAACAAGCGCCGCACCTCGACGAGCAAGCTGGATGTGGACATCTGGACCACGCCCCTGACACGCGACATGCGTGATGCAATGAACATGGACGCCGAATATCGCCGTGCGTTCGCCGCCGACACGAGGGAACCCGGCGCCCAACACCCGGAACTGCTGCCTAGGCAGGCAGCGCAGCTGATCATGTCCTATCTCGGGGGCTCGCTGCATGCGCGCGACTACAGGGCCTTCTTCAAGACCAACGGCAAGCTGCACCGCATCAAAGGCCATCCGATACGCACCACGCTCACCTGGGACATCAGCGGCAACGCCTGCGAACCGGAGAAAAAGCCTCAACAAGCCGAGGCCCGCACCAATCGCACGCCGACGAGCGTGAGCGGGCTGGTGAACATGTTCACCGAGCGCGAGACCAAGAAGGCGGTGGAGCAATCGGCCAAGGAACCCCTGCTGTCGTTCACGGTCGAGGTCAGACAGCTCAAGGTCGCACCGTTGCATGACAGCGTGTTTGCCGTACCGGCCGACTATAAGCGCGTCCAGCCGGAGTAGGCCCGCGTCGGCGCGGGAAATGCGGCAATCCCCTGCTGCGGCAATGGTAAAATGCCGCGCAGACACGGCCGTCATCTCATGACCAAAATGCTGGGAACAACCGGCTACGGGATGCATTGATGGGTTCCAAGTTCGCAGCCTACTGGGGACACAGCTACCGCCACCTGGCGCCAACGGTGGCGATCTTCGTCATCGCCGTCTCCCTGCCTTCGTTCCAGCTGTTCCAGGAGCGCGCCTCCAGCATGCTGTTGATCCACATGCTGATGGAGCTGTTCGCCATCTTCGTCGCCGGCCTGATCGCGGTGATGTCCTGGCACAGCCTGAAGCACCGTCCGGGTCCGGACGCGGGCATTCTGCTGGCGGGCTTCGCGCTGGTCGCTGCGATCGACCTGATGCACATGCTGGCCTATGACGGCATGCCCCCCTTCGTGACGGAAAATTCCGCCAACCGCTCCATTTTCTTCTGGCTCGCCGGGCGCACCGCGGTGGTCGCCACGCTGACCCTGCTGCTGTTCAGGGTGCGGCTGGCCTGGTCGCGCTGGATATGGCTGGCGGGCGCCGCCTTGGGCGCCGCGGCCGTGTTTCTGGTCGGCACCTACGATCTGGGCAGCCTGCCGGTCATGCACATTACCGGCATCGGCGTGACCGCCTTCAAGCGCGATTACGAATACGGCTTGTCCGTCTCGGACGTCGTGCTCGCCGGCGCCTTCATCTATCGCGCCACCATGTTGAACCGGCGCCAGTTCTTCGCCATCGCCTCGTCCTGCCTGATCATGGGCATGGGCGAGATCGTGTTTTCCCACTACCGCAATGTTTCCGATTTCCTCAACATCTTTGGCCACGTATTCAAGGTGCTCTCCTACATCTTCCTCTACCGCAGCATCTTCGTCACGGCGGTGGAACAGCCCTATGAGTTGCTGCACGATTCCGAGGACAGCCGGAAGGCGAGCGAGGAGCGCTTCGCCCTCATCATGCGCGGCACCAACGATGGATTGTGGGAATGGAATCTGGAGGACAATGAGGTCTATTACTCGCCGCGCTGGAAGTCCATGCTGGGCTACCGCGACGATGAAGTGGAAAACACCCTGAACGCATGGCTCGCGCTGGTGCACCCGGATGACCGGAACAGGGTGCTTGCGGGCATCGCCGACTATGCGAAGGAGCGCAAGGAGTCGTTCTCCACCGAGATGCGCCTGCGCCACAAGGACGGACACTGGATCAGCGTGCTGTCGCGTGCTTTCCTGGCGGCGCGCGCCTCGGACGGCCACCCCGTGCGGCTGATCGGCACCAACACCGACATCACCGACCTGCGGGAAAAGGAGGCGCTGATCCTGAAGCAGGCCAATTACGACACGCTCACCGGCATGCCCAACCGGCGCCTGTTCTACGATCGGCTGGAACTGGAGATCAGGAAAGCGGAGCGCGTCAACAGCAGGCTGGCGCTGCTATTCATCGACCTGGACCGCTTCAAGGACGTGAACGATACGCTGGGCCACAGCAAGGGAGACCGGCTGCTGCTGGAAGCAGCCAGCCGCATCACGCAGTGCGTGCGCGAATCCGACACCATCGCGCGCCTGGGCGGCGACGAGTTCACCATCATCCTCACCGATGTCGGCGAAACCATCCACCTCGAACATCTCGCCCAGGACATCATCCAGTCGCTTGCCGCGCCCTTCGACCTGGGCGACAACGACCGCGGCTATATTTCGGCCAGCGTCGGCATCGCGCTCTATCCGGACGACGCAACCGACGAGGAAAGCCTGATCAAGCACGCGGACCGCGCCCTGTACCAGGCCAAGGCGGAAGGCCGCGGCCGCTTCAGCTATTTCACCCAGTCGATGCAGGCGCAGGCGCTGGAAAAACTGGCGCTGACCAACGACCTGCGGCAGGCCCTGTCCAGGCGGGAACTGGAAGTGTATTACCAGCCCATCGTGGAAGTCGCCAGTGGCCGCATCACCAAGGCGGAGGCGCTGCTGCGCTGGCATCATCCGGTGCGTGGGACGCTCAGCCCGGGACTGTTCATCCCCCTGGCGGAGGAAGCGCGCCTGATCGACGGCATCGGCAACTGGGTGTTCGACCAAGCCTTGGACAGCATTGCGCGCTGCCACGAAATGTTCGGCTGCACAATCCAGATGAGCGTCAACAAGTCGCCGCTGCAATTCGGATCGGGCACGCAGGATGGGTGGCTCGAGCGCATGGAGCGTGATCCCTCGCTCGCCGGCTGTATTGCGGTGGAAATCACCGAGGGCCTGTTGCTCAGTGAGTCGGACGGGATCAGAGACCGTCTGCTTGACTATCGCAACCGCGGCATCGAGGTTTCGATAGACGATTTCGGCACGGGATTTTCAGCCCTCTCCTACCTGAAGCGGTTCGACATCGATTACCTGAAGATTGACCGTTCCTTCGTGCAGCAACTGGCGGAGAATGCCAGCGACCGGGCGCTGACGGAAGCGATTGTCGTCATGGCGCACAAGCTGGGCATCAAGGTGATTGCGGAAGGCGTGGAAACCGCGGTGCAACGCGACCTGCTGGCCGGCCTCGGCTGCGACTACCTGCAGGGCTACCTGTATTCTCCGCCGGTGCCGCAGGGTCAATTCATCGACATGCTTGCACGGCAGCCGCACTAGGGCGGCGGCGCATCAGCCCACCCAGCGCCGCGCGTTCTGGAACATCCGCAGCCAGGCCCCGTTCTCCTGCCAGTCGGCAGGATGCCAGGAATTCTGCACAGTACGGAACACCCGCTCCGGATGCGGCATCATCACCATGAAGCGGCCGTCCGGCGTGGTCAGGCCGGTGATGCCCTGGGGCGAGCCGTTGGGGTTGAGCGGATAGATCTCGGTCGGTTTGCCGTAGTTGTCTACGTAGCGCAGCGCGACCAGCGGCTGCGCCGCCTTGAGTTTTCTTGCGTCACCGAAGTCGGCATAGCCCTCGCCATGCGACACCACGATGGGCATGCGGCTGCCCGCCATGTCTTCGAAGAAGATGGAGGGCGATTGCTGCACTTCCACCATGACGAAGCGCGCCTCGAACTGCTCGGACAGATTGCGCGAGAAGTGCGCCCAGTCTTCCGCACCGGGAATGATTTCGTGCAGGTTGCTCATCATCTGGCAGCCGTTGCACACGCCCAGGGCGAAGGTGTCGGTGCGGGCGAAGAAGGCTTCGAACTCGGCGCGCGCCCTCGGGTTGAACAGGATGGAATTGGCCCAGCCCTCGCCCGCGCCCAGCACGTCGCCGTAGGAGAAGCCGCCGCAAGCCGCCACGCCCTTGAACTGTTCCAGCTTCACGCGGCCGGCGATGATGTCGCTCATGTGCACGTCCACGGCCTGGAAGCCGGCGCGGTCAAACGCGGCAGCCATTTCCACCTGGCCGTTCACGCCCTGCTCGCGCAGGACGGCGATCCGCGGCCGCGACTTGAGCAGCGCGGGCGCAATGGGCTCGTCCGGGTCGAAGGTCAGTTTTGCATGCAGACCTGGGTCGCTCGTGTCGAGCAGGCCGTCGTATTCGGCTTGCGCGCACGCCGGATTGTCGCGCAGCTTCTGCATGTGGTAGCTGGTGGCCGACCAGATGCGCTGCAGCGACACCGCGCTCTCCCGGAACAGCTCCGTGCCGCGGCGGGTGATGACTATCTCGCTGGTCTGGTTCAGGGTGGCGACGGGATGGATTTCCACCATGCCCGCCTCGTAGCAGGTATCGAGGATGTAGCGCAGGTCGGCATTGCGGACCTGCACCAGCACGCCCAGCTCTTCGCTGAACAGGGCGCGCACCGTGTCGCGATTGGTTTCCTCCAGCGCGATGTCGAGGCCGATGTGGGACGCGAAGGACATTTCGCACAGCGCGGCGAACAGGCCGCCGTCGGAGCGGTCGTGGTAGGCGAGCAGCCTGCCTTCGGCGTTGAAGCGCTGGATCAGTTCGAAGAAACGGGTAAGGCGCGCGGGTTCGTCCACGTCCGGCGCGTAATAACCCACCTCGCCGTAGACCTGGGCCAGCACGGAGCCGCCCAAGCGGTCCTTGCCCAGGCCGAGGTCGATCAGCAGAATGACGGTATCGAGGTCGGGCACGAGCTGCGGGGTGAGCGTGTCGCGCACGTCGGCGCAGGGCGCAAACGCGGAGACGATGAGCGACAGGGGTGCGGTGACCGACTTGCTCTCGCCGCCCTCCTGCCACGCGGTGCGCATGGACATG